>WBUG01000005.1 GCA_008933835.1 Bacteroidota bacterium | reverse complement strand
ATCGACGGATTGACGGACGAACAGGAACGGAACACGTTCGCTTCCTTCCTGGCCTCCAATACGTGGGGACCGGACCTTCCGGACCCGACCGATGACCCTTCCGGCGACAACTGGAGCTGGAACTTCGGCGCGCAGGACTTCACCCGCATCAACGGCACGGAGAACAACAAGACGAGCGAAGTGGGATTGCGGCCCGACACCGAAGACCTGAACCGCAATGACGTGCCAGATCGCACCAACAGCTACTTCGAGTACGAGCTCAATCTGGACACCACCGCCGCGAACCCGTTGCGGGTGGGTGGAGGATACCGCCGGGTGGGGGCGGCGGTGTGGTACCAATATCGCATCCCGTTGAACGCGTTCAAGAACAAGGTCGGCGCGCCGGACTTCTCGCTCATCGAGTTCGTCCGACTCTGGTTCACCGGGCACGACCAGGAGATCGACATCAGCCTCTCCGAATTCAACCTGATCGGCAATCAATGGGAGGAGGTGAAGCGGAACGACAGCTCCTTCACCATCTCCGTCGTGAACTACGAGGACAACTACAATCAGGGATACACCTCCCCCGGAGGGGTGAAGCGCGAGCAGGACAAGACGAAGCCGGACGAGGAGGTGCTGGGGAACGAACAGTCGCTGGCGCTGAACTTCCGCAACCTCTCGGACGGCGGCTACCGCGACGCCATCAAGCGCTTCTCGTACCGTCCGCTGGACGTCTTCAGTTACCGCGAGATGAAGATGTTCGTGCACGGCGACGCTCATTTTAGCGGCCGGGCGGACAACGCCACGGCCAAGATCGTCGTCCGGTTCGGTTCGGACAGTCTCAACTACTATGAATACAAGGCCCCGGTCTATCCCGGCTGGGACGAACCGCGGAACAGCGTCCGCATCCGGTTCGAGGACATCACCGCGCTCAAGCAGGGGCGCGACTCCACCAACGCGCGCGTCGTCATCCCCGTGAAGAACGGTCCCGATTCGGCCACCTACGCCGTGCTCGGCGAACCGACCCTCACCCGGATCATGTTCATCTCCGTCGGCGTGGAGAACCCGGTCATCCCCGGGCAGGACACCGCCTCCGTCTCCGGACAGATCTGGATCAACGAGCTGCGTCTGGCGGACGTGGACGATACGCCCGGCTGGGCGTACAGCGTCAGCACCAGCGTGAAGTTCGCGGACCTCGGTTCGGTCGCGTTCACGTTCAGCCAGGTGGACCCGTACTTCCACAGTCTCGAAACGCGCTCCGGCAGCCGGCAGACGGTGAAGACCTGGAACGTCTCCGCCGCGCTGGCGGTGGACAAGTTCTTCCCCGAATCCTGGAACGGGACGAGCCTGCCGTTCACTTACTCCCACAGCGAGCAGGTCTTCACGCCGCTCTACAATCCCGGCTCCGACGTCCTCGTCTCGAAGGCGGCGGACCTGCAGAAGGAGAACGTGGCCCGGCGCACCGGTTCGGAAACGACCGCCGAGAGCGAGAAGCAGCGGATCCTGCTGGAGGCGCAGACCGTGACGACCTCCGACACGTACACGCTCTCGTCGTTCAAGTTCAATTTCCCCTCCGACCACTGGCTCGTCCGCGACGTGCTCAACCGGATCGGATACGGATTCAGCTACACCATCTCCCGGCTGCGCTCCCCCACGGTGCAGTACCAGACGGCGTGGCAGTGGAACGCGCGTATCAACTACGCGTACACCTTCAGTCCCGACAACTACCTGAAGCCGGCGGACATCTTCGGTGCATCGCTCCTCCCGGATGACCTGGAGCAGCTGCAGATCTTCTTCAATCCGATCACCAGCATCTCCACCGGGCTGTCGATGGTCCGTACCCGCCGCCAGGAGCGGCTGCGGCTCCTCAAGCGGGAGAGCGACCCCGTCCGGTCGCTTTCGGCGTCGCGCAGCCTCCAGTTCGGCTGGAAGCTGACCGAGGGGGGATTCCTGAACCTCTCCGGCGACTACGCGGTGGACATCGGCAGCACGCTCGTGCACCACGAGGTGAACGCCCAGGGACGGCAGCGTTCGTTCTCGCAGATCCTGGAACAGATGCTGCTGCAGGACCAGCTCATCAACTTCGGCCGCGACAACGGGTACAATCAGTCGTTCAACATCAACACCCGGCCCCGCGTCCCCTCGTGGTTCGGCCTGAACAAGTACGTCACGCTCAATTTCCGCTACGGCGTGTCGTACCGGTGGTCCAACAGCTTCCAGCAGGGCGAGCTCGGCATCGCGACGGGATGGGGGAACAACATCACCTTCGGCACCGACTTCAGTCTGAAGTCCTTCGTGGAATCGTGGTTCCCGTCGCCCCCGTCCGCGGCGGCATCAGCCGTTCCGACGGCGCCGGCCGGACGGCGGGGACGGCGTGAAGAGGAACCGGACGAATCGCTGCCGGTGCCGGTCCAGACCGCGCCGGAGACCGAGGCGCCGAAGGACAGCATCCCGTCGCCGCCGGGCGAAGGGCTCATCGGCATCGCGCGGACGTTCATCAAGACGCCGTTCCTGGACTATGACAAGATCACCATCAGTTTCACGCAGACGAACAGCTCGCAGAACAACGGCGTGCCGGGGCGGCCCGGATTCGCCAATCTCTTCGGCCGCGTGCCCTTCCTGCAGGACGCGAAGTTCGGCTGGGGTCCGTCGCGCGCCTACCAGCTCGGTCTGGTGTCCATCCCGTCGGCGGAGATCACGGACGTCTTCATCAAATCGTCGTTCCCCTTCATCGGCTTCTCCACGAACGCGAACGAGCAGGTCCGCGCGCGGGTGAACGGAGCGGGGCTCACGGACGCCTTCTCGCAGAGCAACAAGCTCTCCCTGCGCACGAGCCGCGACCTGTGGAGCGGCGCGCGCATCGACCTGAACTGGAACCTCGGATGGGACTATTCGCAGTCCCGTTCCTCCGTCGCCGATTCGCTCGGCCGGGTGACGCTGCGCAGCTTCGCCTCCGGCGGCGCCATCGAGCGTTCGTTCCTCACCTTTCCGCCCACGTTCATCTTCTCGATGTTCAAGAGCGGCATCGCGGACGTGAAGAAGAAGTACGACGACCTGAAGGCCGAACCGGGTACCGACGACGAGAAGCTCTCCCGCGCGTTCGAAGAGGGGTTCGAATCGTTCCCGCTGCTGAAGAAGCTGTTCGGTGCGTACTTCCCGCGGGTGAACTACTCCTTCCGCTGGGACGGTCTCGAACAGCTCGGCATGCTGAAGAACTTCGCGACGCGCGTCAGTCTGGACCACGGCTACACGTCGTCGTACCGCACCACGTTCAAGTCCAGTTCCGGCTCCGCGATGCAGACCGAATCGCAGCGCATCACGTACGCCTTCTCGCCGCTGATCGGACTCAACGTGACGTTCAAAGAGGTGCTCAAGGGGAACATGAGCGCGAACGCCCGGTACGGCTCCTCCGTCTCGTACGACCTCACGCCGTCGGCGAAGACCATCGTCGAGACCGTGTCGAACGAGATGTCCGTCACCGGGTCGTACGGCCGGACCGGGTTCGAGATCCCGCTGTTCGGACTCGCGCTGCAGAACGACATCGACATCAGTTTCACCTATTCGTTCGCGAAGAACTCGCGGATGACGTACGACACGAAGATCAACAACACGCTCGACGACAAAGGGACACCGGGGGAGGGCTCCACGCGAACGCAGATGGAACCGCGCGTCCGCTACGTGCTCAGTTCCCGCGTCACCGCCTCGCTCTTCTACCGGTACACGAAGATCGCCCCGGACGAAGGGGGCTCGAGCATCCCCGGCTCCACGACCAACGAGGGGGGACTCGACGTGCACATCGCCATTCAATGACGGGATGACCATGGAGACGACGAAAGGGACCATACTCTGGGTGGACGACGAGATCGACCTGCTCCGGGCGCACATCGTGCTGCTCCGCGAGAAGGGGTACGCCGTCTCCACCGCCACCAACGGCGAGGACGCCATCGAGATGGTGAAGGAGAACACCTTCGACCTGGTGCTCATCGACGAGATGATGCCGGGGAAAGGGGGACTCGAGACCCTGGCGGTCATCAAGGAGCTCGCCCCCGGACTGCCGGTGGTGATGATCACCAAGAACGAGGCGGAGTCGCTGATGGAGGAGGCCATCGGCAGCAAGATCTCCGATTATCTCACCAAGCCGGTGAATCCGAGCCAGATCCTTCTCGTGTGCAAGAAGTTCCTGGAGGGGAAGAAGCTGCAGAGCGAACAGGTCTCGCGCGACTACACGCTCGAGTTCTCCGCCATCTCGCGGATGCTCCTCAACCCGCTCGACTACACGGAGTGGATCGACCTCTACCTGAAGCTCGTCGCGTGGGAGATGGAACTGGACCGTCATCCCGAACTCGGTCTGCAGCGGATGCTGGCGGACCAGCGGCGGGAGTGCAACGCCGAGTTCTCGAAGTACGTGGAACGCAACTACCGGCAGTGGATCGAACGGACGGACAACCGTCCCGCCCTCTCCACCGACATCATGGAGCGCTTCGTCATCCCCCGGCTGGACGAGAAGCGGTCGGTCTTCCTCTTCGTGGTGGACTGCATGCGCATGGACCAGTGGCTGGTGATGGAGTCGTACCTGCGGGACCTCTACACGATGCAGAAGGAGTACTACTTCTCCATCCTCCCGACCGCCACGCCGTACTCCCGCAACGCCATCTTCAGCGGCCTCTTCCCGCTGGAGCTCGAAAAGCGCTACCCCGACCTGTGGCAGGGGGAGGACGACGACGAATCGAGCCACAACAAGTACGAGAAGGAGCTGATGGTCAGGCTCTTCGAACGTAAACGGCTGCCGCTGAAGTTCGATCCGAAGTACGTCAAGATCCTGGACACCGAGTACGGCCGGCAGGTCCTCTCCAACATCACCTCGTACACCCAGAACCGGCTCACGGCGGTGGTGGTGAACTTCGTGGACATGCTCGCGCACGGCCGTTCGGACGACCCCATCCTGAAGGAGATCGCGCCGGACGAATCGGCGTACCGCTCCCTCACCGATTCGTGGTTCCGCCACTCCTCCCTCTACGGGATGTTCCAGGCCCTCGCGCAGCGGCGCGACGTGACCATCATCGTCACCACGGACCACGGCAGCGTCCGCTGCATGCGCGGCTCGAAGGTCATCGGCGACAAGGAGGCCTCCACGAACCTCCGCTACAAGTTCGGCCGCAACCTCAAGTCGGACGACAAGCAGTCGGTCTTCCTCAAGAACCCCAAAGACTTCAAGCTGCCGCAGCGCGGCGTGACGACGAACTACATCGTGGCGAAGGAGGACTACTACTTCGTCTATCCGACGGACTACCACAAGTACCTCAATCAGTACCGCGACAGCTTCCAGCACGGCGGCATCTCGCTCGAAGAGATGGTGCTGCCGGTCGTCGTGATGGAACCGAAATGACGCCGACGGAACGGCACATCTCCCGCAGCGAAGCCGAGACCGAGGCGCTCGCCGCCCGGTTCGCCGCACGCCTGCAGCCGGGCGATACGGTGGCGCTGTACGGGGACCTCGGCAGCGGCAAGACCCGCTTCGCGAAGGGGCTCGCCGCCGGACTCGGCGTGCGCGAGACGGTCACCAGTCCTACCTTCGTGGTGGTGAACGAACACCGGGACGGACGGCTGCCGCTCTTCCATTTCGACCTGTACCGGCTCCGGAATCCGGCGGAACTGGACGAACTCGGATTCGACGAGTACGTCTACGGAGAGGGGGTCTGCATCCTGGAATGGGCCGACCTGGCCGCGGACCGGCTTCCGGAACGGCGGTACGACGTCCGGCTCTCCCCCGGAGAAGACCCGAACGAACGCATCATCACCATCGAGCAGCGATGATCCTCGCCATCGAAACGGCCACCGAACTGTGCGGCGCCGCCCTCGTTCATGACGGAGCGGTCATCGCCGGACGTTTCGTGCGCGAACGGAACGTCCACTCCGAAATGCTCCTGTCGCTCATCGACGGGACGCTTTCCGATGCGGACCGGACGGTGCGGGAACTCGACGCCGTCGCGGTCTCCATCGGACCAGGTTCGTTCACCGGATTGCGTATCGGACTGAGCACCGCCAAAGGTCTCGCCTCGGCGCTGGAGCGTCCCCTCATCGCCGTGCCGACGCTGGACGCCGTCGCCGAATCGTTCCGCCGACAGCAGGTGACGGAGGGGACGCATCGGTTCTGCGCGCTCATCGACGCGAAACGGGAGGAAGCTTTCTACGCATTCTATACCGTGACGCTGGACGGCATCCGCCGGGATTCAGAATACCGCATCACAGCGAAGGAAACCATCCTCGCCGAGGCGGCCGGGCGGAACTGTATCATGGACCAGCCCCCCCTTTCGGCCGAATCGGTCGCTTCGCTCGCGTTCCGGCACAATGATCTCTACTCTGTGCAGGACCATTCGCGCCTCGAACCGCTGTATTTGCGCGAATTCGTCCCCACGGTCCCCCGGAAATGAATTAACCGTTGAATAATTCGCGCAGGATGGATATTTTATTGTCCATTCTGTACGACGAAAGGCCCATCATGGCGTGGTTCAGACGCTCAAAAGAGAACATCGACGCGGGAAACCAGAAGAAAGAGATGCCCGAAGGGATGTGGACGAAATGTCCCACCTGCGGCGAGATCCTTCATAAAGGGGCGGTGGAGCAGAACCTGTGGGTCTGCCCGAAATGCCATCACCATTTCCGCATCGGCAGCGCGCAGTATTTCTCCATCCTCTTCGACAACGGCACCTTCAAGGAGTTCGACGCCAAGATGACGTCGAAAGACCCCCTCAATTTCGTCGACACCAAGAAGTACAAGGACCGCATCAAGGAGACCATCCGCAAGACCGGACTGCACGACGCCATTCGGTGCGCGACGGGCACGATGAACTCCAAGACGGTGGTCATCGCCGCGATGGATTTCGGGTTCATCGGCGGTTCCATGGGGAGCGTGGTGGGGGAGAAGATCGCCCGCGCCATCGATAAGGCGATCAAACTGAAGGCCCCGCTCATCATCATCTCCGCCAGCGGCGGCGCCCGCATGATGGAGGCGGCGTATTCGCTGATGCAGCTCGCCAAGACCAGCGCGAAACTGGCGCAGCTGGCGAAGCACCGGCTTCCGTACATCTCCCTCATGACCGATCCGACCACCGGCGGCACCACGGCGAGCTACGCCATGCTGGGGGACATCAACATCGCCGAACCGGGGGCGCTCATCGGATTCGCCGGACCGCGGGTCATCAAACAGACCATCGGGAAGGACCTGCCCGAAGGGTTCCAGCGGGCCGAGTTCCTTCAGGAGAAGGGGTTCGTCGACCTGGTCGTTCCGCGGAAGGACCTGAAAGAGACCATCGCCTCCATGCTCTCTATGATGCACTGAACACGACGGCGGCCGTCACCGCCGCCGGCGCCCGCACTCCGAGCGTCACCCCCTCCGGTACCGGCCGCCGTCCACAGATCCACAGACCGACCATGAACATCCACATCCTCGGCGTTCCGATGGACCTCGGTGCAGGGCACCGCGGCGTCGACATGGGCCCGTCCGCCATCCGCATCGCCGGCGTGCAGGAACGGCTGCAGGCGCTGGGCCACGCGGTGACGGACAGCGGCGACATTCCCATCAAGACGCCGGAGCAGCAGAAGATCCGCGATCCGAAGCTGAAGTACCTGCCGGAGATCGTGCGCGCCTGCTCCATCCTCGCCGGAAAGGTCGAGCGCATCCTGCAGGCCGGGGAGTTCCCCCTCGTGCTCGGCGGCGACCACTCCATCGCCATCGGCACCGTCGCCGGCGTCGCCAATTATTGCCGCGATCGGAAGAAGACCCTCGGCGTGGTGTGGATCGACGCTCACGGCGACATCAACACTGCCGAGACCTCCCCCTCGGGCAACGTGCACGGAATGCCGGTCGCCGCCTCCATCGGCCTCGGCGCCCCGGAGCTCACCTCCGTCGGCGGACAGCACCGCAAGGTGGACCCGCGCAACGTGGTGCTGCTCGGCATCCGCGACCTGGACGACGGCGAGAAGAAGAACATCCGCTCCCAGAAGGTGAACATCATGACGATGGACGACATCGACCGCACCGGCATGCCGGCCGTCATCGACCGGACACTGCGGCTTCTGAAGCATTGCGACGTCATCCATGTCAGTCTCGACCTCGACGCGATGGACCCGTCGGTCTGTCCCGGCGTCGGCACGCCGGTGAAGGGGGGGCTCAACTACCGCGAGGCGCATCTCCTGATGGAGACCATCGCGGCGACGGGACGGATGGTCTCGCTCGAAGTGGTGGAGGCGAATCCCGTCCTCGATGTCCGCAACCAATCGGCCGAATTCGCGGTGGAACTGCTGCAGTCCGGCTTCGGCAAGAAGATACTCTGATGCTCATCGTTTCGACCGTACCCGAACTGCACCGAGCGCTGGCGGACCACCGCGCGGTGGGGCGCTCCGTCGGGTTCGTCCCCACCATGGGTTTCCTTCACGAAGGACATCTCTCCCTCGTGCGCCGCGCCCGACAAGAGAACGGCGCGGTCGTCGTCTCCATCTTCGTCAACCCTGCGCAGTTCGCCCCGACGGAGGACCTCGACCGGTATCCGCGCGATGTGGAGCGCGACAGCGCCCTCTGCCGCGCGGAGGGATGCGACATCCTCTTCGTCCCGAAACCGGAGGAGATGTATCCGGACGGTTTCTCCACCTACGTTTCCGTGGAGGGATTGTCGTCGCGGCTGGAAGGGACCTTCCGCCCGACACACTTCCGGGGTGTGGCGACGGTGGTGTTGAAGCTCTTCCTGCTCGTGCGGCCGGACCGGGCGTACTTCGGGCAGAAGGACGCACAGCAGTGCGCCGTCATCGCGGCCATGGTCCGCGACCTCGCGGTGCCGGTCCGGCTCGTCGTCGTGCCGACCGTGCGCGAATCGGACGGGCTGGCGATGAGTTCGCGCAACGTCTATCTCTCTCCGGACGAACGGAAGCGAGCACCGGTCCTCTACCGCGCCCTCTCGCGGGCGGCGGAACGCATCGCCGCCGGGGAACGCGACGCCGCCCGTCTCTCTGCCGGCATCACGGCGGCGATCATGGAACAGTCCCCCTCCGCCGTCGACTATGCGGCGGTGGTGGACCCTCTCACGCTGGAACCGGTCGACGCCCTCGCCCCGGGCAGCGACGTCCTGATCCCGGTGGCGGTGCGGTTCGGTACGACGCGCCTCATCGATAACATCATCGTCCGCGTCCCCTGACCGGGGAACGGGCACGACCAACGACGACGAAAGGAACATCCATGTCCACATTCGCGACCATCATCATGGCGGCGGGGAAAGGGACCCGCATGAAGGACCCGACCAAGGCGAAGGTCATGTTCGAGGTCAACGGCAAACCGATGGTGCAGCACGTGGTCGAGCTGGCGGAATCGCTCGGCTCGGAACGCGTCATCACCATCGTCGGATTCCAGCGCGAATCGGTCTACAACCATCTCGAGAAGAGCTCTCCGCGTGTGGAGTTCGCGGTGCAGGACCCGCAGCTCGGCACCGGTCATGCGGTGATGCAGGCGGAACCGTTCCTCCGCCGGTACGACGGCGACGTGCTCGTCCTCTCGGGCGACGTGCCAATCCTCCGCGCGGAGACCATCCGACGGTTGATCGAGTACCACCGCGAATGCAACGCGGCGGGGACCATTTTAACGGCGGAGTTCGAGGACCCGGCGGGATACGGCCGCATCATGCGCAGCAAAGGGGGATACGTCGTCGGCATCGTGGAGCATAAGGACGCTACGGAGGAGCAGAAGCGCATCCGCGAGATCAACTCGGGCATCTACATCTTCGACACGCGGTACCTCTTCTCGGCGTTGCAGCACATCAACCCGCACAACGCGCAGAACGAATACTACCTCACGGACGTGTTCGGCCACTTCTGGAAACAGAAGCTCGTCGTGGCGGCCATGCCGACCGACGAACCGAAAGAGATCATGGGGGTGAACACCATCGACCAGCTGAAGGAAGCGGAAGAAGCGCTGAAGAACCGGAACAAATGAACGGGGAGCGTTGTCTATATTGACAAAGGGTCCGGTTTTTCCTAATTTTCAATGGAAATCAGCATGGTGACGCCATGAAACACCACATAGTGCTCCTGGTCCTGTTCTGTGTGACCGCGTCGGCCCAGTTCAAGCCGAAGCCGGCCTCCGAACAGCCGCGCGTTGCGGACTCGTTCCTCCAGCCCTCCTCCGCGAGCGACTGGTTCAACCTGTTCGATCCGTCGAAGTTCACCATGCGGCACAGCTATTCCGCCAGTTATTCCTCCGGCGGCGGGGTCGGCATCGCACTGCAGCGGTACACCAACTCCATGTTCTACGAGTTCGCGCCCAACCTCGGACTGCGGGTGGACCTCTCCGCCCAGAACTCGCCGTACAGCACGCTGGACCATCGGCTGCAGAGCCAGTTCAACCGCGTCGCGCTCTCCCGTGCGGAACTGACCTATCAGCCGTGGGAGAACACGCTGCTGCGCGTCTCCTACCGCGAAGTTCCCTATTCGATGTACGGGTACTACCGCCCGTTCGGAGGGATGTTCGACGGCCTGGACCGGTACGACGAGTGAACATTCCCGGACGGCCGCGGACCGGCAACGACCATAACCGGGGAGGCGCTGCGGCCTCCTCGGTTATTTTTTTGAGCCCATGAAACGACGGACGACCATCACGAACCTGCTCGACGCCGCCATCGTCCTCCTGGTCCTCTTCATCGGTCTGCAGGCGTACGGCATCGCCACGGACGGTCCGCGTCCGCTCCCCCTGCCCGCCGCCACCGCCGCACACGACACGGCGCACAGTCCGGTGCAGATCAACGTGCTCAACGGCTGCGGCGTCGCCGGCGTCGGTCTGACCATGACGAAGTTCTGCCGTCAGGCGTCGTACGACGTGGTGGAGATGGGAAATTACCGGTCGTTCGACGTGCAGGAATCGATGGTCATCGACCGGAGCGGAAAGAAGGAGGAGGCGCAGCGCCTCGCCGCGTTGCTCGGCATCCGGCCGGGCAACGTCGTTCAGCAGTTCAGCAACGAACATATCGTCGCGGCGTCCGTCGTCATCGGACGGGACTACCGGTCCCTGACGCCGTGGAAACAGCAGTGAACATAGGAGCACCGTGACCCCCAAGACCCTCGCCAAAAAGATCGCCGACGCCGCCCTCTCCAAAAAGGCGTACGACGTCGCCATCATGGACCTGCGCAAGCTCACGACGATGACCGATTTCTTCGTGGTCTGCTCGGTCGATTCGGACACGCAGGCGCGCGCCGTGGCGGACGCCGTGAAGCACGAAACGGCCGAGAAGGGCGAGACGCTCATCCGGAAGGAGGGGTACTCGGAGGGACGGTGGGTGCTGCTCGATTTTGTGGACGTCGTCGCGCATGTCTTCCACAAGGATGTCCGTTCCTACTACAATCTCGAGAAACTCTGGGGCGACGCGAAGTTCGAGTACGTCGCCGACGAACCGCCGGTGAAGACGAAGGTCCGCGCCGCCGCACCGAAGAAAAAGGCCCCCGTCCGCCGGAAGAGCACGAAGAAATGAAAGACGCACTCCGCTCCCGCCTCACCGACATCCTCCGCGAACTGCACTATCCGTCCGTCGACATAAGCTTCGAACGACCGAAGGTGGAGGCGCATGGCGACCTCACCACGAACGTCGCGATGATGCTCGCCAAGCCGGTCGGGAAGAACCCACGGCAGGTGGCGCAGTCCATCGTCGACAAGCTCGACCCGTCGGCGTTCCGGCTGTCGAAGGTGGAGATCGCGGGACCGGGTTTCATCAACTTCACGTTCGACGGCGCCTCCGTCGTCGAACGGGCGAAGGAGATCCTGGTCCGCGGCGCGGCGTTCGGCCGCACGGAGGCGGGGAAGGGGCGGAAGACGAACGTGGAATGGGTGAGCGCCAATCCCACCGGACCGCTCCACAGCGGCCACGGACGCCAGGTGGTGCTCGGCAAAGCGGTCGCGAGCCTGCTCGAATGGACCGGCCACGATGTGACCAAGGAGTACTATTTCAACAACGCCGGGAACCAGATGCGCACGCTCGGCGAAAGCATCTACGCCCGGTACCGGCAGCAGCTCGGCGACGACTATCCGCTGGCGGAGAACGCCTATCAGGGCGAGTACATCGTCGACATCGCGCGCGAGATCGTTCAGGCAAACGGGGAGACGCTCCGTGAGACCGACGACGAGCGCTCCTTCTTCCGGAAGTACGGCGAAGAGTGGTGCTTCAAACGCATCAAGGAGACCCTGACGCGGCTCGGCGTCCGGCATGACGTGTTCTATAACGAGGATTCGCTGTACGCGTCCGGCAAGATCACCGAGGTCATCGACGAGTTCCGGAAGCGGGACCTGGCGTACGACAGCGAAGGGGCGGTGTGGTTCCGGGCCACCCGGTTCGGGGCGGACAAGGACCGCGTCATCGTGAAGGGGACCGGCGAGCCGACGTACCGGCTGCCGGACATCGCCTACCACCGCGAGAAGTTCCGCCGCGGATTCGACCTCATCGTGGACATCTTCGGGGCGGACCACATCGCCACCATTCCGGACGTCCTCAACGGCGTCCAGGCGCTCGGATACGAGACGAAGGACGTGAAGGTCATCATCCATCAGATGGTCTCCTTCGTGAACGGCGACGAGGTCGTCAAGATGTCCAAGCGGAACGCCAACGTCTACACCCTCGACGATCTCATCAATGAGGTGGGGGTGGACGCGGTGCTGTACTTCTTCGTGATGCGGAGCGCCGGCACTCATCTCGAGTTCGACATCGCCCTGGCGAAGGAGCAGTCGGACAAGAACCCGGTCTATTACCTGCAGTACGCCCACGCACGCATCGCTTCGATCCTTCGCCATGCCGTCCAGAGCGGCGTTCCGGCGGCCGATGCCGCGGCGCTCGCCGCCACCACCGATTTCTCGCTCATCGGGGCGAAGGAAGAGCTCGACCTCCTCAAGAAACTGCTCGAATTCCCCGAAACGGTCGAAAGCTGCGCCCTCAGTTTCGAGCCGCACCGGCTTACCACGTATCTCCGCGAGGTCGCCGAGTCGTTCCACCGATTCTACCATGAACATCGCGTCATCAATGACGATCCGAAGCTCATGCAGGCGCGGCTGGCGGTCTGCACCATGGCCAAGACCGTCATCGCCAACGGCTGCACGATTCTTGGTGTTTCTTGTCCTGAAAAGATGTAACTTCCTCCCAACAGCAAGGACCCCGCTCCGCACTTTTGCTACCGCTTTTCGTGCCTCTTCTGACCCGGGAATGCGTTTGAATTCCCGGCGTTTTTTCTTAAATTCATTGATTGCACACAACTTACGGGCATTATGAAGAACATCCTCGTGACCGGCGGAGCCGGTTTCATCGGCAGTAATTTCATCCATTACATGCTGGCGAAGCATTCCGGTTATTCCGTCATCAACTTCGACAAACTGACGTATGCGGGGAATCTCGAGAATCTTTCGGCTGTGAAGGGGGTTCAGCGGTACAGGTTCGTGAAGGGGGATATCTGCCGGAAGGACGAGGTGCTCGCGGCGATGAGAACGTACGCCGTCGACACGGTGGTCCATTTCGCGGCGGAATCGCATGTGGACCGCAGCATCCTCGGTCCGGCGGTCTTCGTCGAGACGAACGTGATGGGGACGAACGTGCTTCTGGACGCGTCGCGCGAAGCGGACATAGAACGCTTCCTCCATGTGTCGACCGACGAGGTGTACGGCTCGCTCGGCGCGACCGGCTACTTCACGGAACAGACCCCGCTCCATCCCAACAGCCCCTACTCGGCCAGCAAGGCGTCGTCCGACCTGCTGGTGCTCGCGTATCAGCACACGTTCGGTTTCCCCGGCGTCGTCACCCGCTGTTCCAACAACTACGGTCCCTACCAGTTCCCCGAGAAACTCATCCCCCTCATGATCGCCAATGCGCTGAACGACAGACCGCTGCCGGTGTACGGCGACGGATTGAACGTGCGTGACTGGCTGTACGTGGAGGACCACTGCTCCGCGCTCGATACCGTGCTGCACCGCGGCGCCGTCGGGGAGGTGTACAACATCGGCGGACACAACGAATGGAAGAACATCGACATCGTGAAGACCGTGCTGAAGGAGCTGGGGAAGCCGGAGTCGCTCATCACGTTCGTGAAGGACCGTCCGGGACACGACCGCCGGTACGCCATCGACGCTTCGCGACTGCAGAACGAGCTCGGATGGACCCCCGCGCACCGGTTTGAAGAGGGGATCCGGAAGACGGTGCGGTGGTACCTCGAGAACCGTCCGTGGTGGGAGCGCATCATCAGCGGCGAGTACACGAAATATTACGACCAGCAATATTCACAACGGTGAACGAACGATGAACATGAGAACCCTCATCCTGCTGCTGGCGCTGACCGCCGCTCCGGCGTTCGCACAGTTCGGCGAGAAGACGGAGAAGAACACCTCCGCATCCGTTCCCTCCCTGTCGTCGGCCGCCGCCCAATTGCCCGGCGCGCCGAAAGTGATGGACGGTCCGGTGGACCCGAAAGAGTACATCGTCGGTCCGGGCGACATCTTCATGGCGAACATCTGGACCGCCGTGCCCCTCTCGTTCCAGGTGCCGGTGACGCCGGAAGGGAGCGTCGTCGTCCCCACCGTCGCCGAAGTCCCCGTCGCCGGAAAGACGCTGGAGGAGGCGAAACGGCAGGTGCTGGCGGAGATCCGGAAGAAGTACATCACCGGTACCGCCTCGTTCACGCTCTTCACCCCCCGTTCGTTCACGGTGACGGTCACCGGCGCGGTGCTGAACGAGGGACCGGTCATCGTGCAGGCGACGCAGCGCGTCGACGCGGCCGTGAAACAGGCGAACGACCTGCAGGAGTACAAGGTGCAGAGCGGTTTCACCGAACGCGATCCGCGGACCGTGCTGGAGTGGAAGAAGCGACGGGAGGCATCCGGCACACGCAACATCGTCGTGAAACGGAAGAACGGCACGGTGGTGAAGGCCGACCTGGACAAGTACCTCGCCACGTTCAACACGTCATACAACCCGCTGTTGATGGACGGCGATATCGTCATCGTGCAGCCGCGGGACCTCACCAAGGACTACGTCGGCATCTTCGGCGCGGTGACCAAGCAGGGGAACTACGAGTTCGCGGAGGGGGACAGTCTCTCCACCCTTGTGCGCATCGCGGGGGGACTCACCCCGACGGCCGATGCGTCGCAGGCGGCCTTGTACCGCTCATCGACGGACGGAACGCCCGAGCGCATCCCGGTCTCCGTCGCCGACGTACTGAAGGGGACGGGGGACCGGCCACTGCAGCGGGGAGACCGTCTCAACGTCCCCGGTGCGCAGTTCGTCTCGCGCGGCGGAACGGTGACGGTGGAGGGGGAAGTGCTCCGTCCCGGTTCCTATCCCATCGTCCGCGATTCCACGACATTGTCCCAGGTGGTGCAGATGGCCGGAGGCTTCACGGCGTACGCGTCGATGTCCCTCTCCAAAGTGCTGCGGCCTCAGCCGGCGACCTCCGTGCTGCCGGATACGATGCTGCTCCGGCGCGGCCTCACGTCGGCCGAGAACGAAGAATACATCAGGGAGGAGATCATCTTCCAGGTGAACGACGCGCTGGTGCAGGCCGATTTCGACGCGCTGTTCGAGAAGCAGGACCCGGCGGCGGACGTTCCGCTGCAGGACGGCGATCGCATCGTCATCGCACCGAGGGTGAAGGGGATCTATGTGTTCGGCGAGGTGAAGCGTCCCGGATTCGTGCCGTTCACAACCGGGAAATCCGCCGGTCATTATCTCGGTCTCGCCGGCGGTGTGACCGAGCACGGTGAATCGGGCGACATGCGGGTCATCAAAGGTGCGACGAAGCAGTGGCTGACGCCGGACGAAACGACGCTGGAGGAGGGGGACTACCTCTTCGTGCCGAAGGAGCCGTACCGGTCCTTCGGATACTATCTTGCAGTGTACAGTCAAGTGTTCGGTATCGTGGGAACGGTGACCACATTGATCATCCTCGTGACACGGTAAGTTTCCTTTCGCCACCATCGACGGTGCATTATGACACGTGAACTGAAATCTGTCCAGTATCTTTCCATCCTGCTGCGATGGAAGCGATTCATCATCATCAACACAATCATCGCTGCAATCATTTCCGTCGGTGTAAGCTTGGTGCTGCCGAACTGGTATAAAGCCACGACTTCATTATTGACGCCGAAGCAGCCGGATCTATTGAGCGGCATCGGTGGTGCGAGTTCTGTGCTCAAAGGCATTTCTGGATTAGGCAAGCTCGGTGGATTTGGCCAAAAATCGGGTTCATATAACTATTTTGCAATTCTGAAGAGCCGAAGCACGCTCGAAAGCGTGGTGCAGAAGTTTGACCTTGTCACGGTGTACGATGTCAAGGACCGCTCGTTGGAGTTGACGATAAAAGAGCTGTCGGACAACGTACGATTTGAAGATGGCGAAGATGATGACATCATCATTGAAGTGCTGGACAAGGACCCTGACCGAGCGGCCGCCATGGCGAATTACTTTGTTGAAGTCCTCAATGACGTGAACACACGGATAGGCACGCAAGAGGCGAGAATAAACCGGGAGTTCCTCGAAAACAGGCTCGCTGAGGCGTACAAGTTGCTGTACGATTCTGAGGAGAAGTTACGGCAATACCAGGAGAAGAGCGGATTGATCATCACCCCCGAACAGACATCAGGGCTCGATGCCGTTGCCACCCTGTATGCTATGAAGGTGAAGAAAGAAATCGAAGCATCGATTCTTGAACGAAGCGTGACCGGAGAGAATGCCCAACTTCAGCAGACGCGACTGGAACTGGACGAGTTGGAAAAGAAGGTTGCCACGATACCACAGACAGGCATTGCCTCCATCCGTTTGTATCGTGATGTCGCCATCCAGCAAAAGATTGTTGAGTTCCTGGTGCCTGTGTACGAGCAAGCGAGAATCGAAGAACAGAAGGATGTCCCGGTTCTTCTCATCCTCGATAAGGCCGTTCGCCCGGAGAAAAAGACGAAACCGCAGAGAGCATTGATCGTCCTGTTGGTGACGTCGCTGGTGTTTTTCATCTCGATCGGGATGACCTTCATGATGACCGTCATCATGAAGACGACGCCCGATGATGCGGAAGGTGTTTCACGATCACTGGTCCTCATGATACGGCGGATCACTGGGGCGTACCGAATGAACCGTCACGGTGAAATGTAATCCGCACACCACCGACATCCCATACTCATCCCATAACACGCTTGTCGATCGCAAAAAATACCCTCCATAACCTGTCGTCTCACGCCTTGTATTTGCTCTTGGCGCTATGGGGTATTCCCATCATCATCCGTGGGATCGGGCTTGAACAATTCGGGATCCTGGCCCTTTTTTGGGCCGTCATCGGCTATTTCACCCTGTTGGACTTCGGGATAAGTAAGGCGATCACGAAGTATTTCTCGGAAGTTGCCATCCAACAGGACACTGCCGCAAGACAGCGACTCATCTGGACTGCGATCAATACGACGATGGCGGTTGGATTATTGAGCAGTGTCCTTGTCTTCACCGCCATACCGCTGGGCGTAGTGGACGTCTTCAATATCGACACACATGTCCAGGAAGTGAGATATTTGTTGTTGATCACAGCGGGGAGCATTCCGTTTTTACTCTTGTATGGGACCTTCAAGGGTTTCCTGATGGCGATACAGCGTTTTGACGTCATCAATTATTTACAGTCGACGCTTGGAATTGTACAATGGGTGGGGGCCGTCATCGTCGTCGCATACGGAGGTGGAGTACAAGGAGTGGTGATCATTTCCATCGTTGCGAGACTTCTCATCCTCATCATTACAGTATTCGTTCTGCCGATATTATCACCGGGATTCTTTTCGAATTTCCTTGTGTACGATCGTGGTGTATTCGGCAGGGTTTGGCGTTATGGGGTGTGGGTGACGGTATCCCAGATCATCAGTCCCTTGTATCTGTACATCGATAGGTTTTTCATCGGGTATTTCTTGTCGCTGGGATCGGTCGGTCTGTACAGCATTCCGCAAGAAACCCTGACACGGTCGTTGGCTATCGTGATGAGTTTCACGATGGCATTATTCCCGGTGCTGAGCGCTCAGTCTGCCATCCTGGACGGTGGAAGGGCATCGAAGGTGTTGTATGAAAAGGCAGTGAGGACCCTTATCGTTCTGATCCTGCCGGTCTTGGCCATGTTCATCGTCAATGCGCATGTCCTTGTCGGGATGTGGCTCGGGAATGAGATCGCCGACACGACCGTTGACATCTTCCAAGTGATGGCGATCGGTCTCTTCTTCAACATCATGGCGCAAATTCCGAACACACTCCTTCAGGCGTATGGAAGACCGGATTTGCCCGCCATTTTCCAGATGGTGGAACTTCCGGTGGTCATCATCTTGCACATCATCATGATCCCACGCTTCGGTATCATCGGAGCCGCGATCGTGTGGACCTCTCGAGTGTTCATCGATGCTGGATTGCATTTCTATTTTGTGAGACGATCCCTTGACGGCTTTCGTGCTGCAATCGATCAGGTTCGGCATGCCGATATCGGCCTCATGCTTCTGGTCGTGATCTATGGATCGATCTCGAGCGTGTGTGACGATGCCACCAGTGTGATCGCTGCTCACATGCTATTCATCGCGGTCTATCCGGTGATCGCGTGGCGATTTGCCCTTACCGGTCCAGAAAAAGAGTCGTTGGCAGGGCTCTTTCGGAGCCGCCCCCGATGATCTTGACGACGCTCATTATCGCCATGACGGTGTCCGGAGTTCTCATCGGTCGGTGGGCGTTCCACCGGTGGTATAATCACATAAGCATATATTCTACGGTATGGGGCGTTTCGCTCTTCCTCCTCGAATTGCGGCTCATTAACTACTATGTCATCGAGGATGAAGTGTGGTGGATCATCTTCACCGCCTGGATCTTGTTCATCATCGGCAGCCTCACGGTCGTTGCCGCAATACGGGCAACAGATGATGGGCACGAGACAGACCTGGATGGAAACGATCGTACTTCGGAGGATCGCGTCTTTGAGGAGCGGAGAGTGCTGGAAGTCGCTCTGTGGATCTTGATCGCCGTAAGTATGGCGGGAGCGATTCAGACATGGCTCGTCCTCATCGACATGTTCGGCAGCGTTTCAAACGTGATTCTCCGGGGAGCATTCCTATATTCGATGAGAGTATCGGAAGGGATCAAAGGCGCGGTGCCGTACTTCAAGTTCCTCTGTCTGCCGGCAACATTGCTCGCGGGGGTCTATACGGCCAAAATGGGCAGGATGAAAATCATCGCCGTCATACCGATTTTCATCAGCATCATTGTCGATCTCTCGAGCATGGGAAGAGCGATGATGATCATGACGGCGATCCTGTTCATGACCGGGTATTTCCTCGCCAAACCCTCCCGGAATGCGACAAGAACATCGAAACGATCGATGGTGAACATCAAGGGAGTTCTCGCAATCTCGTTGGCAATCATCCTGTTGATCGCCGGTAGCGAGCTGGTGAGATCCACTCGACATGTGAACGAGAATGTCACGGGGGCGAAGAGGGCGCTGAAACAACTTCAGGGAGCGAGCTTCATCACGCCGACAGTGTATCTGTATCTCTCAAGTCACCATGTCGTCTTTAACCAGTACCTGAAGAAGGAAGAGCAGGAGCGGTTCGTCGGCGCCAACACCTTCGCCCCGTTCTTCCGATTATTGGCGAAACTGGGTTTTGACACCGATGTCGGTGCCTATCAGAAGTTCTATCGAGTTCCTGTGGATACGAACACCGGCACATACCTCAGAGAACTCCATTCAGACTTTGGATTCATGGGCGTCGTCATCGGTCCGTACCTTATCGGTCTCATCACATCTGTTCTTTGGTACCGGTACAGAAAATATCGGACGTATGTCTCGTTGGTGATATTGTCGTACCTGCAGGTGCTCGTCGTGATGAGCCTCTTCTACCTGGTGACGATCGCCGGATATCTCTTAGTGTTCTTGCTCATCGGCCTCATGGTGGGGGCGGTGATGGATGCACGCATGAAAGCAGGCCGGTTCGATACTGTTGGAAAGCACCGCATTGCATGAGCGACGTGTCCATCATCATAGTGAACTATAACACGAAGCATCTCCTTGATGCCTGCGTCGAGTCTGTCGTTCAACAGACACGCACGGCACGCTTCGAAGTGATTGTGGTTGATAACGCATCCGTTGACGGCAGCATTGAAATGCTGCAGAGAAAACATCCTGCGGTGCACGTGGTCGTCAACGATTCGAACAGAGGCTTTGCGGCGGCCAATAATCAGGGAATTGCCAGAGCAACGGGGCGATACGTCCTCCTCTTAAACTCGGATACGATCATACTGGATGGCGCCATCGACACCCTGGTGCGGCTCATGGACGAGCATCGCGACATTGGGATCGCCGGTTGTCTTCAGCTCAATCCGGACATGACACTCCAACCCTCCTGCAGGAGTTTCCCGTCGCTCTGGAACATAATTACAGAGGCGACGTTCCTGTACAAGCTCCTCCCTTCGACCCGCTTGTTCGGCAGTTACTACCTGTCGTTCTTTCGACACGATCACATGCGGGAGATCGATGTGGTGATGGGATCGTTCATGTTCATTCGTCGCGAGGTCCTGAACGATATCCAGGGCTTTGACGAGGATTACTTCTTCTATACCGAAGAGACCGATCTCTGTTTCCGGGCGCGTCAACGCGGCCACCGGTCGTTCTTCTGTCCCCAAGCCCGTATCATCCACATCGGCGGGGGGTCCGGAAGCACGACGCTCTGGTCCTTCGCCCATCTTCACCGCTCTCAGTACCAGTTCATCAACAAGCATTTTCGAGGGGCGGAGAATGTCGCGATGCGGTTCATGAAACGGTTCGGCATTCTCATCAGGATCCCGGTCTACCTGCTTGCCTCCCTTCTGACGTGGAATGGGAAGACATTCCGGAAAGCGGTCGTACATGTACGGCTCGCCGCCATGAACTTCAATGAACCCATTCGTCTGTGAAAGGTGAACGGTGATACGGAACCGGGATATCATCATCTTCGGCGATGACTGGGGGCGGTATCCGTCCACGATACAGCACATCGGTCGTGTGTTAGCCCGCGAGAACAGGATTCTCTGGATCGGATCGCTCGGACTCCGTCGGCCGAAAGTCTCCTTCCACGATCTGTTACGCGTCGTGGAGAAGGGGAAGCGCATCATTCGCCCCGCGGAGAGAGCCGATGATGCGCAGTATCCCTCCGTCCGGCTCGTCAACCCGCTCATCATCCCGTTCCATGACGTTGCCTGGATCTACGCCTTGAACTTGACGGTGCTGCGCACCTCGCTCGGGCGGATCATGTCCGCAGAGAAGTATCGTGATCCTATTCTCATCACGGCATCACCCATCGTGCATGGGCTGGTGGGGACTCTGGGAGAGCGTTCGTCGCACTATTTCTGTTTGGATGATTTCACCCTGTTCGACGGAGCGTTCAAGCGGCTCGGTGAGCTTGAGCAATCGTTGGTATCAAAGGTGGACACCTGTTTCTCGATCTCGGATGTACTGATGCAGACACGAAAGACGAGGTGGGGGAACGATTTCTTTCTGCCGCAAGGTGTGGATGTCAATCACTTCGCTCCGTCTGATACGCCGTTGCCGCCCGGTCTGCAGAACATCCGTAAACCAGTCGTCGGTTTCTTCGGTCTCTTCACCTCCTGGGTGGATGTGGAATTGATCGTTGCATGTGCCCGACGGTACCCGAAGTACAGTTTCGTCCTCTTTGGCCGTACCCACATCGATCTTTCACTCTTCAATGGAATTGACAACATCCATTACATGGGGGAGGTACCGTTCTCTGAGCTGCCGAAGCATGCCCGGTGTTTCGATGTCGGCATCATCCCCTTCAGGATCAACGAGCTCACCATCGCCTGTAATCCTTTGAAACTGCTCGAGTATCTGGCGTTGGACATCCCGGTGGTCTCGACGAACATGCCGGAAGTGGCGAAGTTCCGTCCTGATGTCGATGTCGCGAACGATCATGAAGAGTTCATCGCAATGGTCGGTGCTACGGCCGAAAAGGCGGTGAAACGGCGGCCGGGCCATCATCGTTCTGTGAGTGAACGGTACTCGTGGGAAGCCATCACCGAAGACATATCGACAAAAATACTGTCCGTTGAATCGACGAAGGGACCACTCCGACACCCATGACGATCCTCTTTCCCTATCTCGCCCGCTGGGCCTCCGCGCATGCGTCGCGGTATTACCATCTCCTGATGAACGTCGCGGAACAGGGGCACACGGTGTACGTGCTGCAGCCTCCGTCCCGCGGTTCGTCGGAGGCGAACGATATCGACGTGGTGCTGGAAGGGCATCCGCGGGTTCATGTCATCACCGTTCCGATGAACGAACGATTCTGGAGGGCGCATTTCCCCCTCGAGAAACTGGTCAAGAAGATGTACTACTCCGTGAAGGCGTGGGGAACGGTGCGGCGGCTGGTGCGGACGGAGAGGATCGACCTGATGTATCTCTACAACCTGCCGCAATTCCTGTACCTACTGAACAAACCGACCGCCGCGGTGTTCGACCTGGCGGACGATCTGCTGGGGATGCTCAAAGTGGAGCTCGCCGTCTCGGAACGGCATCCGCTCTACCGCGCGGCACGGTACTGTCTGCGGTGGATGATGCGGCGGTCGGACCTCGTCATCTGCATCTCCGGTCCGCTCTTCGACGGTATCGACCATCCGCAGAAGTTCCTCATCCCGAACGGTTCGCGGACGACGCACCGGTTCCTGGAAGACCGTCCTTTTCCCGCACCGAACCCCCGGCTGACCGTGGGATACGTGGGCGCGTTCGAATACTCCATGGCGCTGGACCAGGCCGTCGATGCCGCGGCGCGGATGCCGGAGACTGATTTCGTGCTCATCGGCGCCGGACGGGAGTTCCCCCGCATCCGTGCGCGGGTGGAGGGGCTCGGACTGCGAAACGTCCGTCTCACCGGCGCGCTGCCGCATGCCGAAGCGATGGAGCTCGTCTCGCGCACCGATGTCTGCCTGAACCTCTTCACCAAGACCGACGTGTCGCATGCGGTCTCGCCGCTGAAGCTGTTCGAGTACCTTTCGTTGAAACGCCCCGTCATCAGCACGAGGTTGAAAGAGGTGGAACGCATCGATAAGGATTTCCTCTACTACGCCGATACGGTGGACGAACTGGTGGAGGTCATCCGTCACATCGGCGCGCACCGTGACGAGGCCGCCGCCAAAGCGGAACAGGGATACACGGTGACGGTGAACGAGTTCTCCTGGAGCGTCATCGCCGCATCGTTCATCGATGCGGTGAAACGGTCGGTCCCCGGCATTCCGGAGGGTGTCCGATGAAGAAAGTATCGTTCATCTTCGGCACCCGTCCCGAAGCCATCAAGATGGCGCCGGTCATCCTGGCGTTGAAGAGGGACCCCCGGTGCCGGACGGAGGTCTGCGTCACCGCGCAGCACCGTTCCATGCTGGACCAGGTCCTGGACATCTTCGGCATCGTGCCGGATGCGGACCTCAACATCATGAAGCCGAACCAGTCGCTGGCCGAGATCACCTCCAACGCCATCGTGCATGTGGACCGGTACCTGAAGGAATCGGCGCCGGACATCGTGCTGGTCCAGGGCGACACCACCACGGTGCTCGCGGCGGCGCTGACGAGCTTCTACCACAGGATCCCGGTCGCCCACGTCGAAGCGGGGCTTCGCACCTATCAGCGTTATTCACCCTTCCCGGAAGAGGTGAACCGTGTGCTGACGACGCATGTGGCCGACCTGCACTTCGCGCCGACCGAGACTTCCAGAGCGAACCTTCTTCGCGAGGGGGTCGAGCCCTCCCGTGTGCACGTCACCGGGAACACCGTCATCGATGCGCTGCTGCTCGCCTCCGCCAAAGTGAAGGCCGCACCGCCGGCGGTGGAAGGGATGGATGAATCCGTGCTGAACGGTTCTCTACCGGTCGTCCTCATCACCGGGCACCGGCGGGAGAACTTCGGCGAAGGGTTCGAATCTATCTGCCGCGCCGTCGCGGGCCTTGCGGACCGTTTCACGGACCATCTGTTCGTCTACCCGGTCCACCTGAATCCGAACGTGCGCGAGCCGGTCTTCCGCCTTCTGGGGGACCGTCCGAACGTCCGGCTGATCGAACCGCTGAGCTATCTGCCGTTCGTGCGGATGATGATGCGTTCCCGGCTCATCCTCACCGATTCCGGCGGCATACAGGAGGAAGCGCCGTCGCTCGGCGTTCCTGTACTGGTGATGCGTAATACCACCGAACGGCCGGAGGGGGTGGAGGCGGGGACCGTGAAGCTTGTCGGTACCGATGAACGGGCCATCGTGGAGAACGTCACCGCGCTGCTGACCGACGCGGAACGCTACGCGTCGATGTCGTCCGCCGCGAACCCGTACGGCGACGGCCGGGCGACGGAGCGCATCATTCGGCATCTTTTCGACCATCTCGGCGTCTGAGCATCGAACCATGAACATCCTTGTCACCGGCGATTCCGGATTCATCGGCTCCTATCTCACCGACGACCTCGTCCGGTCCGGACACCGGGTCGCTGGACTGGACATCGAACCTGCGAAAAAACATCCGGTCCGGTATCCGTACGTCACGGGGGACATCCGCGACGCCGCTGCGCTTGCATCCGTGGAAGGACCGCTGGACTGCATCATCCATCTCGCGGCAGCCCACCGCGATTTCGGTGTGACCAGGGAGGAATATTACTCCGTCAATGTGGAGGGAATGCGGTCGCTCCTTCGGTTCGCGGACGAGCGCGGCATCCGGCGGTTCTTCTTTTACAGCACCGTGGCCGTGTACGGAGACAACCAGCCCTCCACGGAAGAGACGGCGCCGGCTCCGGTGAACCATTACGGCGGCTCGAAGCTCGAAGCCGAGGCGGTGCTCCGCGAATGGCAGTCGCATGACCCGGAACGGCAGGTCATCATCCTCCGGCCCGCCGTCGTGTTCGGTCCGCTGAACACCGCCAACATCTTCAAGCTCGTCCGGCAGGTGTGCGACCGGCGTTTCATCTGGGTGGGCGATGGGAACAACGTGAAATCCATCGCGTACGTCGGCAACATCACGGCGGTGACGCTCTTCCTTCTGGAACGGATGGCTCCCGGAACGGCGGTCTACAATTATTCGGACGAACCGAACATGACGACGCGGGAGCTCGTCGGATTGATCTCCCGGCTTTCCGGTGCGCCGGTCTCGAGGGTGCACATTCCGCTCTCCGCGGCGGTCGCCGCGGCGAACGTGTTCGACCTGCTCGGCCGCGTCACCGGCATCGATTTTCCCGTCACGGGTGCGCGGTTGCGCAAGTTCAACACTCCGACCGAGCACCGTTCCGGCAAAGTGCGCTCCCTGGGGTTCGTCCCCCCGTTCTCGCTCGAAGAGGGGCTCCGCCGGAACATCGAGTGGTACCGGACGGAATACCGGCCGGCGGCGGCCACCGTACAGCACAGCGATGAATGAACGATGAAACATTTCGAACGCAAGATCGTCCTCTTCGACCTCCTCTCCGTCAACGCGGCCTGGTTGTGCTACTATGTGCTCCGTGTCGAGGGACACATCGTCGAGTACTCCGCAAAGCCGGACATCCTGCTGCCGATGGCCATCATGTACTTGTACTGGATGGCGGTCTTCGCATTCTTCGGACTCTACCGTCCGTGGTACTCCGCCTCACGGACGGACGAGTTCTCCGCGGTGTTCCGGAGCGTGTCGCTCGGGAGCATCCTGCTCTTCTTCATCATCTTCTTCGACGACGAGCGGAACGCCACTTATTCGGCCAACCGTTCCATCATCGTGATGTACTGGCTGCTGATGGTGCTCTTCGTCGGGGGAGGGCGGGTCATCGTGCGCAGTTTCCGGCGGCGGCTGCTGCAGCGGGGCATCGGGCACCGCGACACGCTCATCGTGGGGGACGGACCGAAGGCGGCGGAGCTCTATGAATCGGTCCGGAAGTTCCCCGCGCTCGGATACCATGTGATCGGATTCATCACGCCCGGCGGGGAGGCCGGACCGCTGCCGCTCCCGGTCATCGGGACGGTGAACGACCTGCCGGACATCCTGCGGAAGCGGGACGTGAAGAACATCCTCATCGCCATCGATTCGCATCAGAAACAGACCGTGCTGGACGTCGTCTCCCTCTCGACCGGCTACGACCTCTCCATCAAGATCATCCCGGACATGTACGACATCATCTCCGGTCAGGCGCGGACGAATCAGATCTACGGCTTCCCGCTCATCGAAGTGATGCCGCACATCATGCAGCCGTGGGAAGAGAGCGCGAAGCGGCTCATGGACATCGTCGTCTCCGCCCTCATCCTGGTCCTCTCGGCACCGTTGTGGTTCGTCGTCGCGGTGGCCATCAAGGTCAACTCGCCGGGTCCGCTGGTGTACTCGCAGGAGCGGGTGGGGAAGAACGGGAAGCTGTTCCGCATGCACAAGTTCCGTTCGATGTACCAGGACGCGGAGGCGCGGACCGGTCCCGTCTGGGCCACCGCCAACGATCCGCGCGTGACGAGCGTCGGCCGCTTCCTCCGGAAGACCCGGCTGGACGAGATACCGCAGTTCATCGACGTGCTGCGCGGCGACATGAGCCTGGTCGGTCCGCGTCCGGAACGCCCGCATTTCGTCGAGCAGCTCGCGAAGGAGATCCCGCTCTACAAACGGCGGCTCTCCGTGAAGCCCGGCATCACCGGCTGGGCGCAGATCAAGCAGGGGTACGACACCTCCATCGACGACGTCCGTTCGAAGGTGCGGTACGACCTCTCCTACATCGAGAACATGTCGTTCCGCATGGACATCAAGATCCTGTTAATGACCGTCTATACCATGATCGCCGGGAAGGGAAACTAATGCAAAAAGCGCTCGTCATCATTCCGACCTACAACGAATCGCAGAACGCCGAGAAGATCATCACCGAGGTGCTCGCCCAGACCGAGATGGTCCAGGTGCTCATCGTGGACGACAACTCGCCGGACGGCACGGCCGACATCGTGAAGAAGATGATGGAGGCGAACCCCCGCATCCACCTGCTGCAGCGGGAACGGAAACTGGGCCTCGGCACGGCGTACGTGGCGGGCTTCAAGTACGCCATCGCGCACGGGTTCGACTTCATCTTCGAAATGGACGCCGACTTCTCGCACAATCCCAAAGAGGTCCCCATCATGCTCGGGAAGATGGACGAGTGCGACGTGCTCATCGGTTCCCGCTACATCAAGGGGGTGAACGTCGTCAACTGGCCGATGAAACGCCTCATCCTGAGCTACTCCGCCAACATCTACACCCGCATCATCACCGGCATGCCGGTGCACGACGCTACCGCCGGGTTCAAATGCTACAAACGGAAGGTGCTCGAGACCATCGACCTGGACGCCATCCGCTCCAACGGGTACGCCTTCCAGATCGAGACGAACTTCATGGCGTGGCGCAAGGGCTTCATCATCAAGGAGATGCCCATCGTGTTCGTCGACCGGCGCGTCGGCGTCTCCAAGATGAACAAGAAGATCGTCTACGAGGCGGCCTTCATGGTGTGGAAACTGAAGCTGCAGAGCCTGTTCAAAAAGGACTGATGGACGTCTCCGTCATCATCGTCAACTACAACGTCCGCGGCTTCCTCAGCAACGCGCTGACGTCCCTCCAGAAGGCGCTCGACGGCTTCTCGTCCGAGATCTTCGTGGTGGACAATGCGTCGGACGACGGGAGCGTGGAACTCCTCCGGCGCGACTTCCCCGGCGTGCACCTCATCGCCAACACGGCGAACGTCGGCTTCGCCCGCGCCAACAATCAGGCCCTCGCCCGGTCCGGCGGACGCTACCTGCTCCTCATCAATCCTGACACGCTCGTGCAGGAGGACACCGTCGCCGCGCTCGTGCGGTACTTCGAGCGGGACCCGAAGGCCGGCATGGTCGGCTGCAAGATCCTCAATCCGGACGGCTCCCTCCAGCTGCCGTGCCGCCGCAGCTTCCCCACGCCATGGACCGCCTTCACGAAGACCTTCGGCCTTTCGACCCTTTTCCCGAACTCGCGCCTCTTCGCCCGCTACAACCTCACCTACCTCGATCCGGACGGAACGTACGAAGTGGACGCGGTCAGCGGTTCGTTCATGATGGTGCGCCGCGAGGTCTATGAAGCCATCGGGGGACTGGACGAGGAGTTCTTCATGTACGGCGAGGACCTGGACTGGTGCTACCGCGTCCAGAAGGCGGGGTGGAAGGTGATGTACGTTCCCGAGACCTCCATCATCCATTACAAAGGGGAGAGCACGAAACGGAGCGACATCGACGAACTGAAGGTCTTCTACAACGCGATGCGGCTCTTCGTGCGGAAGCATCACGCCCGTTCCTCGGTGTTCGAGTGGTTCATCTACTCCGGCATCGGCGTGCGCAAGTTCCTCGCGGACGCCGGCCGGTTCCTGCGGCCGTTCCCGATGGTCGCCGCGGACATGACGATCGTCGCCATCACCATCCTGGCGGGAGAGTACGTCCGGAAGGGCGCTCTCCTCACCCTGCCGGAGTACGCCTATCCCTGGGTGTTCCTCATTCCCGCGCTCATCGTCTCCGGCACGCTGGCGCTCAACGGACTCTACTCGCGCTCCAAGCTCTCCGTCTCGCGTTCGTTCGCCGCGGTGTTCGGCGGATTCGTCGTCATCTCCGCCGTGGTGGCGTTCGAGAAGGACTTCGCCTTCAGCCGGATGATCATGCTCATCTCCGGCGCGCTCTCGCTGATGATGATCCCGGGATGGAGACTGCTGCTGCGGCTGCTCGGCGCCGGCGATTCCGCCGAACGGGCCACCCTGTTCGGACGCCGCACCGTCATCGTCGGCACCGGTCCGGCCGCGACCGACATTCTGAAGAAGCTGCGGGCCCGGGCGGGGGGAGGGTACTCCGTGGTCGGATTCGTGGACATCAACCGAAAGAGTATCGGCGAAACGGTGGCGGATGTGCCCATCATCGGCAGCGTCGAAACGCTGAACCGTCTGGTGGAAGAGCACCGGCTGAGCGAAGTCATCTTCTCGTCGGACGCCGTGCCGTACGCCACCATCCTGCGCATCATCGCCGGCAACCGTTCTCGGTTCGTCAACTTCCGGCTCGTCCCTACCAACCTTGAAGTCATCATCGGCAAGCCGAACATCGACCAGCTCGGCGAACTGCCGCTCATCGAGCTCGACTACAACATCGCCAAGCTGCCGAACCGGATGGCGAAGCGGCTGTTCGACGCCGGCGGGAGCCTTTTCCTTTTGATTTCCTACGCCCCTTTAGTATATTTCACCCGCCTTTTCACGCCAAAACGCGCCTCCGGCGCACCGGAATTGCTTCGCCGGCTCCCCTCCGTTCTGGCCGGAAGGTGGAGTTTCGTCGGATTTTCGGCTGAATCGGAAGGAGGGAACCGTACCGGAGCGGCCGGGAAGCCGGGCATCACCGGACTGGTGCAGGTGCACGACGGCGGTCCGCTGACCCCCGAGGAACGGGAGCAGTTCGAACTGTACTATGCGAAGAACCAGTCGTTCATGCTCGATCTGGAGATCATCGTGAAGACGCTGCAGCGACGGCTGCGGAGACCGTAAGGAGCATCCATGGCAAAAGTGATACTGGAGTTCGAGAAGCCCATCCACGAGCTGGAACAGAAGATCGAGGAGATCAAGACGCTTGGCGAGAGTGTGGACGTTTCCGCCGAGGTGAAGACCCTCGAGAAGAAGGTGAACCAGCTCCGCGAGAACATCTTCTCCAACCTCACCCGCTGGCAGCGGGTGCAGCTCGCCCGCCATCCGGAGCGTCCCTACACGCTCGACTACATCCAGATGATGACGACGGACTTCACGGAACTGCACGGCGACCGGGCCTTCGGCGACGACAAGGCCATCGTCGGCGGGTTCGCCCGGCTCGGCGGGCAGCCGGTGATGTTCATCGGACAGCAGAAAGGGCGCGACACCAAGTCCAACCTCTACCGCAACTTCGGCATGCCGAATCCGGAGGGGTACCGCAAGGCGCTGCGGCTGATGAAGCTCGCCGCCAAGTTCAACCGGCCCGTCATCACCATGCTCGACACGCCGGGAGCGTTCCCGGGTCTGGAGGCGGAGGAGCGGGGACAGGCCGAAGCCATCGCCCGCAACCTCTTCGAGATGTCGCATCTGCCGGTCCCCATCATCGTCGTCATCATCGGCGAAGGGGCGTCCGGCGGCGCGCTCGGCATCGGGGTGGGGGACCGGATGCTGATGCTGGAGAACACCTGGTACTCCGTCATCGCCCCCGAATCGTGCTCCTCCATCCTCTGGAAGAGCTGGGAGTTCAAGGAGCAGGCGGCCGAGGCGCTGCGCCTCACCGCCACGGACCTGCTCGAACAGAAGATCGTGGACCGCATCGTCCCCGAGCCGCTCGGCGGCGCGCACCGGAATCCGGCCCAGGCGGCCGCCATCCTGAAGGACACGCTGCTGGAGGAACTGAAGACGCTGCAGAAGATGAAGCCGGACAAGCTCGTCGAGAAGCGCGTCGAGAAGTTCTGCGCGATGGGCGCCTGGAATGAGTGAGCCGGGCTTCACCTGCGTCACCGACATCCGCGTGCGGTACGCCGAGACGGACGGGATGCGGGTGGTGTACCACGGGAACTACCTCACCTACTTCGAGCAGGCGAGGACCGAGATGCTCCGGGCGATGGGCCTTCCGTACGCCGCCATCGAAGCGATGGGCATCTTCGTGGTGGTGGTCGAGGCGCACGTGCATTACCGCCGGCCCGCGGCGTACGACGACCGGCTCCAGGTCCGCGCGTCGGTGCGGGAACGTCCCACCAACCGTATCCGCATCGAGTACGCCGTGACGCGCGGCGACGACCCGGCGGTGCTCGTCGACGGATACACCATGCACGCCTTCCTGGACGCACGGACCGGACGTCCAGTGCGGCCGCCGAAGGAATTCGAAACGATCATGCAGTCATTCTTCCCCTGATATGCTGAAAAACGACCTGCTCTCCCTCATCTGCTGTCCCTCGTGCCGCGCCGATCTGCGGTACGAAGCGGACAAGGACCGGCTCACCTGCACCTCCTGCGGCGCGACGTACGAGGTGAAGGAGGGCATTCCCATCCTGCTGCCGGCCCCCGATGGACGGTAACGCTCTGAACGACAGCCGCATCGGCCGTCTCATCGAACAGGCGCTGTTCGAGGACGTCGGCTTCGGCGACATCACCAGCGAATCGCTCATCCCCGAGGAACAGACCGGGACCGCCGACCTCGTGCTGAAGGAGAGCGGCATCATCTCCGGCATGGACATCGCCCGCGTGGTCTATGGCATCGTGGACGGACAGGTGACCTTCAGCGCCGCGGTGCGCGATGGCGCCCTGTCGGAGAAGGGGATGATCCTCGCCTCCGTGAACGGACCGGTGCGGAGCCTGCTCACGGGCGAACGGGTGATGCTCAATTTCCTGCAGCGGATGTCCGGCATCGCCACACTGACCCACAAGTTCGTCCATGCGGTCGCCGGCACGAAGGCCCGAATCACCGACACGCGCAAGACGGCGCCGGGACTGCGGGTGCTGGACAAGAAGGCGGTGGCGGACGGCGGCGGCGTGAACCACCGTTTCGCGCTCGATTCCATGGTGCTCATCAAGGACAATCACATCGCCGCGGCGGGTTCCGTCACCGCCGCCATCGACCGGTGCCGGCGTTACCTCCGTTCCCGTTCCATCGACGTGAAGATCGAAGTGGAGACCACCTCGCTGGAGCAGGTGCGCGAGGTGCTCGACGCGGGCGGGGTGGACCGGGTGATGCTCGATAACTATACCGCGGAGGCGATGCGCGAGGCGGTGCTGCTGGTGGACGGCCGAATGGAAGTAGAAGCTTCCGGCGGCGTCACACTGGCGACCGTCCGGTCCATCGCCGAGACGGGGGTGGACCTCATCTCCGTCGGCGCTCTCACACACTCACCGAAAGCGCTGGACATCTCCCTCGAGTACCGACACTGACCGCCCCTTCCCGGGCACCCTTACGCAAGGACGCATGTTCGAGCAGATCAAACGCCTCGGTACCGACACTGCCATCTACGGCATCAGCACCGTGCTGGCGCGTCTGCTCAACTTCGCGCTCGTCCCTCTCTACGCCAACACCCTCACCACCGCCGACAACGGCGTGGTGGCGTACCTCTACTCCTTCATCGCCCTCGCCACGGTCTTCTACAGCTACGGGATGGAGTCGTCCTACTTCCGTTTCGCCGCGACGAACGAGACCGGGACGCCGAAGCAGAACTTCAGCACGCCGTTCTACGCCATCGGCGGCGTGTCGCTCCTCCTCTCCGCCGGTATCGCCGCCGGTTCTGCACCGTTGGCGGAGGCGCTGCAGCTGGACCGTTCGCTGGACACGGTGCTCCGGTACACCGCCGGCATCCTGCTCTTCGACGCGCTCACGCTCGTGCCGTACGCGTCGCTCCGCCTGCAGCGGCGCGCATCGTTCTTCGCCCTTACCAAGGTGCTCAACATCGTGCTGACCGTGACGCTGAACATCGTCACCGTGTACGGGCTCCGGTGGGGCGTGGAGGGGATCTTCTTCAGTAATCTCTGCGCGTCGGTATTATCCTTCGTCATCCTGCTTCCCGGCACGCTCCGACAGCTGGAGGCGGGGTTCAGCGTTCCGCTCTTCCGGCAGCTCCTCGCGTTCGGCCTTCCCATCGTCCCGGTGGGACTCTCCGGCGTGCTGCTGCAGATCGTGGACCGGCCCATCCTGAAGCTGCTGATGGACGACGCTTCGCTCGGCATCTACCAGGTCAACTACCGGCTCGGCATCTTCATGGCGCTCGTCACCGGCATGTTCGAGTACGCCTGGCGCCCCTTCTTCCTCACGCATGCGAAGGAACCGGACGCCAAGAGGCTCTTCGCGCGGGTGATGACGTACTACCTGCTCGGAACGCTGGCGCTCTTCCTCGTCCTCTCGTTCTACCTCGGCGATATCGTGAAGTACATCTTCCCGCCGGCGTACTGGACCGCGCAGGACATCGTGCCGCTCATCATGCTCAGCTACATCCTCAGCGGCGTGGGGACGAACCTCAACGCCGGCATTCAGATCGAGAAGAAGACCGGCTATCTTTTCCCGACGTCGCTCGCCGGTTCGGTCACCAAGCTCGTCCTCACCTTCCTCCTCGTACCGTGGCTCGGCGTGATGGGGGCCGCCGTGGCGACGGTGCTCGGTTACCTGATGGTGGAGGCGACGCTCTATCCGGTCGTGCAGCGCGTCTACCGCATCGAGTACGAGTTCCGCCGCATCGGCATCCTGCTCGTGACCGTCACCGCCGCGTTCTTCCTCGGCCGCGCGGCGGGGGAGAGCGTGTTCCTGAAAGGGGCGGTGCTCGCCGCCTGGGGCGCCTCGCTGTACCTCGCCGGCTTCTTCACGCCGGGGGAACTGCGCCGCGTCCGTTCGCTCTTCGGGAATAGGCCTTGACATCGCCTCCAATCTGTCGTATCTTGACCGCAGTCAATTCCGTTCTTCCGCATCGACGATGATGGTGTCCCGGAGCGATCTCCGGGGTGAAAATGGGAATCCCGTGAGATTCGGGAGCTGTCCCGCAACTGTGAACCGGCCGTACGGCCGTAAGCCAGGAGACCTGCCATCACCGGTTTCGCGTCACCTCCGAGGAAAGAGGTGGTAGAAGGGTTCGTCATCGAACCGTTTTATCGTCCCGGCCCCGGCCGGGATGTTCGTTTTTAAAGACATCCATCATAGGAGCCCCGCATGAATTCGAAGCGTTCGCTGGCCGTCGGCATGGTCCTCGTCCTCCTCGCCGCCGCATCACGGCTCATCCCGCATCCGATGAACTTCGCCCCCATCACGGCCATCGCGCTGTTCGGGGGATTCTATTTCGACCGCCGCTTCGCGCCGGTGCTGCCGCTGGCCGCCCTCGTGCTGAGCGACGCCGTGCTCGGGTTCTATGACGGCATCCTGTGGGTGTACGGCAGCTTCCTGCTCGTGACCGGCATCGGCATGGCGGCGCAGGCGAAGCGCTCCGTCGGAGTCGTCGCGGGCTCCACGCTCGCCGGTTCAGTGCTCTTCTTCATCGTCACGAACTTCGGCGTCTGGCAGTCCGGCCTCCTCTATCCGATGACGACGCAGGGTCTCGTCGACTGCTACATCGCGGCGGTCCCCTTCTTCCGTAACGCGCTCGCCGGCGACGTCGTGTACGTGACCGCGCTGTTCGGTCTCTACGAAGTTGCGAAGAGGTACGTTCCCGGCCTGCGCACCACGCACGCCTGAACCGTGTCAACGCGGCGCCGAGCCGCGTTCCGTTCTTTTCGATAACGAATCCGGTGTCCCGGACGGAAGTCCAGGATGAAAATGGGAATCCCGTGAGAATCGGGAGCTGACCCGCAACTGTGAAGCCGCGCCGTACCATGCGCCGCGGCAAGCCAGGAGACCTGCCGGATTCGGTTGCACCGTTCCTTCGTGGAGTGAGGAACGATCGCGGCGGGAATCACTTCTTCGCTCTCTTCCCGTACCCCGGTCGTCGCTCCATGATGACCGGGGTTTTTCGTTGTATGACCACCATCGCACTCATGATATCGCTCCTCGTCTGCGCTCCGGAGACCCCTCCGGATTCCGCACGCCTCTTCCCGATGACGGAACAGGTCGTCACCGGTCAGCGTTTGCCGGTCGATGTGACCCGGCTTCCGTCGCCGGTGCAGACGGCAGACAGCCAATTCATCGCCGCCGCGGGGATTCGAACAGCGGCCGAAGCGGCGGGGCTCGCCTCCGGTACGCTCCTCCGTTCGTACGGCGGAGGGGGAGCGCTCCGATCGGTATCGCTGCGCGGACTGGCACCGGAATATTCCTTGGTGCTTCTGGACGGATTCCGGTACACGTCGTTCCAGATCGGTACGGTCGACCTCGGACTCGTTTCCGTGAACGACATTGACCGGGTCGAGACCGCGCCGGGGGGAGGTTCGGCCGTGTACGGTGCTGACGCGGTCGGCGGCGTCATCAACATCATCACCCGCAGACCCGCCCGGGCGTTCGGCGCCGAAACGGGTGCGGGATTCGGTTCGTCGGGAATGGAACATTGGTCCGCATCGGTGACAGCGGGGGGAACGGACGGTTCGCTCCGCGTGTCGGCGGAACGCGAACGGGCCTCCAACCGGTACCCGTTCGTGTACGACGACGGCGCCGTTCGGATGACGCTCGAACGAAGCGGCGCCGATTACGTCTCGACCGCCGGTTCGGTCATGGCGGCGATACAGACGGGCGGGAGCGAGTTCCGTCTCCACCTGCGCGCCTCGGATGCGGACCGCGGCCAACCGACGACGGTGTCCGGTCCGGTGCAGGACAACCGTGCGCGACTGCACGACGCGGACCGGTTCGTATCGCTTCGGGGGACCGTCCCGGCGGGTGAGTCGTTCGCCCTCTCCGCCGGACTCGCGTACCGGAACAACCGGCAGTCGTACCTCGATCCGCGCATCGGACTGGATGCGTGGTACGAGAATGACCAACTGCAGTTCGTCCATCAGACCGACATCGTCGTCGCCGAAGGACATTCCGTCGCGGCGGGGTTCGATCTCATCATCGCCTCCATCGCGAGTTCCGAGGTGCACGCGAGCCGGCGGCGGCAATTCTCTATCTTCGCCGCATCGAGCCATCGCCCGTTCCGGGAGGTGGACCTGACGCTCTATCCCGCGCTCCGGTACGATTCCTACTCGGACATCGCGGGCGGTGTGAGTCCGCGTCTCGGCATCAACGCAGCCGTGCCGTGGTTGCCGATGCTGCGAGTCCGGGGGACCGCGGGGAGGAATTACCGCGTGCCGACCTTCAACGATCTGTACTGGATCCAGGGAGGGAATCCATCGCTCCGCCCGGAGCGGGCGTTCAGCGCCGACGCCGGAGTGACCGCCATGACGGAGTGGCACGGTCTCTACACCGCCGAAGCGACATGGTTCACGGTGCGGACCACGGATAAGATCGTCTGGCAGCCGGTCTCTTCCTCGCTTTGGTCTCCGAAGAATCTCTCCGAAGTCGCATCGAGCGGCACGGAACTGCGGTTCTCCGCCGAACTGTTCGAACGTGCGGTAATGGTGCGGTATTCGCATCAATTCACCTCCGCGACGGTGGTGAAGGGGGGCTCGGTGAACGATCCGTCGGAAGGGAAGCAGCTGCCGTACACACCGAAGGAGAACAGCGCGGTGACGGCGTCGTTCACCGGAGGCGGCGCCTCGTTCTCCATCATTCACACGTTCACCGGTTACCGGTTCGAGACGGCCGAGAACGATCCGCGGTTCGTCCTGTCGTCCCACTCCGTCACCGACCTGCATCTCACGTACACGTACTCGATGTCCGCCGGAAGCATCGTCCTGAGCGGAGGGATCACGAACCTGTTCGGTACGGAGTACACGATCATCACCGGATACCCGATGCCGCTGCGGCAGTATCGTTGCTCCGTCCGTTTCATCCACTGAACCATACTGAGGCATACTATGAAACATCTCATCCCTGCCGCCGCCTTCTTCACATTCCTGCTGTCATCGTGCGACACCAAGGATCCCGTCACGCCGGACCCGGACATTCCCCCCACGGTGAGCGGGGTGTACATCGTGAACGAAGGGGGATTCGGGAAATCCACATCGTCCCTCTCGCTGTACGTACCGGACTCCGGAAAGAGCTACGGCGACGTCTTCTTCGCGGCCAACGGGCGCGGTCTGGGGGACGTGGCGAACGACATGGTGATCCATGACGGGAAGGGGTACATCGTCATGAACAATTCGCACCGCATCGAGGTGATCTCCATGACGACCCATCTCTCGCTCGGGACCGTTCAGCTTCCGGGGAACAGTCCGTACCAGGCGGTCATCCTCAACGCACACAAGGGATACGTGACGAACTACTACAAAGGCTCCGTATCGGTCTTCGACCCCGCCACGTTCCAGGTGCTGACGGAGATCCCGGTCGGGAAGAATCCGAAAGGGATCGCGCTCCACAACGGGTTCGTGTACGTCTGCAATAGCGGCGACTTCAGCGCGGACAGCACCCTCTCGGTCATCGATGTCGCGGCGGACAGCGTGGTGAAGACCGTCACGGTGGGGCTCGGCCCGAACGACGCGGCGGTGGACGGTGACGGGGACCTGTTCGTACGCTGCTACGGGTACCAGGACTGGGGGAATCCGGCGAACAGCAAAGCCGGTTCCATCGCGGTCGTGCACACCGGGACGAGATCACTGCAGGCCGTCATCCCGTTGCCGTTGGTGCAGCATGGACATCCTGGACGCATGGCCGTATCGAAGAAAGGGACAGGCTACGTCGCCACCGGTGCCGCCGTCCTCTCCTTCGACACCAAGACCAACGCGCTCCGTTCAACGTCCATCGAGCGGGCGAACATCTACGGCGTGGCGGTGGACGACGTTCAGGATCGGGTGTATCTGACCGATGCGGCAGACTATGTGCGCAACGGAACGCTGTTCGTCTATTCCGCCCAGCGGACCCTGCTCGATTCAGTAACGGTCGGCATTGTGCCCGGACGCATCGTACTTAAATAGATACGGCTGCGGTGTCACTCCCTCAAGGCGATGAAGAATCATCGCCTTTTTTTGTTATATTGTGGCTATCTTCAACTGGAAATCACCTTTTTTACAGGAAAATATGTCAACGCTCACGATACACCCCGGTACCATTCACGAAAATCTGTCACAGCAGTTCACCCGGTTCACTGCCGATGCGGTCGTGGAGCGGCTCTGGAAGAAGGACCACACCATCTGGCGCACCGAAGAGGTGCACCGGAAATCAATCCTGAACCGGCTCGGCTGGCTCGACAGTCTCGACCTGATGCAGCAGAACATCGGCATGCTCACGCAGTTCGGGGAAGAGGTGCGTGCTGCGGGATTCCGGCATGTGGTGGTGCTGGGAATGGGAGGGAGCAGTCTCTGTCCCGACGTCTGCCGCGCCACGTTCGGTTCCGCCCCCGGTTTCCCGTCGCTTTCGGTGCTCGACTCCACCAATCCGACCTCCGTGCTCCGCATCGAGAACGCGCTGGACCTATCCAAGACCCTCTTCATCGTCGCGAGCAAGTCCGGCGGCACGACCGAAACGAACATGTTCTACCAGTACTTCTTTGACCGGGTCTCGTCCGTCTCGAAGGAGCCCGGCATGCACTTCGTCGCCGTCACCGATGCGGAGACGAAGATGGAGTCCATCGCGAAGGAGAAGAAGTTCCGGAAGATCTTCGTGAATCCGACCGACATCGGCGGACGGTACTCCGCACTCTCGTACTTCGGTCTGGTGCCGATGGCGCTCATCGGGATGGACATCCGCGCGCTGCTCGCGTCCGCGGAAGAGATGCGGCGGCAGTCGAAGTTCGACGCCGTGCAGAATCCCGCCGCCCAGCTCGGTCTGCTGATGGGCGAGGCGCACAACGAGGGGATGGACAAAATGACCCTCATCGCGTCGCCGGAGGTCTCGACGTTCGCCTATTGGGTCGAGCAGCTCGTCGCCGAAAGCACCGGCAAGGAGGGGAAGGGGGTGCTGCCGGTGGAAGGGGAGGCATGGCCGGAGCGGTACGATGCGTCCGTGCACGGCGAAGACCGTTTCTTCGTCTTCCTGCTGTTGGAGCGAGACGCCGCGAAGGCCGATCCGCTGCGGAAGGAACTGGCGGCGGCCTCCGTGCCCCACGCCGTCATCATGCTGAAGGACCCGTACGATCTCGGTTCGCAATTCTTCCTCTGGGAGTTCGGCACGGCGGTCTGTGCGGTCGCGCTGCACATCAATCCGTTCGACGAACCGAACGTGAAGGAGAGCAAGGACAACACCGTGCAGGTCATCGACGAGTTCCGGAAGTCCGGAGCGCTGCCGGCGAACCGGGTCGTCTGCTCGGAGGGGAACGTGCGCATCACCGCCGAGGCGGAGTACGCCGCGACGCTGCCGGCGGGAGGCCTCGCGCCGCTGCTGCATGCGCATCTCACCGGGAAGGCGGGGGAGGACTACATCGCCCTGCTCGCGTACATCGACCAGAGCGCGGAGAACGAACGGATGCTGTACACCCTGCGCGGCGAACTGACCCGCCGGTACCGGCTGCCGGTCACCGTCGGGTTCGGACCGCGGTACCTGCATTCCACCGGACAATTGCACAAGGGGGGACCCTCCTCCGGCATCTTCCTCATCATCACCGCGCGGGAGCCGCACGACGTCCGCATTCCGGGCGAACCGTTCTCGTTCGGTGTGCTCAAGCAGGCACAGGCGCTCGGTGACTACCGTTCGTTCGCGCACCGGAAACTCCGTCTGCTCCACGCGGACATCGACGGTTCCGCCGCCGACGGAATCGCCGCGCTCACGAACGCATCGCTCCGCTGACCATGGCCTCGCAGCAGTACAAGGGCATCGTCGTTTCGCACACGCACTGGGACCGCGCGTGGTACTGGCCGTTCGAACAGTTCCGCGTCCGGCTGGTGCAGACGGTGGACCAGGTGCTGGACATCCTGGACAGCGACGCCTCCTACCGCTCGTTCACCCTCGACGGACAGACGGTCGTTCTGGAGGACTACCTCGAGGTGCGGCCGGAACGCCGCAAGGACATCGAGCGGCTGGTGAACGCCCGCCGGCTCGTCATCGGTCCGTGGTACGTGCTGCCGGACCTCTTCCTCGTCAGTCCCGAATCGCTCGTGCGCAATCTGATGCTCGGCATGCGCTCGGCGCGCCAGTTCGGTCACGTCATGCGCGAAGGGTACGTGCCCGATCCGTTCGGACACATCCGGCAGCTTCCGCAGATCCTCGCCGGGTTCGGCCTGCGGTCGTTCATCTTCATGCGCGGCATGGGGGAGAACGCGGAGGAGCTCGGTTCCGAGTTCTGGTGGCGGGCGCCGGACGGCAGCACCGTCCTTGCCGTCTACCAGCGCGACAACTACGGTAACCTCGCCTGCTGGGGATTTCCGTACGAGTTCGGCGACTACCGGTACGAACGGCCGGACCCCGCCACGGCGGTCGGGAACGTGTCGAAGACCTTCGAGAGCATCCGCGCCTTCGCCCGGACGCCGTACCTGCTCTTCAACAACGGCATCGACCATCTTCCGCCGCAGCCGGAGGTGCCGGAGCTCATCGCGCACGTCAACCGTACGATGCCGGACCTGCGTCTTTCCCACGGCACCTTCTCCGAGTTCGTGGACGCGGTGCTCCAGTCCTCCTCCGCGCCGTCGTTCAGGACGTACACGGGCGAACTGACCGGCAACGCGCATCACCTCATCCTCCTCAGCGTCTATTCCGCGCGGATGTACCTGAAGACGGCGAACGCGGCGTGTCAGCAGCTGCTGGAGCGGTACGCCGAACCGGTGGCCGCCCTCGCCGCGGCGGAGACGAAGCTGGACTTCACGCCGTTCGTCTGGCAGGCATGGCGCGAACTGCTGAAGAACCATCCGCACGACGACATCTGCGGCTGCGGCGTCGACGAGATCCACCGCGACAACGTGAACCGGTTCGAGCGGGTGCGGCAGACCGGCGAGTACGTGCGGGACGAGGGACTCCAGGTGCTCGCCCGTCACATCGACACCGCCGCGCAGGAGGGGAAACCGATCCTCCTCTTCAATCCGCTCGGCTGGAGCCGGACGGAGTGCGTGGAACTGGAACTCCTCTTCGCTCCCGACGATCCGATGCGGAAGGAGTTCACGCTGTTCGACGCGGCAGGGTCGCCCGTGCCGTTCGCCGTCACCGGAATCCGGCCGCTGTACCGGATGGAGATCCTGAAGGAGGGACGGTACGAAGCGGTGACGGTCACCGCGCTGGTCACGGTGCCGCCCGCCGGGTACGCGACGCTGTACGTCCGACCGAAGAAGGCGAAACCGGTCCCCTCCATGGTGCAGGCGAGCGTGCGCGGCATGGAGAACGACCTGCTGAAAGTGTCGATGCATCCGAACGGGACCGTCACGGTGACCGACAAGGGGACCCGCCAGGTGTACCGCGACCTGCTGCTGTTCGAAGACACCGAGGACGCGGGGGATGAATACACCTATTCATGGGCCGAACGGTCCCGGACCTTCACCACGCGAGGTTCCAGACCGGTCATCACGGTCACGGAACGTTCCCCGCTCCACGCGGTCATCACCGTCACGCACACGATGAAAGTGCCCGCATCCCTCTCCCCGTCACGGCGGGAGCGGAGCGCCGAACGGACCACCGTCACCATCGTCTCGCGCCTCACCCTGCGCGCCGCGTCGCGCCGCCTGGAGGTGGAGACCACGGTCACGAACCGAGCCCGGGACCACCGGCTCCGTGTCCATGTCCCGACCGGGATGAGCACGGACCGTTCCTTCGCCGGCGGGCACTTCGACGTCGTCGAACGCCCGCATCCGTCCGCCAAACGGCCGACCATGAAGAACCGGTTCGAATACTATGCGACGCGGCATCTGAACGATTTCGTGTCGATGCACGACGCGGAGCGCGGACTCACCCTCGCCACCAAGGGTCTGCCGGAATACGAAGTGGTGTCCGGCCCCTCCGGCGACGTGCTCGCCCTGACGCTGCTGCGGTGCGTGGGACAATTGTCGCGGAACGATTACATCACCCGTCATATGCAGGCAGGGCCGCAGCTGCCGACCCCCGAAGCGCAGTGCCTCGGCACGTACACCATGGAGTGCGCCGTCATCCCTCATGCGGGCTCCTGGGCCGACGCGCGCAGTTACCGAGACGCGCTCGAGTTCCGCACGCCGGTGATCGGCCGGAACGTTCCCCGTATGTCCGGCACGCTTCCGGCTGTGCTGAGCGTCGTGACGTCGGGGGAGAAAGAGCTGGTGCTGAGCGCGCTAAAGCGGACGGAGGACCGTACCGGCTACGTCGTCCGGTTCTATAACATCGGCGATGCGTCCGTCCGCACCACGGCCACCGTGTACCGTCCCCTGCAGCGGGCGGACCGCGTGACGCTGAACGAGGAGTTCGCCGCGACCGTGCCGCTCTCCTCCGAAACGCAGTTCGTGATCGAGGCGGGACCGAAGCAGGTGGTCACGTACAAACTCACCCTCAAGAACTGAGCGGACCGAACCATGCTCACCGGCATAGCGCTTCTGTTCATCTTCCTCGGCATGGCGGTGCTGATGTTCCTCCGCAAGATGCCGGTGCTCATCGCCCTTCCGCTGATGGCGGTCGCCATCGCGCTGGTGGGCGGGATCCCGGTTTCGGCCGTCCTCACGGAGGTCATCGGCAAAGGCTCCGTGCGGCTCGCGGAGGCGTTCACCATCTCCATGTTCGGCGGCATGCTCAGTTTCTTCCTGCAGAAGACCGGCGTCGCGGAGAGCCTCATCAAGAAGGGGGCGGAGCTCTCCGGGGACGATCCATGGTCGGTGGGGATCATCATGCTGCTGCTCGTGGTGCTCCTGTTCACCACGCTCGGAGGCCTCGGTGCCATCATCATGGTCGCCACCATCGTCCTTCCCATCATGGCCTCCGTCGGCATGACGCCGATGATCGCCGGCGGACTCTTCCTCATCGGTATCGCCGCCGGCGGCACGCTCAACGCCGGCAACTGGGCGCTGTACATCGGCGTGATGGGACTGGAGGTCGTCACCGTCCGCAACTACGCGCTGATGCTCGCGGCGGTGATGGTGCTCTTCGCCGTGGTGTTCATGACCGTGGAGCTTCGACGTGCGAGACAGATACGTTCGCTCACACCGTACATCCGCCGTGCGGGCATCGTCGCGGCATCGGCGGCGCTCCTCGCCGCCGCCGCATCCCTGGCGCCGCAGGGATCCCTTTCCGTCGTCTGGGACGGCGCCGTTCGGTGGGGAACGCTCGTCTTCGAGCTCGTGCTGGCGGCGGTGGGTGTCGCAGCGCTCATCGGCATCGTGTCGGACCTGATGCGGAAACGCACCGGTACGGCCGAGGTGCCGGCGGTCCGGTGGTACTCGTACCTCATCCCGGTCCTTCCGCTGGTGCTCATCCTGTTCTATCAGGTCCATTTCATCACCGCGTTCTTCGTCGCGCTGCTCTACGGTTATGTCGTGACGCTCCGGAAGGGAAGTCTCAACATCCTCACGCAGGCGGTGCTCGAAGGGAGTTCCAGCGTCATGCCGGCGGTGGTGCTCATGTTCGGCATCGGCATGCTGCTGAATGCCATCATCGGTCCCTCCGGATACGCGCAGCAGACGGGGAGCGAGTGGCCGGTCATCGGATACCTTCGTCCCCTCATCGCCGAGGTCGTCCCGACCACCTGGACGGGCTACCTGTTCGGCTTCACGCTCGCGGCGCCCCTCGCGCTGTACCGCGGTCCGCTGAACGTCTGGGGGCTCGGCTACGGCATCGCGGCGGTGATGCTCGCCACCGGTGTCATCGCGCCCCCCGCCATCATGGCGATGCTGTTGTCGGTGGGACAGCTGCAGAGCGTCTGCGATCCGACCAACACGCAGAACGTCTGGATCGCCAACGAACTGAAACTGGACGTGCAGTCCATCATGTGGCGGACCCTGCCGTACATCTGGGCGCTCGCCTTCTGCGGGCTGCTCATCGGCGTGGTGATGTTCTATTGAGGAGAGCATGACACAGAACGGACCTTACGATATCGTCGTCATCGGCGGCGGGATGGCCGGCACCTGTGCCGCCGTTGCGGCCGCACGCCGGGGGCGGCGCACGGCGCTGGTGGAACGGTACGGATTCCTTGGCGGCACCGCCACGCAGGCGATGTTCACGCCGTGGCGCGGTTTCTTCGCCGGAGGAAAGCGCGTCGTCGCCGGCATCGGTCAGGAGATCGTCGACCGGCTGGTCAGGCTCGGCGGAAGTCCCGGTCACGTGTCCGAAGGGGAGGGCTCCGCCGTTCCGTTCGATGCGGAAGTGCTGAAGTTCGTCCTGCAGGAACTGGCCGAGGAGGCGGGAGTCTCCCTGCTGCTGCATGCGGAGTTCGTCGGCGAGCAGCTCCGTGGGCGCCTCATCGAATCCGTCTCCCTGCACTGCCGCGAGGGGATCGTGTCGATGGCGGGACGCCGGTTCATCGACGCCACCGGAACGGGCGACCTGGCCGTCGCGGCCGGAGCGCGGCATCTCCGGAATCCGTCGTCCGTATCGTACCGGTTCTCCGTCACGGGCGTGGACCATGCCGCGCTCCGGGATTTCGTCCTCGCGGAACGGCATCAGTTCCCGCTGGCGGAGTTCCGGGAGGACGGTTCGTTCGCGCTCACCGGATTCCGGGACGCTGCGTCGGAATGGTCGCGCCGCCGGTCCGATCTCGCACCGGTGGAGACGTTCGAAGCGGTCAGCGACTCCGTTCCCGGGAACGCCGTCATCGCCATGCTCTCGTTCCCGTCGGTCGATCCCGGCTCCATCGAGAGCGTCTCGCGGGCCGGCATGCTGATGCAGACGGTCCCGCCGGAAGCGATGACGTTCCTGGCGGAGACGGTACCGGGGTTCGCTTCCGCGCGCATCCTCGTCACGCCGCCGCAGTTCGGATTCCACGCACCGCGCCGCATCGAAGGGGTCATTCCCGTGACCCCCGCGCGGATGATGAGCGGAGAATCGTACGCCGATGCCGTCGGTCCGGTCGCCATGCCGGGGAGCGTGCACACGAGTTTTCAGGTTCCGAAACGGTCATTGATGGTCGCTGTGGCGGACAATCTGCTCGTCACTGGCCGGGCCATCCTCCCGCCGGTGGCGCTCTTCTCGACGAACAATCAGCCCGCGGGCATGAAGCTCGGCGAAGCGGCCGGCACTATCGCCGCCGCGATGCGGTCCTAGAACGACGAACAACACTACAGGACGTCTTATGAACGAACTCATCACCAGACTCAAACACGGGCTCATCGTCTCCTGCCAGGCGGAAGGGGACGACCCGTTCAATACGCCGGAGCTCATCGCCAAGTTCGCCCTTGCGGCCGAAATGGGCGGGGCCGCCGCCATCCGGGCGCAGGGAGCCGAGAACATCCGCGCCGTACGCGCCGCCGTGTCGCTTCCCGTCATCGGCATCGTGAAGGGACAGTTCGCGAACGGCTGGGTCTGTATCACGCCGGACTTCGCCGATGTGGACGCCGTGCTCGAGGCAGGGGCGGACATCGTCGCGCTCGATGTGACGCCGCGGAAACGGCCGAACGGCATGGACGGGGTGGAGTTCTTCGACGACGTGCGGGAGCGGTACCAGGTCCCGCTCATGGCGGACATCGCCACGTACGAGGAGGGGATCCGCGCCGCGGAGATGGGAGCGGACCTGGTGGCCACCACGCTCTCCGGGTACACCGAGTACACCGAACGCTACGCCACGGAGCAGCCGGACGACGAACTGCTCCGCCGTCTGGCGCACGCGGTGAAGGTTCCGGTCATCGCCGAGGGGCGCATCTGGACGCCGGAACAGGCGAAGCGTTCCCTCATGCTCGGCGCCCACGCGGTCGTCGTCGGCACCGCCATCACGCGGCCGCGGGTCGTCACGCGGCGCTTCGTCGACGTCATGCTCTCCAAGATCAACTGACCGTGTCGGAGCTTCGGCCGACATACGACGTCATCGTCGCCGGCGCCGGCATCGCCGGCATCTCCGCCGCGGTCGCCGCCGCCCGGCAGGGAGCCTCGACGCTCCTCGTCGAGCGGTACGGATTCGTCGGCGGTATGTCCACCGCCGGGATGGTGACGCCGTTCATGAAATACTGGATCCAACAGGAGGACGGGACGCGGGTCCCGCTCGTGGGGGGCATCTTCGAGGAACTGAACGCCCATATGGCCGCCATCGGCGGAATGGTGGAGAACGGCTTCTCCGCGCTCGCCTTCAAACAGGCCGCCGCACGCATGCTGCGGGAATCGGGCGCGGAGACCGCCCTGCTCACCTCCATCATCGGCGTACGGCGGAACGGACCGCGCATCGAAGCGGTCACCCTCCGCTGCGGGACGGACGAACGGACGGTCGAAGGGGCCTGCTTCATCGACACGACCGGCGATGCTGAGCTTCTCTTTGCCGCCGGTGCGCCGTGGGTGAAAGGGGACGAAGCGACCGGAAAGCTCCAGGCGATGACGATGTTCTTCCGCATCGGCGGCATCGATCTCCGTGCCGCCTGCGACGACGTCCGCGCCCGGCCGGAACAGTACTTCGACTGGTCCACCTGGCGGTACGAACCGTCGAAGATCGTCTCCATCGCGGGGTACAGGGACACCGTCGCGAGGGCGCACGCCTCCGGCGACCTGCCGGAGGACGTTCCGTACCTCTTCTTCACGAGCCTGCCGGGGAGCGGCGAAGCGGCGTTCAACACCACGAACATCCTCGGTCGCGACGGCTCTTCGTCGGCCGACCTCACCGCGGCGGAGCTGGAGGGGCGCCGGCAGGCGATGCGCGCGGCCGCGCTGCTGAAGAGGGAATGTCCCGGCTTCGCGTCGTCCTATCTCATCGAGACGAGCGTGCAGGTGGGGGTCCGGGAGACCCGGCGTGCGGTGGGGGAATACGCCGTGACCGGGGCCGATGTCCGCGGCGGCGCGCGGTTCGACGACGCCGTGGCGCGCGCCAACTACGGGGTGGACATCCACGGACAGAAGGGGGAGAGATCGGTGATGGAATATCTGAAGGAGGGGGAGTACTACCAGATCCCCGTCCGTTCCCTCATCGTGAAGGAACTGGAGAACCTTCTCACCGCCGGCCGTTCCATCTCCTCAACGCGGGAGGGGCATGCCGCGCTGCGCATCCAGGCGACATCGTCCGCCACCGGCGAAGCGGCCGGCACCGCCGCGGCGCTCGCTGTCCGGAACGGCACCGGTGTGCGCGCCGTTCCGTACGACGCCCTCCGCGCCATACTCACCAAGGCAGGGAACATCTGATGAAACGATTGCTGATGCTGCTGCTTCCGGTCCTCGCGGCCGCGCAGACGGTCTACCTTCCGGTCACGCATCCGGTCTACCGGTACCTGGACAAGATGGAGGCGAAGCAGTTCATCGCCGGATACCGGGACGAAGTGAAGCCGCTGTCGCGCACCGACGTGGCGCGGTTCCTGGCGATGATCGACACGACCTCGCTCCCGTTGTCCGACGTGGAGAGCGACGAACAGCTCTTCTTCAAGGAGGAGTTCTTCCAGGAGCTCACCCGCATCGGCTACGAGAACGTCATCGAAGAACGGTGGAGTCTCTACCAGTATCAGAGCGGCACGGCGCTCTTCAACGTGAATGTGAACGGCGGATACGCGTACCGGCGCCGTCCGGACGGGACGAACACCACCGTCATCTCCAACGGCGGGAACGTGTACGGCTATGTCGGCTCCATGATCGGCGCGTACTTCAACCTGCGGGACAACCGCGAGTCCGGTTCGCACCTGGACACGGTGTACCGTGTCCCCGGCGTCTTCGCCGGGACGGTCTCACGGCCCCTCACACCCGAACCGGCCGAGGCCATCGCCCGGAACCTCTTCCCGCGCTCGTACGAGTACGATCCCATCGATGCACAGATGAATCTCGATATCGCCGGCGCCGCCCTCTCCGTCGAAAAGATGCACAACGTGTGGGGAACGGCAGAACGGGGGACCATCATCCTCTCCAACAAAGCGCCTTCGTATCCGCAGATAAAACTCCGCATGCCGCTGGGGGACGATATCACGTTCACCTACCTCCACGGCTGGCTCCATTCGAACTCCATGGACTCCCTCCGCACCTACGCGGTGACGGGGTACGGCGAGCCCCTGACGCGCGTCATCTTCCGGCAGAAGTACATCGCCGCGCACATGGTGGAGTTCTCGCTGTGGGACGGCGTGGACATCGCCATCGGCGAATCGGAGATCTACGGCGGACGCAATCCCGAGGTCCTCTACCTCATCCCCTTCATGTTCTTCAAAGGAGCGGAACACTGGATGTACGACACGGACAACTCGCAGATGTTCATGAGCGCTGACCTGAACGTGGTCCGGGATTACAACCTCTATTTTTCACTCTTTCTGGACGAGTTCTCCACCGAGGATTTCTACCTCTCTCACCGGCAGAGGAACCAGCTCGCGTTCACCACCGGCATCCGGGCGTACGACCTCGTCATGCCCGACACGCGGCTCACCGTGGAGTACACACGGCTCAATCCATGGGTGTACAACCATAAGTTCCCGGACGCCACCTTCCAGAGCCACGGCGTGGACCTCGGTCACTGGCTCGGACAGAACGGCGATCTCTTCTTCATCCAGGCGCAGTGGCAGCCGATGCGTTCCATGACGCTCGCGATTCAGTTCGAGTCGCTCCGCAAAGGGTGGAAGGATTCCACCGTCCGGCAGTACCAGCTTCCGACGCCGGACTTCCTCTACGGTCCCCGCACCAAGTCGCAGTCCCTCGGTCTCACCGCCCGCTACGAAGTGCTGCGCGACCTCTTCGCGGACCTGTGGATACAGCGCTCGCGGTACACCTCCGAAGCGGACCGCGGTACCGCCGATTATGCCGGCGAATTCGACCTGTTCTTCTCGCTCCGGTACAACTTTTATTGAGGGTTAAACTCCGCCGTTCGGTGATGTGTCAAAACGTCATACTTCATGGACCGCCCGGACGATAAGCAGCTCATCCACGACTTCCAGCACGGTGACGAGCGGGCGTTCAATCATCTGGTGACACGGTACCAGGAACGGGTCTATTGGACCGTACGCCGTCTCGTGAACGACCATGACGACGCGAACGACATCACACAGAACGTCTTCATCAAAGCGTACGAAGCGCTGCCGTCGTTCAAGGGGGACTCGGGCATCTTCACCTGGCTGTACCGTATCGCGGTCAATCTCTCCCTGAACGAACTGCGCCGGCGGAAGATCCGGAAGACCTTCTCGCGGGAGGACGAACCGGCCGAACCGGCGGCGTCGGCCGACGAGACCCCCGGAGAGAGACTGCTGGCGGCCGAACGGCGCGAGGCCATCCGTCGGGCGGTGGAGCGGCTGCCGGAGAAACAGAAGAAGGTGTTCGTCCTGCGGTACTATGAAGAGCTGCCGTACGAAGAGATATCGAAGATGCTCCGGACGAGCGTCGGCGGACTGAAGGCGAACTACTTTCATGCGGTACAGAAGATCGGAGAGGCGCTGCGACATGAACTACGATGAATCGATAGACCTGCTGCTCGCGGAGGCGGAAGGAAGACTTCCCGCGGAACGGAAGGCTGAACTGGAGGAGCTTCTCCGCCGGTCGCCGGAACGGCGTTCCGAGCTGGAAGACCTGCGTGCCGCGTTCGCGGAACTCCGCCGGCAGGAAACGCCCCCCGTACCGGAAGGTTATTTCAACGGACTCCTCTCCGCCGTGCGGTCGGGGATCCGGCGCCGCCCGTTCCGCATCGCCTTCGCCGTACCGTCGTGGTTCCAGCCCCTCGCCGCGCCGGCCGCCGCGCTGCTCATCATCGCGGTGATGGCGGGACTCTATCCCGCATTGCACGACGAGCCCGCGCCGGCATCGGTCCTCGCCGCCGCTGCGGAAGAAGAGGGCTGGTTCGATGCAGGAGCGGAGCTGCTGGACGGAGGCGTCTCCGGCGAACAGCGGCTGCTCGCGCTGGCGGACGGAGCGGTGGTGCGGAGCGTGCTGCTGAACGGCGAAAGCGTCAGCGCCGTGCCGTCCGACGGCACCGTGCTGACCGATACCCAACTGCTTTCACACTTGAACGAACAGGAGATCGAGGCGATCGTCGCGGGACTGTCGCAGCGGTCGGCCCCTTGACGGAGGAACGATGAACAGGATGCTGCTGCTTCTGACCGCCCTTTCGTCCCTGCTCTTCGCCCAGCGCGAACCGGCGCTCGGCGGACGGGCGATGGAACGGCTCGAAAGTCTGAAGAAGGTCCGGATGATCGAAGCGCTCGCTCTCGACGAGGAGACCGGCGTGAAACTGGTGAACCGATACACGCGGCACCGGGAGTCCATGAAGAACCTGGAGAAGGAACGCTCCGCAGTGGTGGACGACGTCGCGAAGCTGGCGGAACGGAACGCCTCCGATGCGGAGTATCAGAAGGCGTTCGCCCGGCTCGCCGACGCGGAACGGAACGCGGTCGCCGAACGGGCCGCCTTCATCGCAGGACTCAAGGACCTCCTCACCCAGAAGCAGGTGGCGGCATACATCGTCTTCGAGCGCGATTTCGTGCGGGACATCCGGGACATCATGCGCGAGAATCAGCGGCCCCGGTTGAGACGAGAATGACGGGTTCGGACGAAGCGAAAGGCGGGGTTTCCCCGCCTTTTCCATTACCGGGGGAGCGCCGCTTTGCGTTTCGGGAATTTTTAGGATATATTTTTTCATGACGACGGAACGCCGCATCTACCTGGACCACAGCGCCTCCGCGCCGCCGGACCCGTCCGTCGTCGAAGCGGTGGCGGCGTGCATGTCCGGCACGTACGGCAACGCCTCCTCGGTGCACGCTCCCGGCCGCCGCGCCAAGGCGGCGCTGGAAGAGAGCCGCGAGTCCTTCGCACGGCTCATCAACGCGGAGCCGGCGGAGGTGTACTTCACCGGCGGCGGCACCGAATCGGACAATCACGCGCTGACAGGGGCCGTGGCGGCACTTCGCCGCCGGGAACCGGATGCTGCTCTCGCCGTTTCGGCCGTCGAGCACCATGCGGTGCTGGAATGCGCCGGACATCTTGCCGGAACCGGCGTGCGGGTCGTGCAGTTGCCGGTCGGTTCGGACGGCGTCCTGAACCTTGGCGAGGCGGAACGGCTCATCCCGTCGGGACCGGGCGTGACGTCGGTCATGCTGGTCAACAACGAGACCGGCGCCGTTCAGCCGGTCACGGAGGTCGCTTCGCTCGTGAGGACAAGGAACGGAGTGATGCACACGGACGCCGTGCAGGCGTTCGGGAAATTGGCGATGGATGTGCGGGCACTGGGAGCCGACATCGTGTCCTTCTCCGGTCACAAGATCGGGGGTCCCAAAGGGGTCGGCGCGCTCTATGTCCGGCGCGGCACCGAAGTGGACGCGCTGCTGTACGGCGGGGCGCAGGAGCGGAAGATGCGGGCGGGGACGGAGAATGTTCCGCTCATCGTCGGGTTCGCCCGCGCGGCCGAACTGGCGGAACGGAACCGTGCCGCGCTCCGCGAACACGCATCGGCGTGCCGCTCGGCGATGCTCGATGAGCTCCGGAAGGATGTGCCGGGCCTGCTCATCAACGCGGACGGGAAGGGAGTGCCGCACATCCTCAGCCTTTCGCTCGATCCCGCGGTGTACGAGGCGGACGGCGAAGCGCTGCTGATGAGCCTGGACCTGCAGGGGGTCGCCGCCTCCAGCGGTTCCGCCTGCACGTCCGGCAGCGTACAGCCGTCGCACGTGCTCCTGGCGATGGGGCGGGACGAACGGACCACCCGCGCCACCGTCCGATTCTCGTTCGGGGCCGGCAACACGCTGGACGACGCACGGCACGCGGCCGGACTCTTCCGCGGCATCATCACACGATTCCTGCGAACGTCGACACCATGAGGGAACCATGAGAACACTGCTGACCGTCATCCTGCTCTTCGCCGCCGGCTGCGCCGACACCGAAGAGAACGCCGCCGCCAACCTGAAGAAAGGGGATGAACACCTCGCAAAGAAGGAGTACGAGGTCGCCGAGTATTATTATGAACGCATCCCGGAGGAGAGTCCGCTGTACGCGCAGGCGGAGAAAAAGCTGGAGACCATCGCGAAGGTGAAGAAGCAGTGGGTGGAGAAGGAGGTGGCGCCGGCGGACCTCGCCAAGATACGCATCATCGACCATACGTATCAGCTGGACAACGTCGCGCGGGTCCCGTCGCACCGGCTCTCGCTGGTCAACAACACGGACCGCGTGCTCGAGTACATCACCGTGGAGTTCTCGTACTACGACCGGAGCGGCAAGAAGGTCGCGACGCTCGAGACCGAGACCCGGACGCCGATGTTCCAGAACTCGCAGGACGTGTTCAAAGGCATCGAGCCGGGTTTCGTGGCCGAAGAGTTCAACTCCGCCACCGCCCGCATCGTGAACGCCCGCTTTCAGTGACCTCCGCGAGCGGCGTCCCGCAAGAGGATGCCGTAGCGGAGTCCCCGGCCGCTCGCGGTGACCGCATCGAAGCCGTACCGCTCCATCACCGCGAGCAGAATGAGCATCCCCGCCAGGATGATGTCCTCCCGTCCCGGCACCATCGGCGGTAACCGCCGCAGTTCGTCCAGTGTCATCCCCTCCATCGACTCGAACGTCTCCCGTACCTCTTGCAATGTCATTGTGTGACCGTGCACCGCGGCGGGCGTGCACTCCGCCAGGCCCATCCGGAGGGCCGCGAGCGTCGTCACCGTTCCGGCGACGCCGGAAAGCCGGGTGCCGTGCAGCGGGGCGCGGAGTGCGGACGGCAGCAGATCATCGATGAACCGCCGCGCCGCCTCCAGGTCCCGCCGCTCCGGCGGCGATGTCCGCAGGAACCGCTCCGTCAGCCGCACGCTCCCGATGTCGAAGCTCCGTTTCAGCGTGACCGCTTCGGCGTTTCCGGTGACCAGTTCCGTGCTCCCACCGCCGATGTCGATCACCGTGTCGCGCCCTCCATGCGGCGGAAGTCCGTGCAGTCCCCCCCGGTACGTCCAGAGCGCCTCGTCCTCGCCGGAGAGGACTTCGATGCGGATACCGGTGGAGGTTCGGATGCGGGCGGCCAGTTCGGGAGTGTTGACGGCGTCGCGGAGGGCGCTCGTGCCGACGGCGGTGACCGATTCGATGCCGAGTTCGTCGCAGCGGTGGCGGTACGCCGAGAGGGTCTCCTCCGCGCGGCGGAACGCTTCTTCCGAGAAGCGTCGTCCCGCGTCGATCCCTTTGCCGAGACGGGCGATGCGCTGTTCGTCCGTGAGCACGTCGAAGGAACCGTCCGGACGGAGCTCCGCCGCGAGGAGAAGGATGGTGTTGGTGCCGATGTCGATGACGGCGCGCTTCATCGCGCCCGGACCGCCAGTCCGATCCACTCGTTCTCCTGCAGCGCCTCGGCGACGGCGAGTCCGCGCTGCGCCAGGGCGGCGTCGATCGGTTCTCGGTCCGTGGTGAGGAGTCCGGAGAGCAGCAGCGTGCCGCCGGGGGCCAGCCGTGAGGCCATGTCGTCCAGCAGGCTGATGATGGTGGTGCGGATGATGTTCGCGAGGATGAGACCGAAGGAGCGTTCGGGGACCACCGAGAGGGAGCCGAGACGGAACTCCACCGTACCGGCGGCGCCGTTCCGGGCGGCGTTCTCCGGACCGTTCTCCATCGTCCATTCGTCGATGTCCACGCCGAGCGCGGAGGAAGCCCCCATCTTCACGGCGGCGATGGCCAGCACGCCGGTGCCGGTACCGACGTCCAGCACCGTGCCGCCGGGAACGAGATGCCGTTCCATCAGGCGGAGCATGAGCCGCGTCGTCTCGTGGTATCCGGTGCCGAAGGTCATCTTCGGGTCGATGGTGAGCACCATGCCGCCCGGAGGCGGGACGGCCGGATGCCAGGAGGGGGCGATGATGATGCGGTCCGTGACGGCGATGGGACGGATGGAGCGCTCCCATTCCTCGTTCCAGTTCCGTTCCTCCACCACGGAGATGGAGAGACACTGCACTCCGGGGACGCCGTACGTCTCTTCGATCTCCCGGAGCGCTTCGTCCATCGAACCGGTCCATTGCGAACGGGGAATGTAGCAGTGGAGCCCCTGCTCGTCCTCCAGGAACCCATCGGCTCCCTGTTCCGCCATCGCCGCGGTCACCGTTTCACGCGTCCGTTCGTCGGGCGGCACCGCGAGGTGGATGTCGAGGTACGGTTCATGCATGGGTATCCTCCCCGCGGAGCCGGCGTTTGATGAGGGCGTCGACGCGTCCGGTGTTCATCTCGAGCCAGAAGATCTGGTCCAGGTAGTTCTCCTGCATCTTCCGGTCCGCCTTGTTGTAGCGGACGGTGATGAAGTAGACGGACCACACCAGCAGCACGGTGGCCGCCGAGACCGGCGTCATGTAGCGCGTGAGGGCGATCTGCAGCACGAGTCCGGCGAACCCGAACATGCCGAACCAGAACGATGTGCGGCGGATGCTGATCATGACGTGGTACACCATGCCGAAGAAGAAGATCTTGTCGTGCACCGGCGCCGGCATCTCATGGTTGAGGATGTAGAAATAGACCCGCCGGGCCTCGTCCTCGGTGAGCGGTGCGGCGGGGGAGAGTTCGCGGGAACGCTCGAGGATGATGCGGCTCGGCTGGTTGGCCTGGAACGCCTTTCGTTTCTTCGGTGTCTCTTTCGCATACAGTGCGAGTCCGGCGATGAGCGAAACGACGATGACGGTGAAGGTGAACATCCCGGAGGTCTCCATGAGGTAGAGCGGGACCTCGAAGGCGACGGCAAGGATGAAGAGGAGGAACGCGGTGTAGACGCCCGGCACGGCGATGCGCAGCATCTCGAACGTGGCGAAGCGCGAGGGATGTCCCGAACCCATGGTCAGCGGCCTTTCCGGGCGTAGATGACGTACGAAAGCACGTTCCCGACCTCTTCGAGACTTTCGGGAGCGCATTTGTCGGGCGTGTCCTGATGCGTATGCCAGTGCGGGTACTGGAAGTCGATGATGTCGATGGTAGGGATGCCCGCTTCGTTCAACGGCAGATGGTCGTCGGCGACGAGCTCCCCCGGCACCCGGAGGAACGATACGGCGCCGACCTGTTCGGCGGAGGAGTAGACCATCTCCATCACCGCCGGGGCGTACCGCATGGAGTGCTGTTCCATCGGCAGCTGCAGGTCGCGGTCACCCACCATGTCCAGCAGGATGCCGTACTCCGGCGTGTACGAGGGATTCTTCGTCTTCGCGAAGTGCCGCGCGCCGAGGAAGTAGAGGTCGTTGTTCCGGTCCTTCTCCGAGTCGCCGTAATCCTCACCGTCGGTCAGCAGGATGTCGACCCCGATCGGCGGGGGAGAGGCCTTGAACATCCTCGCCAGCTCCAACAGCACCGCCACGCCGCTGGCGCCGTCGTTGGCGCCGATGATCGGCTGGGAGCGTTTCGCCGGGTCGGCGTCCATCTCCGCCCGCGGGCGTGTGTCCCAATGGGCGAGCAGCAGGATGCGGCGCTTCTCGGCCGGACGGAACGACGCGAAGACGTTCGTCAGCTTCAGCGTCTCGCCGTACCCCCGCGCGGTGAACGACTGGAGCGCCACCGAATCGGCGGAGGCGCGGAGTTCCGCGGTGAGGTATTCGAGGCAGCGGCGGTGTCCGGCGGAGTTCGGATTCCGGGGACCGAAGTCGGTCTGCGCGGTGAGGAAGGCGAACGCGTTGGCGCCGTTGAAGCGAGGATACTCGGTCTTCATGGTGGTGGCCGGTGCGGATTGGGGAGCGGGCCCGCGCGTCTCTCCCTCCCGTGAACAGGAGAAGGAGAGCAGTGTGGCCAGCAGGAACATCGGGAGTTTCGGCATACGTGCGGGAATAGCGTTTGATATGACCCGTTTTTTCGCTATCTTTCGACAGAATATAAGAAAAAATCCGCTCAATGCCCTTACGAAAAGCCGTCTATTGGAGCATCTTCTGGGTCGCCCTGTCGCTCCTGTTCAATCTGGGTGTCTATTACGTTGAGGGGCCACAGAAAGCGCTGGAGTTCTTCACCGGCTACATCATCGAAAAGTCCCTTTCCGTCGACAATCTCTTCGTCTTCCTCATTCTCTTCGGTATCTTCGGCGTGGAACTCAAGGACCAGCGCCGGGTCCTCAATTACGGGATTGTGGGAGTCATCATCCTCCGGGGTATCCTCATCCTGCTGGGGACCGCCCTGGTGAAAGAGTTCCATTGGGTCCTTTACCTCTTCGGGGTAATGCTCATCTACGCCGGTTACCGGGTGGTGTACGGGGATGACTCCAAGATCGAACCGGAAAAGAACCTGGCGGTCCGGCTCTTCCGTAAGATCATGCCGGTGGACAACGAATACCACGGACACCGATTCTTCATCCGCCGGGAGCACCGGCTCATCGCCACACCGCTTTTCGTCTGTCTGCTGGTGGTCGAAACGACTGACGTGGTATTCGCCATAGACTCGATTCCTGCCATTTTTGCCATCACCACTGACCCCTTCATCGTTCTCTCTTCCAATTTGATGGCGGTATTGGGCCTCCGGTCCCTTTACTTCGTACTGGCGGAAATTCATGCCTCCTTCACCTATGTGAAGTATGGAGTAGGGGTGGTTCTCGCATACGTCGGCCTGAAGATGCTCATGATGGACCTCTACAAGATCGACACCATCGTCTCCCTCGGCATCATCCTCTCCATCCTCACGGTCTCCGTTATCCTCTCGGTCATCCACAATAAGCGTCACCCATCTTCGTAAACAATTAAAAAATTATAAGTTGTTCGCCGGGCAAAGTTTGGGTACCTTTGTTCGGTGGCCGGCAGACTGTGCCCCATTTCGCCGCCGTCACCGGACCCCGATGCAATTCATTGGGATTTTCAATAACAATTCGAGGAAGAGAATGAAGAAGGTTTTATTCAACGCTTTCTGGTTCGTTCCCGTGGTGCTCTTCGGCTGCTTCGACGGGTCGTTCTCAGGAAACGGCGATAAGATCTACATTCAGGATGAGATTCTCACGAAGATCGATTCGAAGTCGCTTCTGGTCATCAATAAATACGGCCCGACCATACGGAAATACTCTGAAAAATACGGGGTTGACTGGCGTCTGGTGGTGGCTGTGATGAAGGTGGAATCCAAGTTCAACCATACGGCCGAAAGCCATAAGGGTGCCCGCGGTTTCATGCAGATCATGCCGGCGACCCAGACGGAAATAGCCGGAAAATTGGGCATTGCGGAAGAGGTCATCAACGATCCCCACGGCAATATCATCGGCGGAATCTATTACTTATCCCGTTTGTATAAGCAATTCGATACACCACAATATACTGAGGAAAACAAGATACGGCTCACGCTGGCGGCGTATAATGCGGGTCCCGGACGCATCCAGGATGCTCAAAAAATGGCCGCATATGTGAACGACGACCCGACCGAGTGGAAATCGGTCAAGAACTCGATGTCCTTGCTCTCGAAAAAGTACTCTTCGCTGCACCGGTTCGTCTGGGTGGGGCACCGGCCCGCCAGCGGATACTTCCGTGACTGGGTTCAGACAGCGAACTACGTCGAATCGGTCACATCCTACTATCAGGAATACAAACGCTTCATTCGAAGCTGACCATTTTAAGATAATCTTATCCTAAAGGGGGCGATGAGTCCCCTTTTTTATTTCTTCGCCAACTTTTAGACTGTTGGACCGTAACTTTGATGTCATATATCAGACCAATCATTCCGATTATGCACCGTCAATACCTTCTCATATTCTTCTTCGCACTTCCTCTCTTCTCGCAAACCAAAATCGCCTCCTTCCCCGGCAGCAATGTGTCCGGCAACGGCCATACTCTGTTCGGCGCTGCCGCGAAGCAAAATCTCGGGAGACCGGATTCGCTGGTGTCGTACATCGTCGAGTTCCGGGAGGAGCCCTTGGCCGTCCGGCAGAAAAGCGTTCGGGGAATGGCTGATGTGTCGTTCTATTCGGACCGCCTCGCTGAGTTCTCCAGGCGGACCGGTTTGACTCGGAAGGGTGCGCTCAACCGCACTCAGGAGGTGGAAGGAAGCGGTCCGGAGTACTTTCGGACCTTCTTCGGGCTTCAGGTGACCGTCTCTCCGGAGAGGGCAGAGCAACTCGCCAGGCTGCCGTACGTGAAACGGGTCCACCCGGACCTTCCGGTCCGGGCGACTCTTGAGAAGAGCGCGCTGCAGATCGGCGCGAACCGGGTATGGACGGAATTGGGTGAGACCGGTGACGGAGTGAAGGTCGGCATCATCGACAGCGGCATTGATTACCTCCATCCTGCGCTTGGGGAAGGATTCGGGAGCGGGAAGAAGGTGGCGGGAGGGTTCGACTTCGTCAACAACGACGCTGATCCGATGGACGACTACGGCCATGGCACGCACGTCGCCGCCATCGTCGCCGGAAACTCGGCATCGCTGAAGGGGGTCGCTCCCGGCGCAACGCTCTACGCGTATAAAGTGCTGAACAACGCCGGCAACGGAAAGATGAGCGATATCCTCGCCGCCGTGGAACGGTGCGTGGACCCGAACGGGGACGGCGACACCGGCGACCGGCTGGATGTCGTCAACATGAGTCTCGGGTCGGACGGCGGAACGCCGGACGATCCCGGAGCCGTCGCGGTGAACAACGCCGTCGCGTTCGGTACACTGTTCGTCGTGGCGGCGGGAAATGCCGGACAGGCGATGCCGCCTCCTGGAAAGGAGAATAATTACTACCACAACGGCTCCGCCACTATCGGTTCGCCCGGGACGGCCGAACGGGCCATCACCGTCGGTGCGGTCGATTCGGTCGAGGCGCTCGCCTGGTTCTCGTCCAAGGGACCGAACCTCTTCACGTTCGGTATCAAGCCCGATGTGGTGGCGCCGGGGGTGCAGATCAATTCGGCGTATCCCGGTGCTCAGACGAAACGGATGAACGGCACTTCCATGGCGGCGCCGATGGTCGCCGGAGTCGCCGCGCTTTTAAAGGGGCTCCATCCCGGCTGGTCCACCGAACGGTTCCGCTCCGCCATCATCAACACGGCACGCGACGGCGGTATGTCGGCCTATAAGCAGGGGGGAGGACGTGTGCGCGCGTTCCATGCAGCATCGGTGCAGTCATGGCTCCAGCCGGCTCTCCTGAGCCTGGGATTGGACGATCCATCGCAAGGGACGTGGACCCGAAAAGACACGGTCACGGTGATGAACGAACGTGGCACGGCTCAGTCCTACACCATCGTCGTTCCGCCGACTCCGACGGGTGTGGCTCTCTCAGCGGTGCCGTCGAACTTCATTGTCCCCGCCGGCGGTTCCGTTCCCGTCGTCATCACCACGTCGGTGAACAACACGGTTGTTCCTCTCGTCCCGGAGGACATTCCGCTCTATTCCGGGCGCATCATCTTCCTCGGCAGCGCCGATACGCTCACCATTCCCTGGGCGTTCGCCCGGGCGAACCGGCTCCTTGTGCATTTCGATACGCCGGAGCCGCAGCTGATCGGCACGGACGGTGAGCATGCGCTCTTCTTCGGTCCGAACGTCCGTTGGCTCACACCAACCACCATGGAAGTGGTCGGTTTTACGCCGGGATCCTACGACATTTCCGCTTTCTTCCCTTCGACGGAGCGTTCCTCCCTCGTCATCCGCGAAGGGGTGACGATCGGCCCCCCTGCCCCGGTCCTGAACATCTCCTCCGTCGAAGCGACGGTTCCGGTCATCTTCAAGGGGGTGGACCACCTCGGCGCTCCGCTCTCGTCGTACCGTGCGCCGAAGCATGTGCTCGTCACCGAGATCCCGAACTGGGGAAAGAACATCTCCGTGGCGGCGCAGCGGAGCGATACGGTGATGGTCTCTCCCGCATCGGCCCGCTATTCGTTCCGGCCGATGCAGTTCCAGTTCGATGCGGTCCAGACCGGCCGCTTCCACCTGGTGCAGTATCCGCGCTTCACCGCATTGAACTCCGCTGTCACGCTGAAGAACGACCCGCTCGTCTATGTCCCGCAGGCGTTCCGGTTCCGTGTGCCGCCGGAGCAGAGTTCCACCATCCTCGTCGGTCAGTTCTACTCATACTTCCAGGATGCCGGGGGAGGGTATCTGTACGGAGCGGGATTCGAGATCGACACCGCGGCCGTGCAGAACGGACGGGCGGACGTGGCCGGCTACATCGGACGGAGCGGAGAGCCGGCGGAGGATGCGGCGGTCTCGTTCTTCCTCTTCAATGATGGGTCGCTGGAGAAGACATCGATCGAGACATTCCCGGTGATGGTGCATCAGGACAGCGTCATCCCCATCGACCGGTACAACGTCCGCCCGCAGACGCCGCGGTTCGGTCCGGGGAGCGTGATGGAGTTCGGCGCGTCGCCGCCGCATCCGCTCACGCTGTGGTACAACAACTCGTTCGGCGAAGCGACGCTCCATTTCAATGCGTTCACCCGCGGACCGCTGTGGGAGAACCGGTGGGACGACGTGAACCACGGAACGTACACGGTGTATGACCAGAACGGCGCGCCGGTGGTCGACCGTCCCCTCAACGATTTTCCCCGCGCCCCGCGGCAGATGACGGAGCAGCGGTACATGATGGTGCAGAACATCTCGCATCACTGGGTGAGCAACCGGCGCGGAACGCTGCGGCAGCGTTCCTCGTTCGACCTCGGCGGAACGTCGCCGTATCCCCCATCCATCACGCGGCTGATGCTGGTGAACGCCCAGAACGTGCCGGTCTCGTCCTTTGCCGCGAACTCCGGCGGCGCGCTCGTCTTTTCGACGAAGGTCATCGGCTGGATCCCGGAGAGCGTCATCCTTCCGGAATCGGCGGCGGTGTGGTACCGGCATCACGGCACCGCGGCGTGGACCGCGCTGCCGGTGACGGCGCTCGGCGGGAGCAGCGAGCCGGAGGGAGCGATGTTCCGCGCACCGCTCACGGCCGCGCTGGCGACGGATTCGATCGCCATCGACCTGCGCATCCGTGTGCGGGAGGAGGATGGCGACGTCAACGAGGTGGATATCCTTCCCGCGTTCGCGGTGGGGAACTGGGTCTCGTCCGACCCGAACGGCGTCATCGACGAACCGGCCCCCGTGCCGCACCGCTTCGCGCTGGAGCAGAACTATCCTAATCCGTTCAATCCATCCACGACCATCTCGTACGTCCTGCCGCATGATGGTCTCACCTCTTTGACGGTCTATGACGCTCTTGGCCGTGAAGCGGCGGAACTGGTGAACGAGTTCAAATCGACCGGCCGGCACACCGTATCGTTCGATGCATCGCGGTTGTCGAGCGGAGTGTATTTCTATCGCCTGTCAGCGGGGAAGTTCACGGCAACCAGAAAGTTGATGCTGGTGAAGTAGCGATGTGGGATATAGCAAGGAGAAAAGGCGGACAGGTTCGCCTTTTCTGTTTTAGAGCGGTTAAAAACTGCGTAGCTGATTGAATTCTAGCGCCCACTGTCATTTTTAACGAGCCTTGTATTTTTCCATTATCCGCGACATGCATGCATTTCTTGAGTGCTCGCCATACAGAGCGAAGCCGAGGTATGGCGAGCAAGAATGGCCGTTCCGCTTCATTCGAAGCAGGTCGACCATCCATTGCCGTCAAGCGTATCGCGAAACCCAGTCTAAGACATCTTGAATCCTGCATCATATTTCCCTCATTTCTTCCCACCGCTTGATTCTGTTCCAAACCTTGAGTACGCTACCGCAGCGATGGTCACCAGTAACATCGATTTCACGCCTTTCGAGAAGCCGCCCAACTTCTTTCAATAACTTATTGCCATGTTCACTTTTCAAACTGGATTGAGAAGTCATATGCATATATACAATATCCTTCTCTTCGCATCACTGTCTCTCTGCGTTCTCGGTGGGCTGAACTGCAAGGAATCTCCGACACAGCCTCAACGCGATGCATTGGCCGTTCTTGAAACGACCTCCACGGAGGTGACGCTCAGGATCAATGGAAGCGCGCCGGACAAAGCCGGATTCGCCGCTCTTCGTCGTGACAAAGATGTGATCGCTTCGTTCGTGCTGTCAGAGCGGGAGACGGTCATCACTGATTCTGGTTTGCAGCCGAACCGCACATACTCCTATACGCTGGAGGAGGAGCATTACCGGACGACCGTTCAGGCGAGCACGATGGACACGACCTCGCATGACATTCAATGGCAGTCGTATGACACGCTCGGGGCCTATGGAAGCGTTGAAGCAATATGGGTATTACATCGTAACGATGTTATTGCAGCCGGTTTATTCAGACTTAGCGATGGTAAAGGAGGGTATGATGTATCAACTCATTATAATGTGGCGAGGTGGGATGGTACATCGTGGAAACTGAAGAAGGTCAGCTTTGAACTAAATAACATAATATGGACTCCGGATATCAACTCGCTCTTTGTCTATAATGTAAACGACATTTGGTATGGGGGAGGAAGTCTAATCCACTGGGATGGTTCAACGAACACCCGTGTGAGACATGTCGAAGCGTTAGGTAATTTTGAAATTAAAAGTGTTTGGGGCAGCCCGACCCACGACATCTTCATCGTCGGAGACAGCGGCAGCATTGCCCGCTACTCGAATGGTACATGGATTAAAATGAACAGTAAGACAAAAGTGGACTTAGCCGATATCTGGGGAACAAGCAGCGATGATGTCTGGGCGACAGGGACGAACATTCGCGATGGTAAGAGCGTCCTGCTATGGTACAATGGAATTGAATGGACCGTCATGTATGATAACCAAACAGCCGGGATTGATATGCACTACATCATGTCTGTTTGGACCGATTCAAAGCGGTACGCCTATCTGTATTCGGATGGATTTTATAAGATGATAAAGAGCGACCGGTCGTTCATCCCGATACAAAAGAACGGCATCAATAGGCCCGCATTTCTTCTTCGGGCTTCTGCCCCAAACGATATGTTTGTTGTCGGCCAAGTCGTTGAAGTGGGCCATTGGAATGGTATCTCATGGAGAACGTATCCTGAACTGTTGTCGGTTGGTGATGCCGACTTAAAATCGGTTCATGTTGGAGATAATATGGTGGTGGCGGGCGGGTTCATTTTCAATGGTCTCTACGGCGGTCCGTTCGTGATTCGGGGGTATCGATAAGAAGTGATGGTGTCCAAGGGAACAGACACGATATGCTTCACATTCTATGTGTGCGGTTAATGCTCTATTCTCTCCCAGAAAGAAGGATGCTGAATCGGTCGCAGAGCAACACCAAACGCACCGAGGTTCTCAAGATGCGATTAGCATGATGCGGCGACATGTGAAATGTGCTCGCCAGGCCGAACTCGGGGTGGCGAGCATGAGATGATTCCGCAGACGGGCGGAATCAAATAAAAAAGGACGCGCGAAGCGTCCTATTTCGTTTGGAGCGATGGTGTGATGTCAGGGGAGGAGCACCGCGACGGCGATGGTGGTGGTCCACTTGCCGTCCTTGTCCCCTTCGGCGGACTGCGTCACGTTGAAGGTCTTCAGGATCTTGCCGCTCATCTTGAAGTGCTTCTCCCGTTCGTCCCACGCCACGTTCGGGTCGAACTCCATGCCGAGCGTGGTGGCGAGCATCGTCGCCGCCAGGTCTTCGGCGTAGTCACCCGCCTTCTCTTCCGTCTCACCGAACGGATGGTGTTCGGAGAGGTATCCGTACTGCGAATCGTCCGCGGCCATGGCCACGCCGATGGAGGAGGCGATGAGGCGGTTCGGCTCGTTCGTCGCGTTCCGCGCCATCACGCAGAACGTCACCTGTCCCGGTTCGAGGAACTTGAAACCCTCGGCCGGAGAGATGCGCTTGCAGCGTGGGGGATAGATGCTGGACACGGTGACCAGATTGCACTTTTCGATGCCGGCATTGCGGAGGGCGAGTTCGAACGACTGGAGGTAATCTTTGTGGCGGCCGACGCCTTTGGTGAAGAACATCTTGGTGGGAACGAAGGACAACGTCTCATCTCCGGGAAGGAAGTGATAGGATTAAGGGATTTTCGTCTTTGTGAATGCGAGTGTCATGGTGCGTCCGGATGCGTGGAGTGACCGTGTGACTATGCGAATATAGCGATACTTGCAAACAATGCAAAAAGAAAATTTCCGTCAGGAGGGAAGCACCTTCAGGAATTTCCGTTTTCCCACCTTCACGACCAGTTCGCCGGAGAGGGTGAGCTCCGCTTTCGGGTCCGCCACCTTCGCGCCGTTCACCGACACACCACCCTGTTCCACCAGCCGCCGGGCCTCGCTCCTGGAGGGGGCCAGGCCGGTCTCGGTGAGCAGCTGCAGCACCGGCACCGCGGCGCCGAGCGTTCCGTACCGGAGCTCTTCCATCTCGTCCGGCACATCCTTCTTCACGAAGATGCGGTCGAACTCCTCCTCGGCGGCGGCGGCCGCTTCGGCGTTATGATAGAGGGTGACGAGCGTGCGGGCGAGGAGCCGTTTGGCGTCCCGCGGCCGGTCGGCGATCATCGTCTTCACGCCGGCCAGGTGTTCGTTCGGCGTGTTCGTAGCGAGCACGAAGAAGTCGTACATCAGCCGGTCCGGGATGGAGAGGGTCTTCCCGAAGATCTCCTTCGGCGCTTCGCTGATGCCGATGTAGTTGTCGAGCGATTTGCTCATCTTCTCCACACCGTCCGTGCCGGGGAGGATGGGCATGGTGAGGATGACCTGCGGCTCCTTGCCGAACTCGCGCTGGATGGCGCGGCCGACGAGCAGGTTGAATTTCTGGTCCGTGCCGCCGAGCTCCACGTCGCTCTCGATGGCGACGGAATCCATCGCCTGGGCGAGGGGATAGAGGAACTCGTGAAGACTGATGGGCTCCTCCTTATTGAACCGCGTGTGGAAGTCCTCCCGCTCCAGCATCTGCGAAACGGTGTACTTCGCCGCCAGTTTGATCACCTCGGCGAAGGACATCGGGCCGAGCCATTCCGAATTGTAGACCATCCGGACGTTCGTGTCCGACAGCACCTTCCGCGCCTGTTCGAAGTACGATTCGCCGTTCTTCCGCGTCTCCTCCAGACTGAGGGAGGGGCGGGTCTTGCTCTTCCCCGACGGGTCGCCGATCATGCCGGTGAAGTCCCCCACGATGAGCACGGCGGTGTGGCCGAGGTCCTGGAACTGCCGGAGCTTCCGCAGCACGACGGAGTGACCGAGGTGGAGGTCCGGCCGGCTCGGGTCGCAGCCGAGCTTCACGATGAGCGGTTTCTTTGCGGTGATGGAACGTTCGATCTTGCGCGCGAGATCCTCCTCGGGGATGATCTCCGAAACGCCGCGGCGGACGAGGTCCATCTGTTCATTGAGCGGGGGAAAGGTCACTGGTGCCATGGTGTCGTTGCTGTGGAAAGGATCCGTATCAGCGGACGGTGCGGCGGAGTTCCCGTTCCGCGTCCCGCTTCTTGATGTCCTGTCGCCGGTCGTAGTCCCGTTTGCCCCGGGCGAGGGCGAGCTCGACCTTCGCGTGTCCGTTCTTGAAGTAGACCTTCAGCGGGACGAGCGTCAGCCCCTTCTCCGTCGTCTTGCCGACGAGCTTCCGGATCTCGGAACGGTTCAGGAGCAGCTTCCGGGTGCGGACCGGGTCATGGTTGAACTGGTTGGCCTCTTTGAACGGACTGATGTGCATGTGGTGCAGCCACACCTCGCCTTTGCTGAGGGCGGCGTAGCTGTCCAGCAGGTTCGCGTTCCCCAGGCGGAGCGACTTGACCTCGGACCCTTTCAGGACGATGCCCGCTTCGTACACGTCGAGGATCTCATAATCGAACCGCGCCTTCCGGTTGGAGATGGCGATGCGCGCTTCGGTTTCGTTCGGTGCTTTGGCCATAGGAACCATCAAATTATGCAAAAAGGGGGGAGGAAACAAGGAACAATCACCCCGCCGGAAACTTGCACCGTCGCACAAAGTGCAGTATCTTCACAGGACCGAACGCCGTTTTCCACTCCACCGGACACTCAACGAACGACCGATGCGTCACTCCGAATCGATCCTCATCCTCGATTTCGGTTCGCAGTACACCCAGCTCATCGCCCGCCGGGTGCGCGAACTGAACGTCTATTGCGAGATCCATCCGTACACCATGCCGGTGGAGGCGGTGCGCGCCTTCGCCCCGCACGGCATCATCCTCTCGGGCGGTCCTTCCAGCGTCTATGCGGCGGACGCCCCCATTCCCGATCCGGCGCTCTATTCGCTCGGCGTGCCGGTGCTCGGCATCTGCTACGGACTGCAGCTGATGGCGTTCCAGAACGGCGGCGCGGTGACGAAGGCGCCGCGCCGGGAGTTCGGGCGGGCGAAACTGCTGATGGACGCGCACGACGACATCTTCCGCGACCTCGGCGCGAGCACGGAGGTGTGGATGAGTCACGGCGACGAGGTGACCGCCATGCCGGCCGGTTTCGAGACCATCGCGCATTCGGACAACGCCGCCATCTGCGCCATCCGCAACCGCGCGAAGCGGCAGTACGGCATCCAGTTCCATCCGGAAGTGGTGCACACCCCCGAAGGGAAGCGCATCCTCGGCAACTTCGTCCGGACCATCTGCGGCTGTTCGGGGAACTGGAACGCCGCGTCGTTCATCGAAGAGGCGGTGAAGGAGATCCGCGAGAAGGTGGGGGACCGGAAGGTGCTCTGCGCCCTCAGCGGCGGGGTCGATTCCTCCGTCGCGGCGGTGCTGCTGCACAAGGCGGTGGGGGACCGGCTCTTCTGCATCCACATCGACAACGGGCTGATGCGGCGGGGGGAGAGCGAGGCCGTGGTGAAGATGTTCCGCGACGAGTACCACATCCCGCTGGACGGGGTGGACGCTTCCGACACGTTCCTGGAGCGGCTGGCCGGCGTGGAGGACCCCGAGCAGAAACGGAAGATCATCGGCCGCACCTTCATCGACTTCTTCGACCGCGAGGCGAAGAAGGTGGCGGGGGCCGAGTTCCTGGCGCAGGGGACCCTCTATCCCGACGTCATCGAATCGGTCTCCTTCAAGGGACCGTCGCAGACCATCAAGACGCACCACAACGTCGGCGGGCTGCCGGAGAAGATGAACCTGAAGCTCATCGAACCGTTCCGCGAGCTGTTCAAGGACGAGGTGCGCGCGGTGGGGCGGACGCTCGGACTGCCGGCGCACCTCATCGACCGGCATCCGTTCCCCGGGCCGGGGCTCGCCATCCGCGTGCTCGGCGACGTGACGCGCGAGCGGCTGGAGGTGCTCCGCAGCGCGGACGACATCTTCATCGGCGAACTGCGCTCGCAGGGGCTCTACGACTCGGTGTGGCAGGCGTTCACCGTGCTGCTGCCGGTCCGTTCCGTCGGCGTGATGGGGGACGAACGGACGTACGAGAACACCGTGGCGATGCGCGCGGTGACGAGCGTGGACGGGATGACGGCCGACTGGGCGCACCTGCCGTACGCCTTCCTCGCGCACGTCTCCAACCGCATCATCAACGAAGTGCGGGGCGTGAACCGCGTCGTGTACGACGTCAGTTCCAAACCCCCCGCCACCATCGAATGGGAGTGAGGCTCCGGCCGCCGTCATGATCGAACTGCACAACCTCACCAAGACCTTCGGCCCCTTCACGGCCGTCGACGACGTCTCGCTCTCCATCCCGGCGGGCGAGTTCTTCGGGTTCCTCGGACCCAACGGCGCCGGGAAGACCACCACCATCAAGATGATGACGGGGCTCTTCACGCCGACGGCGGGCTCCATCCGCATCAACGGGTTCGACGTGGTGAAGGAACCGCTGAAAGCGAAGGCGACGTTCGGGTACATCCCGGACCATCCGTACCTCTACGACAAACTGACCGGGCGGGAGTTCATCTACTCCATGGGGGGACTGTACGGGATGCGGAAGGAGACGCTGAAGGAGAACGTGCAGCGGGTGATCGACCTGCTGGAGCTGGAGAGCTGGGTGGACAAGAAGACCGAGGACTACTCGCAGGGGATGCGCCAGCGCGTCACCTTCGCCGCGGCGTTCGTCCACGAACCGAAGACGGTCATCATCGACGAGCCGATGGTGGGGCTCGACCCCCGGAGCGCGCGCATCGTGAAGGACACGCTCAAGCGGATGTCGCAGAACGGCGTCTCCATCTTCATGTCCACCCACATCCTCGAGATGGTGGAGGAGCTGTGCGACCGCGTCGGCATCATCAACAAGGGGAGGATGGTCTTCCTCGACACGCGGGAGAACCTGCATCGGCACAAGGCGAAGTACGACGGGAAGCTCGAATCGGTCTTCCTGGAACTGACGAAGGAGGCTGACGAATGAGGCTGCTCGACCGGCTGTTGAAATATGTGGAACGCGCGGGGAACGCACTGCCGCATCCCGTGACCCTGTTCGTGCTGCTGGCGGCCGTCGTGCTGCTCCTCTCCGCCGCCGGGAGCGCGCTCGGACTCTCCGTGGTCCACCCCGGCACGGGCCGGACCATCACCGTGGTGAACCTGCTGTCGGTGGAGGGACTGCACCGCATCCTCACCGGCACGGTGTCGAACTTCACCGGGTTCGCGCCGCTCGGCACGGTGCTGGTGGCGATGATCGGCATCGGCATCGCGGAGTACAGCGGACTGATCGGCGCGCTGATGCGGCTGCTGGTCCTCTCCGCGCCGCGCCGTCTGCTCACGGCGGTGGTGGTCTTCTCCGGCATCATGTCCAACGTCGCCAGCGAGATCGGGTACGTGCTGCTGGTACCGCTCGCGGCGATGATCTTCCTGGCGGTGGGGCGTCATCCGGTGGCGGGCATGGCGGCGGCGTTCGCCGGCGTGTCGGGCGGGTACAGCGCCAATCTGCTGCTCGGCACCATCGATCCGCTGCTGGCGGGCCTCTCCACCGAGGCGGCGCACATCATCGACCCGCAGTACACGGTGAATCCCGCGGCGAACTACTATTTCCTCTTCGTCTCCACCTTCGTCCTCACCGCCGCCGGCACCTGGGTGACCGAACGGGTCGTGATCCCTCGGCTCGGCGCGTACCGCGGCGACGAGAAGGCGGCCGAACTGACGCCGCTCTCCCGGGAGGAGAGGCGGGGACTCCTTTACGCCGGGGGAACGGTGATGCTCCTCGGTGCCGTCGCGCTCGCGGGCCTGGTGCCGTCCGACGGCTTCCTGCGGCGGCCGGACGGCGACCTGCTGCACGGTCCCTTCATGATGGGCATCGTGACGTTCCTCTTCGTCAGCGCGTTCCTCACCGGCATCGCGTACGGCATGGGGGCGGGGACGATGCGGCGCGAAGCCGACGCGGTGAAGGGGATGGGGAAGTCCATCGAGACCCTCGCCGGGTACATCGTCATCGTCTTCTTCGCGGCGCAGTTCGTGGCGTACTTCAACTGGACGAACCTCGGCCTCGTGCTCGCGGTGAAGGGGGCGGAGGGACTGAAGGCGCTCGGCCTCGGTCCGGTGCCGCTGATGGTCTCGTTCATCCTCGTGTCGGCCTCCATCAACATGCTGATGGGGAGCGCGTCGGCGAAGTGGGCGCTCATGGCGCCGGTCTTCATCCCGATGTTCATGCTGCTGGGGTACACGCCGGAGTTCACGCAGGCGGCGTACCGCATCGGCGACAGCGTCACGAACGTCATCTCCCCCACGATGTCGTACTTCGCGTACATCATCGCGCTGCTGCAGCGGTACGACCGGAGCGCCGGCATGGGAACGCTCATCGCCACCATGCTCCCGTACACGCTGGTGTTCCTGGCGGTCTGGACGGCGATGTTCACCCTTTGGATCGTGTTCGACATCCCGCTCGGTCCCGGTTCCTTCCTGTACCGCACGGAATGAGCGCACTGCTGCACATCCTGCGGTCCAAACTCCGAATGTTCCTGGCGATGCCCTCCTCCCCGGACACGGGAACGGTGGTCCGGAGCGCCGGCTCGTTCGTGGTGTTCGGCTCCTTCGCGGTCGGCGCCTTCTTCTTCTCGAACTTCATCACCGCGTACCTGCTCGAGACGGTGGGGATCGGGCTCTTCCTGTTCCACCGCTTCATCGGGATGCTGCTCTTCGTCTTCTTCGTCACCGTCAACCTGGGGAACATGGTGGTGGCGTTCACGACCCTCTACCGTTCCCCCGAGGTGTCGTTCCTCCTCACCGCGCCGGTGTCGTACCTGAACATCTTCATCATCAAGTTCCTGGACAACTTCTTCTACAGTTCCGGCACGCTGTTCATGGTCGGCCTCTCGGTGCTGCTCGGGTACGGCGTGTACTTCGGCTATCCCTGGCACTTCTACCTGCTGATGATGTTCGGCGTGATGGTGCCGTTCATGTTCCTCGCGGCCTGCATCGCCGTCATCGTGCTGCTCTTCCTCATGACCCTCGCCCCGCGCGTCAACTTCCGCGTGCTCGTGGGAGGCATCGTGCTGTTCTACATCGGACAGATCTACCTCTACTTCACCGTGACGAGCCCGGTACGGCTCGTGCAGGAGGTGATGAAGTTCTATCCGTACGTGAACCTGTACTTCGGTTCCCTGGACCCGGTCATCGCGAAGTTCCTGCCGAACTACTGGGTCTCGGAGATCCTCTACTTCTACGTCAACGACAACTTCGAGGCGGTGGGAGGGTACGTGGCGCTGATGCTCCTCACCACAGCGGGGCTTTTCGTGCTGCTGCTGGCGGCGGCGAACGGGCTGTACTACCGCACCTGGCTCGCCTCGCTCTCCCTGAAGCGCCTCACGGTGAAGCGGTTCGAGGCGAAGGACATGGTGTTCGCGTTCGGACGCCGCTCCTGGTTCGCGCCGGTCACCGAAGTGCTGCTGAAGAAGGAGTTCTGGCAGTTCGTCCGGGAGCCGGCGCAGTGGATCCACTTCGTGGTGATGATGGGACTGCTGACGGTCTTCCTCTCCAGCGTCAGCACCCTCAGCATCCGGCTGGAGTCGCCGGAACTGAAGGCGGTCGTGTATCTCGTCGTGTTCATCTTCAACATCTTCCTCATCAACGCGGTGGCGCTCCGTTTCGGTTTTCCGGTGATGAGCCTGGAGGGGAAGGCCTACTGGTCCGTCCGGAGCGCGCCGGTGCGGCTCTCTTCGGTGTACCGGACGAAGTTCCTCGTGACGGCGGCGTTCCTGGTGCTGCTGAGCGTGGCGGTCGCTTTTCTCTCCAACATCCCGTATCTTTTCGTGCGGAGCGTGACCGATCTCGCCACCGGCCGCATGGAGACGGTGACGCCGCATGACGACGTTCGGGCGCTGGCATGGATGACCATCGCCCTCACGCCGGTCGTCACCTTCGCCCTCGTGAGCCTCAACGTCGCCCTCGGCGCGGTGTACGCCGACTTTGCGGAGAAGAATCCGGTCCGCATCGCATCGTCCCAGGGAGCGACGATGACGTTCCTGCTGAGCATCGTCTACATCGTCCTGCTCCTGGCGCTCTACTACTATCCGACACTGATGGTCTTCAACGCCGAACTCAAACAGGTCCCCGCGGACTGGCGGGTCATCCGCTTCGCCGCTGCCTCCATCGCGGTGCCGTCGCTGCTGCTGGCGGCCGGCGTGCACATCGCCGGACTCCGTTCGCTCCGGAGGGACCTCGCATGAAGAGGCTGCTGACCGCGCTTGCGGCGCTCTGGAGCACGCTCGCCGCGCAGGAGACCTTCGTGACGTACGTCCGCCCGGCGGAGGAGTACTTCCTGCTCGGCATGCGCCAGTACGCCGCGCGGGAGTACGCGACCGCGCTCCGTTCCTTCCAGGCGTCCCTGGACATCTATCCGCTCAACCACCGCACCACCGCCGCGGTCATCATGACGGCCAAGACGCACTTCGCGATGAAGGAGTTCGGCCCGGCCTCCGCCTGGTGTGACACGCTGCTCCTGCGGTATCCGGACAGCGAGTACCTCGAGGATGCGCGGTTCACCCGCGGCATGTGCGACTACAACTCCGGACGGTACGCCGCGGCGTTCGGAGCGATGGAGCACGTGCTCGCCACCGCCGCGCAGCGCCTGAACCGCGAACATTCATACAAAGCGCTCGAACACATCGCGGAGGAGTTCCTCACGACGGCGGAGGTCGATTCCCTCGCCGCCGTCTCCGCCAACGACACCGTGCGCCACCTGCTCCGCATCATCGCCGCCGAACGGCTCTACTCCGCGGGGGACGCCGACGCGGCCCGTACCGTTCTGGACGCGGTGGAACCGCTGGTGACGGAACCGGCGCTGCATCAGCGTCTGCGCCGTCTGCGCGCCCGGGTGGAGCGGGGGAACCGCATCACCGTCGCCGTGCTGCTGCCGCTGATGAACGGCTCCGCGGCGGAGACGCGGGAACGGAAGGTGGCGGCGGACATTCTGGACGGCGTCCGCATCGCCCTGCAGGAGTACGAAGAAGGGCAGGAGGCGGGGGAGGTCTCCGTGGGGATCGAAGAGTTCGACACCGGCCGCGACCCGCGCCGCGCCCGTGCGGTCGTGGACAGCATCGCGCAGTCGGGAACATCCGTGGCGGTCATCGGCCCGGTGTTCAGCGACGAAACGATGGCCGCCGCATCCGCCGCGGCGGCCGCCGGTCTCCCGCTCATCTCGCCCACCGCCACGGACGACAGCGTCGCGATGGCGGGTCCCGCGGTCTTCCAGGCGAACTCCACCAGCAGCGTACGGGGAAAGGTGCTGGCGCAGTACGCCGTGAAGGTGCTCGGCGCGGAACGGTTCGCCATCATCGCGTCGGACGTCCCCTTCGCCACAGTGCAGGCCGATTCCTTCGCCGCCGAAGTGGTCCGGCTGGGCGGCGAGGTCGTGTTCGACCAGCGGTACCAGCGGGGCGAATCGGATCTGCGGGGACGCTTCCGTGCCCTCCGCACCGCGGCGGCGCAGATCGCGGCGGAGTATGTGGTCTCGTTCAAGGGAAAGATGAACCGTGCGCACATTGCGGAACGGATGGCCGCCGCCGGTTTCACCCCCTCGTTCACCGATTCGGTCATCGCACGGGGCGCCGCCGTGAACATCACCGCGTTCCTCGGACCGCGAGCGAAGGAACTGGCCGAATCGCTCGGACTCCCGTTCCGCCGCACTGTGGTCCACACCGACAGTCTCACCATGCCCGTGGCGGCGGTGGACGTGGTGTTCAGTCCCATCGCCTCCGCGCAGCAGATCGGCGTGGTGGCGTCGCAGATCGCGTACTACAACATCCGCACCGTCGTCCTCGGCACGAGCGAGTGGAACAACATCCACGAGCTCGACCTGAACCGCCGCTACGCGGACGGGGTCATCTTCGGCAGCGAGCGGTGGGTGGAGCGGGACGAACGGGCGGCCGCGCTCGCGGCGCGCTTCTCGCAGCGGTTCAACCGACCCATGCCGGACGACGCGCTCTTCGGGTACGACGTGATGTCGCTCCTCATCCATGTGCTCAACGACGGCGCCCTCACGCGGGAACAGGTGGCGTCGGCCCTGTCCGAAACGGTGCGGTTCCCCGGCGTGCGCAACAGCATCACGCTCCGCTACCGCCGCGTGAACAGCGACCTGCACATCCTGCAGTTCAAGAACGGCTCCATCACCAAATTGCAGACGTACACCTACCAACCGTAGTGGCGAACCGCTCTCTGCCGGAGACGCCCGCCGACTCTTCCCCCATCCGGGAATGGCCGGAGGACGAACGTCCGCGCGAGAAGCTGGTGAACAACGGCGCACCCTCCCTCTCCGACGCGGAACTCCTCGCCATCCTCCTCGGCACCGGGAGCGGCCGCCGGACGGCGGTCGACCTGGCGCGGGAGCTGTTGCGGGAGTACGGGACGCTGCGCACCCTCTCCGCGCTCACCGTCGCCGACTTCAAGCAGCGGAAGTTCAAGGGGATCGGCGCGGTGAAGGGAACGGTGCTCGCGGCGGCGTTCGAGCTCGCCCGGCGCGTGCAGCGGAGCGCCGGCGCGGGATCCATGACCGTGCGCTCGCCCGAGGACGTGGCGGCGGTGTGCGGACCGGAGATGCGCGACCTGAAGCAGGAGGAGTTCCGTGTGCTCTGTCTCAGCAGCAGCAACCGCATCACCCGGCAGCGGACGGTGACCAAAGGCCTGCTCAACTCGTCGCTGACGCACGCGCGCGAGGTGTTCCGCGAGGCGATCCTGGAGAACGCCGCGAGCGTCATCCTGGTCCACAACCACCCGAGCGGCAACATGGAGCCGAGCCGCGAGGACATCCAGATCACCCGTCAGCTGTCCGAGGCGGGGAGGATCATCGGCATCCCGGTGCATGACCATATCATCATCGCCGGAGATTCGTACACCAGTCTCATGGAACGGGGACTCATGTAACGGGAGCATTCATGATCCATCGCATCAATCATATCGGCGTGGCGGTCCGGTCCCTCGGCACCTCGGCGGACCTCTTCGCGCGGCTGTTCGGCGCTCCTCCGGCGCATACGGAGCACGTGGAGGAGCAGCGGGCGGACATCGCCTTCTTCCCGGTCGGCGGAAGCTCCGTCGAGCTCATCGAGTCCACCGCGCCGGACTCCGCCATCGCGAAGTTCATCGCCAAGCGGGGGGAAGGGATCCATCACATCTGTCTGGAAGTGTCGGACATCGACGGGGAGATCGCGCGCCTGAAGGGACTCGGTTTCGTCTTCGTGAACGACGTTCCGGGGGACGGGGGCCACGGCATGCGTGTGGCGTTCCTCCATCCCTCCTCCACCAACGGCGTGCTGGTGGAGCTGTGCGAACCGATGTCCGGAGCCGCGGTCCCCTGAACCTCCATGGAACAGCAGCCCATCCAGATATCGTTCGTCGGCACGTTCGACCTGCAGGACAAGCTGGACCACCTGCCGGTCTCGCCCGGCGTGTACCAGTTCAAGAACCGCGAAGGGACCATCCTCTACGTCGGGAAGGCGGTGAACCTCCGGAACCGCGTCCGGCAGTACTTCCACTCCTCCCGCAGCCACGAGCCGCGCATCGCCGCCATGGTGGCGAAGATCTCGGACCTGGAGATCATCACCACCGACTCCGAGGTGGAGGCGCTCATCCTCGAGGCGAACCTCATCAAGCTGCACAAGCCGCGCTACAACGTCAACCTGAAGGACGACAAGTCGTACCCGTACATCGTCATCACGAAGGAGCCGTACCCGCGCGTGTTCGTCACCCGGCGCTTCAACCGGAAAGAGGTGCACCTGTTCGGGCCGTACACGGACGTGGTCACGCTCCGCGCCGCGCTGAAGACCGTGCGCGACCTCTTCATGATCCGGAGCTGCAACTTCTTCATCGACGACGAGTTCATCGCGAAGAAGAGGACGCGCGTCTGCCTCGACTACCACATCAAGAAGTGCGAGGGACCGTGCGAGGGTCTCGTGTCGCAGGAACGGTACAACGACATGATCGGCCAGGTGGCGCAGGTGCTCAACGGACGCATCGCCGGGGTGCGGTCCCATCTGGAGGGACAGATGCGGGAGGCGGCCGGCGCGATGCGGTTCGAGGACGCCGCGTACTACCGCGACCGCATCCGCGAGCTGGAGGTCTACTCCGCGCGGCAGAAGGTGGTGGACAACGAGTTCCGCGACCGCGACATCGTGGCGGTGGCGACGGAGGACGACGACGCCTGCGGCGTCATCTTCAAGATCCGGGAGGGGAAGGTCATCGGCCGGCAGCACTACTACATGAACGGCGTCGAAAGCCGGACGGACCCCGAGGTGCTCGAGACCCTCGTGCAGCGCTACTACCTGGAGGCGGTCGACGTGCCGAAGGAGGTGGTCCTGTCGTTCGACATCGAATCGCGGACCGTCATCGAGCAGTGGCTCTCGCTCCGGCGGAGCGGCGGCGTCTCGTTCCGCATGCCCGAAGGTGGCGACCTCTCCACGCTGCTCGACATGTGCAAGCGGAACGCGAAGTTCCTGCTGGACGAACTGAAGCTGCAGAAGCTCAAGCAGAAGGACTTCGTGCCCGCCGCCGTCCGCTCCCTGCAGCGCGACCTGCGGCTCCCGAAGGCCCCCCGGCGCATCGAGTGCTTCGACATCTCGCACTTCCAGGGGACCGAGACCGTCGCCTCCATGGTGGTGTTCGAGGACGGGAAACCGAAGAAGAGCGAGTACCGGAAGTTCAAGATCCGGAGCGTGGCGCCGGCGGAGGTGGACGACTTCGCCAGCATGCGCGAAGTGGTGACGCGGCGGTACACCCGCGTGCAGCAGGAGGCGCTGGAGATGCCGGACCTCATCATGATCGACGGCGGGAAGGGGCAGTTGTCGTCCGCCGTGGAGGCGCTCGCCGCCATCGGCATCACCGGTCACCCGGTCATCAGTCTCGCCAAACGCCTGGAGGAGGTCTTCGTCCCCGGCGACGCGGAGCCGGTCCCCATCCCGAAGAGTTCCGCGGCGCTCCGGCTGCTGCAGCAAGTGCGCGATGAGGCCCACCGCTTCGCCGTCACCTTCCACCGGTCGCTCCGGGATAAAAGGACGCTGCAGACCGAACTGGACCTTATCGCCGGCGTCGGCAAGAAACGGAGCAAGGAGCTGCTTGAGGCGTTCGGTTCCGTCCAGGGGGTGAAATTCGCCACCATCGAGCAGCTGACCGAGGTGGTGGGGGAGAAAACCGCACAGAAGATACAGGAATACTTCCAATTGGACGATCCCGCGTCCGAACCCTCGTAAGGTCATTTGGCGAAATCCGGCGATTTTTCGCTCCTCCTTCGTTGTTTTTCACGCTCATTTCGTTTATCTTATAGTTTATAAACCCTTACAGAACCGTTACTTATCACAATCATCCGCAATAAGGAGCCGTAACGCCGTATGGCTATCATGACGAAAATGCGCGATAACATGCCCGTGATCCTCATCGGATTGGTGGTCGTGTTCATCATCACCATCGTGTTCGAATGGGGTATGGACTACCTCGGCATGTCCCGCGTCAGCGACACGGTCGGCATCATCGAAGGACGGAAGGTCTCGTACCAGGAGTTCTCCGATCTGGTCCGCCAGCAGGCGGAGCAGTACAAGCAGCAGACCAAGCAGGACCCCGACGAACAGCTCATGCGGCAGATCCGCGACCAGGTGTGGAACAGTCTGGTGACGCAGGCGCTGCTGGACCGCGAGACGAAACGGATGGACGTGACCGTGACCGACCAGGAGATCATCGACTGGGTGCGCGGTGAGAATCCGCCGGAGTTCCTCGTGCAGCAGTTCCGCGATTCCACCGGACAGTTCCGGCGCGACGCGTACGAGTCCGCCCTGAACGACCCGCGGAACAAGGATATCTGGATCCAGGTCGAGACCGCCCTGCGGCAGCAGCGGCTGGCGGAGAAGGTGCAGAGCATCGTGTTCTCCTCGCTCCGGGTGACCGAAGGGGAGATGCTGGACCGGTTCGTGGACCAGAACGTGAAGGCCGACCTGCAGTACGCGGTGATCGATCCGAACGCGTTCGTGACCGACGAGCAGGTGAGCGTGACGGACGAGGACCTGCGCCGCGAGTACGCCGAGAGCGCCGACGAGTTCAAGATGCCGGCGAGCCGGAAACTGAAGTACGTCCTCTTCTCGGACCAGCCCTCCGCGCGCGATTCGCAGGACGTGCAGGAGCAGCTCAAAGCCATCCTGAACCAGGCGAAGTCCGGCATCGACTTCACCGAACTGCAGCAGAACTACGCCGAGACCTCTCCGGCGCCCGCCTTCTTCAAGCACGGCGAGCTGACCCCGGAGAAGGAGGACGCCCTCTTCTCCGCGAAGGTCGGAGAACTGGTCGGCCCCGTGAGCGACAATGAAGGGTTCCATCTCTTCAAAGTGCTGGAGGAGCGCAAGGGGAACGAGACGTTCGTGAAGGCACGGCACATCCTGCTGAACGCCGCGACGCCCGAACAGGAGAAGAGCGCGATGACCCTGGCGAACGAGCTCATCGCCCGCGCGAAGCGGGGCGAGGACTTCTCCGCGCTCGCCCGCCAGTACTCCACCGAACCCGGCGCCTCCGTCAGCGGCGGCGAGCTCGGTTGGTTCGGCAAGGGACGCATGGTGAAGCCGTTCGAAGATGCTGCGTTCGCGGGGCGTCCGGGCCAGGTGCTCGGTCCCGTGAAGACGCAGTTCGGCGTCCATGTGGTGAAGGTCGACGCCCGCGACAACCGTGAACTCAAAGTGGCCGCCGTCAGCGTCCCGCTGAAGGCGAGCGCCCGTACCAAGGACGAAGCGTTCCAGCGCGCGCAGGATTTCGCGTACGTGGCCCGGAAGGGGAGCTTCGAACAGGAGGCGCAGTCGCTCGGTCTGAACGTGCAGGAGACGCCGGACTTCCAGAAGGGGGCGATGGTCCCCGGCATCGGTCTGTTCGAGCCCATCAACAAGTTCGCCTTCCGGAGCGACGTCGGCGACATCAGCGACGCCTACCAGGCCGCCAACGGCTACGCGGTGGTGAAGCTCGTCGAGAGCAAGAAGGAGGGGGTGCGCCCCTTCGACGACGTGAAGGAGTCGCTCCGTCCGCGCGTGCTGCGCAAGAAGAAGATGGCGCAGGCGAAGGCCGTCGCGCAGGAGAAGTACGCCTCCGTCGGGGAGAACGGCGACATCGCGTCGCTCGCATCGGACCCGAAAGTGGCGGTGCGGAACACCGGTGAGTTCTCCGTCGGCGGATTCGTCCCGACACTCGGCCGTGAGTTCTCCGTCATCGGCGCCGTGAAACGCGGCGCGGTGGGCCGGAACCTCGGTCCCATCGAGGGGCAGCGCGGATGGTACATCGTCCGCATCCTGAACCGCACGGCGGTGGACACCGCCGCCTACGCGGCGCAGAAGAGCATGCTGGCGGCGCAGGTGATGCAGGAGAAGAAACAGCAGGTGCTGAACCAGTGGTTCGAGCGGCTGAAGGAATCGGCCGACATCGAGGACAACCGCGACACCTTCTTCCGCTGACCGCGCAGCGCTGAGACGCCGGCCGCGGTCCCGTTGCGGCGGGCGTCCTGTTGACCGTCCCGCCGCCCGCAGCGGCGGGATTTTTATTTCCGGACGACCGTGAAGACACGACACGAAAAACGTTCCATCATCTTTCTGACCGGGTTCATGGGGAGCGGCAAGAGCACCATCGGCCCCATCTTCGCGAACACCATCGGTTTCCGCTTCGCGGACCTCGACCAGGTCATCGAACGGAAGGAGGGGAAGCGCATCGGCGACATCTTTGCGGTCGAGGGGGAGGCCCGCTTCCGCGCCATCGAGCGCGAGACGCTGCGGGAACAGCTCGCCTCCGCCGGCACGGTGGTCTCGCTCGGCGGCGGCACGGTGACCAACGACGAGACGCTGCAGCTCGTGAAGAAGAGCGGACTGCTCATCTACCTCCGCTCCGACGTGGAGCACATCTACCAGCGCCTCCGCACGAAGAGCGACCGCCCGATGCTCCGCAACGACCGGGGGGAGCTGCTGGACGGCGCGGACCTGATGGCGAAGATCACCGCGCTGCTGGACGCCCGCACGCCGTTCTACGACCAGGCGGACATCGTCGTCACCACGGACGACAAGAAGATCGGCCACACCATCGACGAACTCGTGAAGAAGACCGCCCCGTACATTGACTGACCGGAAGGACCATACCGTCGTCACCGTCCCGCTCGGGGACCGTTCGTATCCGATCCACATCGGCACGGACCTGCTGCGCCGCGCCGGGGCGCTCATCGCGGAACAGTGCCGCAGCCGTGCCGCCGTCATCGTCACCGACACCGCCGTCGCTCCGCTCTGTCTCGACGCGGTCCGTGCCGGCATGGTGCGGAGCGGTTTCTCGGTCCTCTCCATCGTCATCCCGCGCGGCGAACGGCAGAAGAACCCCGCCCGCGCTTCGTGGATCCACGCGCAGATGGCCGAACGGACGCTCGGGCGCTCCACCGTCGTCGTCGCGCTCGGCGGCGGGGTCATCGGCGATCTCGCGGGATTCGTCGCCGCCACGTACATGCGCGGCATCGAGTTCGTGCAGGTGCCGACGACGCTCCTGGCGCAGGTGGACAGCTCCGTAGGGGGGAAGGTGGGGGTGAATCTGCCGCAGGCGAAGAACCTCGTCGGCGCGTTCCATCAGCCGACGTGCGTCATCGCGGACATCGGCACGCTGTCGACGCTCCCCCGCCGCGAACTCGTCTGCGGTCTCGGCGAAGTGGTGAAGTACGGCGTCATTCTGGACCGGACGTTCTTCTCGTTCGTCACCGGCGCCGTTCCGCAGGCGCTGCGGCGGGACCCGGAGGTCCTCGCCGCCATGGTGCGCCGGAGCTGTCAGCTCAAAGCGCAGGTCGTCTCCAAGGACGAACGCGAGTCCGGTCTCCGCGCCATTCTCAACTTCGGGCATACGGTCGGTCACGCGCTGGAGAAAGCGGGAGGGTACTCCCGCCTGAAACACGGTGAAGCGGTGCTGTACGGGATGCTCGCCGAGACGTTCATCGCCCGGAACGCCGGGATGCTCTCCCCGCGGCACGCTGCCGCCGTCATCGACGCGGTGCGTCTGGTGCCGCTACCGTCGCTCTCCCGGATCGCGATGAACGACCGGTTGCTCCTCACCGCGATGCGCAGCGACAAGAAGTCCGCCGCCGGCGCCATCCGGATGGTGCTTCCCCGGCGCATCGGTTCCGTCACGCTCCCCCGGACGGTGACTCCCGCCGCCATCGTCCGCGCCCTGAACGAACTCCGCCGGTATGACCGCTAGCCGGCCATTCCATCTCCTCCTCCTCCTCCTGTCCTTCATTCCGTCCGCACTCCCCGGACAGACCTTCACGTACGCCCCGCACCGTTTCGGCGTCAATCTCTTCGCCGGCGGCATCGACACGCCGCGGTTCCAGTTCGTGGACATCGACGCGGACGGGGACCTCGACCTCTTCCTGCTGGACCGCGACGGTGTGGCCGCATTCTACCGGGGGCAGGGAGGTTCCTATTCGCTGGAGCCCGCCGCGTCGTTCGGCCTTTCCATTGGCGCCTGGTTCCGATTCGCCGACATCGATGCGGACGGTGATCAGGACTGCTTCACGAGCGGCGACTTCTCCGACGTGCGTCTCTACCTGAACACGGGGACGGCGGCGTCTCCGCAGTTCCAATGGAACGGCACGACCCTGAAGGACACCGCCGGCACCGAACTGATGAGCGAACGGTTCAGCGTGCCGACCCTGGCGGACATCGACGCCGACGGCGACCTTGATCTCTTCACCGGCAGTCAGAGCGGCAGCGTCACGCTCTACACCAACACCGGCACGCCGCATGCCCCAGCGTTCGCCTTCACGACAGCACAGTTCGGCGGCATCCTCATCGTGGGGGGCGGACTGCGGAAGCCGCTCCACGGCGCGAGCGGTATCGAGTTCTTCGACGCCGATTCGAACGGCACGCTGGACCTTTTCTGGGGCGATTACTTCAATCCGAGCCTGTATGCGGTCAAGAACACCGGTACGCCGCATGCACCGGTGATGGCGCTGACCGATTCGACCTACCCGAAGGAGGAACCGGTCTCCACCTTCGGCTTCAACATCCCGCAGCACGTCGATCTGGACGGGGACGGCGTCACGGACCTCGTGACGGCGAGCGTCTTCCCGACCGAAAGCTACGACACGTTCTGGCGCTACCGGAACATCGGCACCAACGCGCAGCCGTACTATGAATTGCAGACGAAGAACCTGCTGACGATGCTCGATGCCGGCGCCCGCGCGTCGGTCGCGGCGGCGGATTTCGACGGGGACGGCGATACGGACCTCTGCATCGCCTCCGCCGGAGGAGAGATTCGGATCCATGCCAACAGCGGAACCGTGACACAACCCCATTTCTCGTCCGTTCCGGATCACACGATGAAGGTTCCCGATCTGTACCTGACCGTCGCGGCGCGGGACATGAACTTCGACGGGAGTCCGGACCTGCTCATCGGCGGATTCTCCGGCACGCTCCGTTTCTACCGGAACGTCCCGGCGGGCGCTCCGTTCACCTTCTCTCCGCAGAGCTTCCCGCTCGATGCGGCGGCGTTCGGCAACAGCGCCGCCCCCGCCGTCGGCGACGCGGACGGTGACGCGGTCCCGGACGTGGTGGTGGGGAACAGCGCCGGGGTGCTCGCGATGTATAAGGGAACGGTCGTCAACGGGGCGTACACGTTCACCGCCGTGCCGGGATATTTCGCCGGCATCGACGTCGGCAACGAAGCGATGCCGTTCATCACGGACATCGACGCTGACGGCCGGAGCGACCTCTTCATCGGGAACAGCGACGGCAGGGTGGCGCGGTACGAGTTCGATCCCGCGGCGGGGAAATTCTCGGCCGTCGCATCCTCGTTCGCCTCCGTCGATCTGCGCGTGAACGCCTCACCATGCTTCACGGACATCGACGCCGACGGCGATGCGGACCTCTTCCTGGGGAGCGGGAAGGGGGGCGTCTGTTTCTATGAAAACACCGGTCCGTCATCGGTCCGGGACGATGTGACGGTTCCCGTCTCTCCGCTGACCCTCTTCCCGAACTATCCGAATCCGTTCAATCCGGTCACCACGATCCCTTTCTTTTTGTCCGAAGATGCCTATATTAGAGCGGAGGTGTTCACTCCGCTCGGCAGCGCCGCCGGGGAGCTGGTCCGGCAGCCGTACCGCGCCGGTCATCACTCGGTCCGCTGGAACGCGGCCGGCCTGCCGTCCGGAACGTATTTCGTTCGTTTCACCGTGCACACGCGGCACGGTCTCACCCGCATCACAGCACCCATGCTGTTCATCAAATAACGAACCACAGGAGAGTATGATCCATCGTCATGCTGTCGTCATCGCCGTACTGTTCCTCGCCGTCACGGACGCCGCCGCGCAGGTGAGCCTCAACATGCAACTGGCCGGCCGGCTCGCCACGCGCGGCAACAGTCAGTATTCGAACTGCTGGGGGTACACCACTCCGGGCGGACGGGAATACGCCATCGTCGGGACGGGTCTCGGCACCCAGATCGTGGACATCACCACCGATACGCTGAAGGAGGTGCTGTTCGTGGACGGCCCGCCCTCCTCCTGGCGCGAGATGAAGGTGTATCAGCAGTACGCGTACGTCGTCACCGAAGGGAACGGCGCCGGCCTGCAGATCATCGATCTCGACTCGCTGAAACTGGTGAACACCATCACGACGACGGCGGTCCCTTCCGGACACACCGTCTCCATCGAAGGGAAATACCTCTACATCAACGGCTCGCGGTACGGTAACGGCGGCATCGTCATCCTGGACCTGACCGACCCGGTCCATCCGGCCGTCGTCGGACAGTACCAGGCCCATTACGTGCACGACTGCATCGTCCGGAACGACACCATCTACGCCGCCGCCATCTACGGCGTCGGACTGGACATCGTGGACGTGACGGACAAGGCGAATCCGAAGCGGGTCAACCTGGTGAAATACCCGTACGCCGGAACGCACAACGCTGACGTGACCGCGGACGGCCGGTACGTGCTGACGACGGATGAGATCAACAGCGACCCGTCGCAGAACGGCAACGTGGTGCGGGTGTGGGACCGGAGCGACGTGAACGACGTGCGTCTCGCCGGCTCCTATGTCGCGAAGCCGTACACCATCGCGCATAATATCCACATCAAAGGAGCGTTCGGATATGTCGCGCACTACACCGAAGGGGTGCGGGTCATCGACCTGAAGGACCCCGAGATTCCGGTGGAGGTGGCGTACTATGACACGTATCCGGGGAGCGCGAACAACACGATCGGGAATTGGGGGGTCTTTCCGTACTATGCATCGGACAAGGTCATCGCGACGGACATGCAGGGCGGTCTGTACGTGCTGAAGTTCCCCGGACAGAACGGCGGATTGACGGCGGGACGGGCGGTCGTGACCGTGACCGATTCCGCGACCGGCCTACCGGTGGAGGGAGTCCTCGCCGTCGTGAACGGGGCGGGACAGAGCTACACGACCGATGCGGCCGGGAAGTTCAAGTTCGGAGCGCCTGCGGACAGTGTCACAGTGACCTTCTCCAAACAGGCCTACGACGGCGGTTATCATGAGCGCACTGTCACGGTGCCGCTGGATCAGAACGGTACCGGAACCGTCACGGTGAAACTCGTGAAGAAGGCAGTGGGAGGAATTACGGTGACCGTGAAGGAGCAGGGGAGTTCCTCTCTCCTGCAGGGAGCGCGGGTGATCGTGAAGGGGACGCCGGAGAACGGATTCACGGACCAGAACGGTACATTCACGGTCCCGGCGCTGGTCACCGGACCATCGTACCGGATCGTCGTATCGAAGTTCGGTTTCACGGTCGATTCGGCGGATGTCGCGGTCACCCCCGGCGGGAATGTCTCCCTCAGCGTTTCGCTGAAGAAGAGCGGCCGGGATGATTTCCGGTTCGATATGGGTTGGACCGTCGGCAGTCCGCTCGATTCCGGCGTGAACGGTCGATGGGCGCGGACCGTACCGAAACCGGTCATCCTCATCGGTGATACATTGCAGCCTCCGTTCGGACGGAGCGGTGCCGGAGACGCCTGTTTCGTCACCGGGGGGACGAACTCGTTGTCGGACAACATCGACGGCCGGAGCACGCTCACGTCGCCGGTCTTTTCCGCCGCCGACATGGCGAAACCCGCGGTCACCTATTGGCTCTTCACGAACACCCGTTCCGTACCGGTGGACGATACGCTCTTCGTGCAGGTCTCGTCCGACGGCGGCAGCACATGGACGACCGCTCAGGTCATCACCGGGAAGCAGGGACGGTGGAAGCAGCATCACATCGCGCTGGCGGACATCGTGACCCCCTCGGCAACGATGGCGCTCCGCTTCACGGCGCGGGACGGCGGTTTCGTCACCGTCTTCGATGCGGCGGTGGACGATGTGGAGTTCGGCGACGGCCTGGTGCTGCACGCCGATGAAGAGCCTTCCCCCGTGCCGGCGGCGTTCGCATTGGAGCAGAACTATCCGAACCCGTTCAATCCCGTCACCACCATCCGCTATTCGCTCGCGGCGCCGGGACGGGTCGTGCTGACGGTGTTCAATACGGTGGGGCAGGAGGTGGCAGAGGTCGTCGACGGAGAACGGGCGGCGGGAGAGCATTCGGTTCCGTTCGATGCATCGAACCTCGCCGGCGGTGTGTACCTCTACCGACTGAGCAGCGGCGGTCTCACGCAGATGAGAAAGATGGTCCTCATCAAGTAACGGCTCACGGACAGAGCGGCCGTGAAAAAGGAAGCCCCGTCATCGGTATCGATGACGGGGCTTCGTGTTTACTGGTACTGATTCCGCGTCAGAATTCCGCACTGACGCCGATGGAGGGAAGGAGACCGATGCCGCCTTCGGCCTGTTTCACCGTGCCGGTCCGTTCGTCATAGATCGGGGCGTCGAGCGCCTTGCGATTGTACACGTTCTGGATATCGATGTACGTGATGAGGTTCCACCGCTCGAAGTTCCACCGCCGGTCCACCCGAAGGTCCAGGCTGTGGTTCGCGCCGATGCGGTCCGCATAGATGGAGGCCGCGTTCTGCGAACCGTCCGCATTGAAGGGCGTGTACGGCCGGCCGGTGAAGTACCGGAACTTGCCGCTGAACTCCCACAGTTCGTTGAGAATGTAGCCACCCCCCAGGTTCAGTATCCACCGCTGGTCGAACGCGCTCGGCCGGGAGACGCCGTCCAGCGCAGTGAAACGGGTCTCATTCCAACTGATGCTGACGAGACCGTAGCACGGAACTTCGGAGAGCTTCTTCTGCAGGAAGAGCTCGATGCCGTGGGACGTACCGGAGCCTGAGCTGACGAGGGGATCAAGACCGAACGACGCATAGCCGTCCTGCGATCCTCCGAAACCGGAACCGGTGTTCGCCAGCACGAGGTACGGGCGTGTGGTGCTCGCCGGATAGTCGGAATAGTTCTTGCGGTACGTCTCCACGCTCACCTTCACGTCCGACCGGAGGAGGTACTCGACGCCGCCGACCACCTGGTCCACCCGGACGTAGTCGAGTTTCCGGTTCGCCGTGTTCGCCACGAGCCAGATGTACGACGGCGCCTGATGGTACCGGCCGACCGAAGCGGTGAAGGTCAGCACCGGCGTCACGGCGTAGGAGGCCGAGAGGCGCGGGGAGAACGAGATGCCGTTCTCGATGAGATTGAAGTAGTCCATCCGGACGCCCCCCGTGAGCCGGAACTCCGGCGTGAGCGCGTGCGAAAGCTGTCCGTACGCGGCCGATTTGAGCGCGGTCGTGTCGAGCGTGGCGTTCACGGTCAGGGACTGGCCGAAGTTGGTCCAGAAGGGGTTCGGGAAGATGATGTTCGAGTTGAAGTTCACGAACTTGCCGGACGCGCCGAACGACAGTTCGGTCTCTCGGCTCACCTGCAGCACCACGTCCGCCCGGAGCGTCGTTTCATACTCGTCCGACGCGCTCTTGAAGATGGGGTTCAGCAGCGAATCGTTCTGGATGAAGCTGTAGCCGTTGTAGGTCTGGCTCAGCGTGACGGTGGTGTATCCTTTCGTGAGCAGATGCCGCCAGGTCGCTCCGCCGACGAACTGCGTCTGATCGCTGGAGAGGATGCGTGAATTGTCGTACCGCTTCTCCTCGGTGTCGTTGAAGAGCTTCACATCGTCCAGCGCCGCGATGCCGAGCAGGGTGATCTGGTCGCGGGGGGAGACACGGTAGTTCACCTTGCCGAGGAAGTCCCAGTACTCCGGTACGAATCCGAATCCCGCCGCCTTGAAGATGAAATCGAGGTAGCTGCGCCGTGCGGAAAAGAGGAACGAGCCTTCTTCGCCGGTCGGGCCTTCCAGGTTCAGTCCGAACTGCGACGCGGAGATGGTCGCCTTTCCGCCGAAGCGGTCGGTCCGGCCGTCCTTCAGGTCGATGGTGAGCACCGAGGAGAGCTTGTCCCCGTACCGCGCCCCGAATCCGCCGGTCTTGAAGCTCGTCTCGTTCACGAAATCGAGGTTGATGAAGCTCAGCGGGCCGCCGCTGGAGCCCTGCGTGCCGAAGTGGTTGATGTTCGCCAACTCGATGTTGTCCACCACGAACAGGTTCTCGGACGGCGCACCGCCCCGTACGATGAGGTCGTTCCGTCCGTTCTGCACCTGCGCCACCCCCGGCAGGATGGCCACGGCGCGCGCCACGTCCTCCAGTCCGCCGGGAAGCCGCCGTATCTCCTCCGCGCCGAGGGTCTGCACGCTGATGGGGGCGTCCGGGCTCTTCTGGAAGTACTCGCTCGTCACGGTCACCCCCTCCGCCTCGATGATCGTTTCGCGGAGTTCCATCACGAGCATGGCGGGACGGCCGGTGGAGACGACCACATCGGTGTGGGTGTGCGGTTCGTACCCGAGCGCGGACGACCGGACGATGTACGTTCCGACCGGTACGTTCGTGAAGCGGAACTTTCCGTTGATGTCCGTCGCAGCGCCGACCGTCGTACCGACGATCTGCACCGTCGCGCCGATGAGCGGCTCCCGGGTGACGGCGTTGACGACGCTGCCTTCTATGGTACCGGTCTGCTGCGCCATTTCCGCAGCGTAGAGCGTCGGGAAGGATGCGGTCAGGGCGAAGAACGCGATGAACGTACGGATGTTCCCCCGGCGCCGGACGGCGCGGACCGGCCGGAGCGCTGACGTGACGATGGAAACGATGATGAAAGACATCATTATTGAGAGAATTGCCGTGGTCATGCCTGGTTCCTTGATTGATACGGTCTCAACACCCTCGGCATCACATTTGTTCCGTTCTTCGGCGCACTTCGTTCTCCACCCGACGGAAGAGTTCCGGGACGTACGGGGCGTGTTCCGGTTTCATCAGGACGGAACGGAGTATGCGCGTCGTCGGCGCATCGGGGACGAACGAGGGATGATATTTCCGGACCGCGTCAGAAGGGACGGAAAGGGTTGCCAGGTAGACCGGATCGGCCGGGTCGTTCATCAGCGTCGTGAAGATATCGTCCGTCATCGCCGTGACGGCTGTCGCCGTGAACGGAGCGGTCCGCGGGAGATAGGTGACGATGTCGAGCTCCGGCGGCCGGTACTGCGCGAGCAGTGCACTGCCGGCGAGCAATGCGGAGAACGAAAGCGCCGCGTCACGGCACTCCTGGAGCACCGGACCGAGACCGCGATGCCGCTCCAGCGGGAAGCACTGCAGCGTCGCCCACAGGGCCGCCGCCGCCGCCCCGGCGCGGGAGCATTCCAGCGATATTTCTCCGAGGTGCAGTTCCGCGGTGGTGAAATACGTGTAGGGCGAATCGTGCTTGTAGAACCGTCCCACCGCCGGATCTCGGAAGAGGACGCAGCCGCACCCGTACGGCTGCAGGGCGTGCTTGTGCGGGTCCACCACCACACTGTCGCACTCGCGCACCAGCGAAAATCCGGACGGCTCGACCGATGGCGCATTCCCCTGGGACAGGAGCGTGAAGAAGCCGCCGTACGCCGCATCGATGTGGACGCGGACCCCCAGCCGTCGCGCCGCCGGGAGGAGCGCGGCGAGCGGTTCCAGTTCTCCGGTGGAGGTGGTGCCGAGCGTGACGACGACGGTGCCGATGTCATGGGTGCGGACCGCCTCTTCGAAACGGTCGAACGAATCGAGGACGATGCCCTTCACGCCGAGCACCTGGCACATCCGTCCGTGCGTGTAGTGCGCGTTCGACGAGAAGGCGATGCTCCGTTCCGGATGGAGGGAGCGGGCCACCCAGAGCGCTTCGAGGTTGGCGATGGTACCGCTGGAAGTGAGGTGGCCGAGATGCGTTTCGAAGCCGAACATCCGCGCGATGGCCGCGACCGATTCCAGTTCCAGCGCGGCGGTCGCCGGTCCGCCGTCCCGCGCATGGTTGTTCGGATTGATCTGCATCGCCATCAGGTAGGCCGCCGTCGCCGCCGGATGGGGGGGCTTCAGCATCTGTCCCGCATACGAGGGATGGAAGAAGGGGTAATTGTCCGTGAGACGCTCCTCGAGCGACCGCAGCACCGCGCTGAGCCGTTCCTCCTCCACGGCCAGAGAGGCCGCCGGCGTGAAAGGGGGCCGGGAGGCGCGGAAGCGCTGCTGGGCTTCGAGCGCCTGTGCGATGTGGCAGGAGAATGACCGGTCTTCCATGGGCGGGCTCCGTTCCGTTGACGTGCGAACAATAATTCTCTATCTTAAGGCATCATGATGCCACACAACACCGACCTCCTCGCCGTCGCTCAGGCTGCTGCCGCCGAAGCGGGGGCCTTCCTCAAATATAACATCGGAAACGTTAAAAACATCGAACGCAAACAGGGGGAAGAGACGAACCTTGTGACGGAGATCGATAAGGCCTCCGAGCGGCTCATTATCGACATCGTCCGGCGCACGTACCCGGACCATGACATCCTCGGCGAAGAGAGCGGCGCGCACGACGCCCGGTCGGAGTACCGCTGGATCATCGACCCGCTCGACGGCACGACGAACTACACGCACGGGCTCCCGTTCTTCTGCGTGACCATCGGGGTGGAGCACCGCGGCGAGATCGTGGCGGGCGCCGTCTTCGATCCCGTGGCGGGAGAGATGTTCACCGCGACGAAGGGGGGAGGGGCGTTCCTGAACGGCCTCCCCATCCGCGTCTCGTCGTCCGCCGTGCTCATCGAAAGTCTGCTCGTGACCGGATTCCCGTACAACGTGAAGGAGAATCCCGGCCGCGTGACGGAGCGCTTCGTCGCCTTCCTGCCCCTCGCCCAGGGGATTCGGCGCCTCGGTTCGGCGGCGCTGGACCTGGCGTACGTCGCCTGCGGCCGTCTGGACGGATACTGGGAGGTGTTCCTCCATCCGTGGGACAAGGCGGCGGGCGTTTTGCTCGTGAAGGAGGCCGGAGGCACCGTGACGAACTTCTCCGGCGACGAACGTGACATCATCCACGATCCGAACACTCTGGCGACGAACGGGCGCATCCACGGCGCCATGCTCGACGTCATCAAACGGACCTGACGGCCATGACCGACCAGCGCGCACGCGTACTGTTGGTGGACGACGAGACGGACCTGCTCGAGGTGACCGCCTCCATCCTCGAGATCGAGGGGTACACGGTGCTCACCGCGAGCAGCGTGCCGGCGGCGATGGCGCTCATCAACGAACGGGCGCCGGACATCATCATTTCGGACATCACGATGCCCGGGCAGTCGGGCTACGATCTCTTCGCGCAGGTCCGCGCAGTGCCCTCCCTCCAGCAGACCCCCTTCGTCTTCCTCTCCGCGCACGCCGATATGGAGAGCATCACGAGCGGCAAAGAGCTCGGCATCGATGACTACCTGACCAAGCCGGTGGACTACCATCTGCTGATGTCCACCATCAAGGGGAAACTCCGCCGGCGCGAGCAGCTCCGGCAGGATTTCACACGGCAGACCGAACAGTTCAAGAGCCATCTGCTCCGTCTCATCTCCCACGAGATGCGGACGCCGCTCACCTCCATCGTGGGGGCGACCGAACTCCTTTCCGGGAACCGCACCGACCTGAGCGACGACGAACTGAAAAGCTTCCTCGAGATGCTGCAGCAGAGCGGGCGGCGTCTCACCGCCATGGTGGACGACTTCCTGACCGCGATGAAGATCGAGTCCGGCGAGGCCAAGCGCGAGGCGGACGTCGAGGACGAACTCCTGGACCCGCGCACCATCCTGGAGCACGTGCGGGAGATGTTCGTCCGCCGGTGCGTTGCGGAGGGGATCACGATGAAATTGGAACATCCCGACGGCTACCTGTCGGTCCGGGTCTACCTGCCGCATCTGATGGAGATCGTGCGCCGGGTGACGGACAATGCGGTGAAGTTCTCGCCGCGCGGCGGAACGGTGACACTCCGTCTGGCGTCGTCGGGACACGGCGCCTGCCTGACGGTGACGGACCAGGGAGAGGGGATTCCGGCGGAGAAGCAGCGGCTGTTGTTCGGGAAGTTCGCACAGGTGGACCGGGAGGTGAACGAGCAGCAGGGGACGGGGCTGGGACTGTTCATCGCCGGGCGGTTGGCCGAAGCGAACGGCATCGCCGTGCACCTGGAGAGCGCGCCGGGCCGGGGGACCACGGTGGTGCTGGACATTCCCGGCGCGAAACGCTGACGTCCCGCGCCGGCCCCGGCTCTAGAATTCCTCCCCTTTCACCCGTTCGATGGAGGCGCCGAGCGAGGTGAGCTTCCGCTCAATGGCCTCGTACCCGCGGTCCAGGTGGTACACCCGCAGCACTTCCGTCGTTCCTTCCGCCTTCAATCCGGCGAGAATGAGCGCCGCCGACGCCCGAAGGTCGGTGGACATCACCTTCGTTCCCGTCAACCGCTTCGTTCCTCGTATCATCGCCACGTTGTCCTTCATCTCGATATCCGCCCCGAGACGGATGAGCTCCGGCACATGGTTGAACCGGTCGCGGTAGATGGTGTCCGTGGTGGTGGAGGCCCCTTTGGAGACCGTCATCATCGCGATCCACTGCGCCTGCATGTCGGTCGGGAAACCGGGATACACCGCCGTCGTCACGTCCACCGCGTCGATGGTGCGCGGCGCCTTGATGACGACATGGTCCTCGCCCAGCGTGACGCCGACGCCGGCGTCCTCCAGCCGTGCGGTGAGGGACGCGAAGTGGTCCGGCGTCACGTTCCCGACCCGCACGGTACCGCCGCACATCGCCGCCGCGATCATCATCGTTCCGGCCTCGATGCGGTCCGGAATGGTCGCCACGGCGGCAGGACGCAGTTCGTCCACCCCTTCGATCTCCAGCGAGGTCGTTCCGATGCCGTGGATCTTCGCCCCCATCGCGGCGAGCATCTCCGCCAGGTTCGTGATCTCGGGCTCCATCGCCGCGTTGTCGATGCGCGTCGTTCCTTTCGCCAGCACCGCCGCCATCAGGATGTTACCGGTGGCGCCGACGCTGGAGACGTTGAACGCGATGCGCGCCCCTTTCAGCCGCTTCGCTTTCGCAATGATGTACCCGCGGTCCAGGTCCACCTTCGCCCCGAGCTTCTTCATCCCTTCGATGTGCAGGTCCACCGGACGCGGTCCCCAGGCGCATCCGCCGGGAAGCGACACTTTTGCATGTCCGTAGCGGGCCAGGAGCGGACCGAGCACGTAGATGGAGGCGCGCATCTTCTTCACGTGCTCATACGGTGCCTCGAAGCGGTTCACCCGGAAGGTGTTGAGCGACAGGGTGCTTCCGTTCCGCTCCACCGTCACGCCCATGGACTGCAGCAGCTTGGACATCGTCGTAACGTCCCGCAGGTCCGGTGTGTTGAGGAGGTCGTACTTGCCGCTCGCCAGGAGCGTCGCCGGCATCAACGCCAGGGATGCGTTCTTCGCTCCGCTGATGGAGACCGAGCCGTTCAGTTTTCTGCCGCCGTTGATGACGAACTTGTCCATGCGTCTGCTTTCGGGTGGTGGAAGGGTGGACCAATGTTGAAAAAAAAAGGGGAAAAAACAACGGGAGCTGCGGAAGGGCAGCGTCACTCGAAAAGGGGTATCTCCTGCCGTTTGAGGATGAACACGATGCCGGCGCCGCAGAGGGCCGAGAGGAGGAAGAGGAGCGCCCCGGTCACACCGCTGCCGAAGAGGAGTTCGCCGGTACCGAACAGGGCGGCGTAGATGAGGACGATGCCGAGCCCCCAGCAGACGAACGACGCCCCGAAATGCCCGTCCGCCCGCACCTGCGGAAGACGTGCCGCCACCGCTCTCCATCCCGGTCCTCCGGGACGGACGCGCGTGAAGAACGCGTCCAGTTTCTCCGCCGGCTCGGGCGGTGTGAGGAACGTCGCCGCCAGCCATGCGAGCGTGGTGCCGCCGACGATGAGGAAGAGCGAATCGGGGAAGGGGACTGGTCCGAACACCGTGAGCAGGTAGTAGATACCGAGCGGAACCACCATCGCGGTGATCTCGCTCCATGCGTTGATGCGCCACCAGTACCACCGGAGGATGAGCACCAGACCGAGACCCGCGCTCGCTTCGATGATGAACGTCCACGCGCCGGAGATGGTGCCGATCACCGACGTCACGGCGACCGAGACCGCCATGATGACGAGCGTGGTGATCCGCGAGACGCGCACCAACGAGCGCTCGTCCGCCGCAGGGCGGATGAACCGGCGGAACAGATCGTTGACGATGTAGGAGGAGCCCCAGTTGAGCTGCGTGGCGACGGTGGACATGTACGCCGCGAAGAATCCGGCGACGAGCAGCCCTTTCAGTCCGGCCGGCAGGTGGTCCCGCATGGCGTACACATACCCGAGACGCTTCTCGTCCGGTCCCAGTTCCGGGTACAGCACCAGCGAGGCCAGACCGACGATGATCCAGGGCCAGGGGCGCAGACAGTAATGCGCAACGATGAACCACAGGGTCGCGAAGAGCGAATGGCGCTCGTCCTTCGCCGACATCATCCGCTGCGCCACGAACCCACCTCCGCCCGGTTCGGAACCGGGGTACCAGGAGGACCACCACTGCACGCCGACGAAGGCGAGGAAGGCCGAGACTGTCAGCGCGAAGGCGCCGCCGGCGTTCAGTCCGTCGCCGCCGACCGACGGCGTGAACCGGAACGCCCACTCTGGAAGAGCGGAGCGGAGTCCGGCGAGGCCGCCCACCTGCGGAAGGTCGAGCACGGCGTCCGCCAGCACGATGCATCCCGCCATCGCCAGTACGAACTGCAGCGCGTCGGTCACCGTGACGCCCCAGAGCCCCGACATGGCTGAATAGACCGACGTGACGGCCAGCGCCCCCACGACGTACCACATCACCTGTTCCGGCGGAACGCCGAACATCCCCTGCAGCACCGACGCCATCGCAAGGTTCACCCATCCCATGATGATGCAGTTGAGGAAGAGTCCGAGGTACACCGCGCGGAACCCGCGCAGGAAAGCGGCCGGACGTCCGGCGTACCGCAGTTCGGCGAACTCCACGTCGGTCATGATGCCCGAGCGGCGCCAGAGACGGGCGAAGAAGAAGACGGTCAGCACGCCGCCGAAGACGAAGTTCCACCAGAGCCAGTTGCCCGCAATGCCGTTCTTCGCCACCAGTTCGGTCACCGCCAGCGGCGTGTCCGCGGCGAAGGTCGTCGCGACCATGGAGGTCCCCGCGAGCCACCATGGCATGGAGCGTCCGCTCAGGAAGAACTCGCCGGTGTCGCGGCCGGCGCGGCGGGCGTAGTACGCCCCCACGGCGGCGCTTCCGGCGAAGTACGCGATGATGATGGTCCAGTCGAGGGGTTGCATGATGTCAGCGGCGCGCCATGAGGCGGAGGAGGGGTATCTCGATGAGGGTGACGAGCACGCCGAGTCCGGTGGCCCCGATGAATCCCATGATGAACCGCGCCATCGGTCCGTTCACCTGACGCTGCTGTTCCATGAAGCGTCCGATCTCGTCGTCCGTCGCGCCGGAGCGGATGAACTCGCGCCGCTGCCAGTCCGCCGTCGCGTCCAGCCAGCCGGGGTTGATGATGAGGGTATAGAAGGTCATGAAGACCGTGAAAAACAGCGCGGCGAAGAAGGCGATGCGGAAACCGGTCGTGATCCCCTCCAGCCATGGAAGAGGGGATCCGGCGGCCTTTTGCCGGTCATGGAGCGCCGTTCCGATGAACACGACGGGGAAGAGGAAGGAGACGAACCCGGTGTACCGGCCCGCCTCGATCGACGTGGTGTGGAACCCGAGGGCGAACTCGGCGAGGGTCCAGCCGCTCATGAACAGTCCGCAGACCGTGCCGTAGAGCAGTTCGGAACGGCGGTTCACCGGGCGGCTCCCGCGGTCCGGCCCCGCAGCAGTGCGGAGAGGTTGCCGACGGCGATGGTGGCGGCCGCGCCGATGAGCGTGTGCCATGTGAAGGCGACGGTGGTGAAGGTCAGCACCGCGGTCATGGTCGCCAGTCCGGCCAGGAATCCGGCGAACGCGTCGGCCTGGCCGGTCCGCGGGAAGAGGAGGCCGAGGAAGAAAGTGCCGAGCAGTCCGCCGTACGTGAACGAGGCGATCTTCAGGCCGATCTCCACCACCGGATTCCGGGTGTCGGTGAACAGCATCGCGCCGCCGATGAGGACGATGCCCCAGAGCAGGGTGAAGCGCTTGGACCACGCCACTTCGGTGCGCTCGTCGAGCGTCCTGCCGCGCGCGGTGAACTTGAACAGGTCGAGGAAGGTGGAGGAGGCGAGGGAACTGATGGAGGAGGAGAGGGTCCCCATCGCCGAGGCGAGCACGCCCGCCACCACCAGTCCCGCGATGCCGGTCGGCAGGTTCTCCACGATGAACTTCGGGAAGATCTCATCGGACGACGAGAGGCCGAGCTGCTGCAGCGGAGCGCCGCCGTAGAAGGCGTAGAGGCAGAGGCCGAGCACGAGGAAGAAGGCGAACTGGAGCACGATGAACGAGGCGTCGAGCATGAGCGCCTTCTGGCTGTCGCGTTTCGTCCGGCAGCCGAGCAACCGCTGCACGAGCAGCTGGTCCGTGCCGTGCGAGGCCATGGAGAGGAACGTCCCGCCGAGCACGCCGCCGAGGAGCGTGTACGGCGAGGAGAGGAATCCGAGCAGCGAATCGCCGAAGGAGAGGTTCACCATCGAGAACTTGTCGAGTCCGTTCGCGGTGGCCGCCGTGACGACGTCGGACCAGCCGTTCGGCAGATGGTCCAGGATGAGCCACATCGCCGCCGCCGCGCCGCCGAGGTAGATGAACATCTGCACCACGTCCATCGCCACCACCGCCTTCAATCCGCCGAGGTAGGTGTAGACGAGGGTGAAGAGTCCGATGATGAGGATGCAGGTGGCGTAGTCGTAGCCGGTGATGAGGTGCACCGGAATGGCGGTGGCGAAGAGACGCACGCCCGAGGCGAGCACGCGCGTGACGATGAAGACGGAGGAGGTGATGCGCCGCAGCGGCATCCCGAAACGCTTGCCGAGGTAGTCGTACGCCGTCTCCAGGTTCCCCGCGTAGTACGCGGGGATGAAGACGACGCTCACCAGCAGCCGGCCGATGAAGTAGCCGGCGGCGAGCTGCAGGAAGTGCATGTCGCTCTTGTACGCGAGCCCCGGGATGCTGATGAAGGTGAGCGTGCTCGTCTCGCTCGCCACGATGGAGAATCCGACGGACCACCAGGACATCTCCTTCCCGCCAAGGAAGTAATCCTTGGAACTCTTCTGCCGGCCGGCGATGAGGATACCGATGACGGTGACGCCGACCAGGTAGACGCCGACGATGGCATAGTCGAGGAATGAAAAGCCCATAGGGAAGCCGGATTGAGTGGATGGTCCGCGCGGGAGGACCGGGTGCGCCGGTCCGGCGCGGGTCCGGACCGGCGTGGGATGACCGTCTACGCTTTCTGTGCCTTCGCCACGGTATCGAAGATGGGGAACACCTTGTCCAGCTGCGAGATCTTCAGCAGCGAGAGCACCTTCTTGTGGACCCCCGCCAGCCGCACTTCTCCGCCGTTCTGGCGCATCTGGCGCTCGGCGATGAGCAGAGCGCTCAGCCCCGAGCTGTCGCAGAACTCGACCGCGGAGAGGTCCACGACGAGCGTCGTGAGCTGCGGACGGCAGAGGAGGATGAACTCCCCCTTCAGTTCCGGCGAAACGGACACGTCGAGCTTCCGCTCCTTGATGGTCAGGACGGCGCTGGTGCCGTTCTTGGTGACGTCGAATTTCATGGCGGCTCCTTGCTCGGTGGCTAGAACATGGACAGTGTGCGCAGAAGCTGTTCGTACCGCATCTTCGGGTTCCGGTTCGGCGCGGCGGCGAACTGAAAATTATAGAACGCGTCCGCATGCTCCTGCGAGAAGCCCACTTTGAGCGGCGCGTTGACGGACCGGGCGAAGTACGCGCCGGTCGGGACGAGGGTCAGGTTCAGGTCCACCACCACGTCGTACCGCTGGTTGAGCACGCGGTGGAAGAAGGAACGCTTCGGCAGGAAGAAGAAATTGAGATGGTCCTTCGCCACCGGCACGACGGTGGAGCGGCTGAAGGGTCCCGCCAGTTCACGGAACGTCTCGTTCACGATGATGGTGAGCCGGTTCCCTTGGAACTTGTTCTGCAGCTGCTGGAGCGCGGGGAGCACCACGGTACGGTGCTGCTGGTTCTCGGGGATGATGACGAGCGCGGTGCGCGCGGAGGTGAAGAGGGTGGAGAAGGTGACCGGCGCGGCGTCCTTCCGTCCGAGGAAGAGGCGCGCGATGGCGATGCCGATGGTCCTTCTGGTCTCTTCAAACATGGTGGCCGTGCCTGTGGATGCGTGTTTCAAGGTGCGAAACTCTTGGGAGAATTGCAAGGAGCCGCGGTCTACTGCTTCAGCATCGCGAGGAACTCCTCTTCGCCGAGGATGGTGATGCCGAGCTCCTGCGCCTTCTTGAGTTTGGAGCCGGCGTCCGTTCCCGCGACGATGTAGTCAGTCTTCGAGCTGACGCCGGACGCGGTCCTGCCTCCGAGCGCTTCGATCCGTTCCTTCGCGTCGTCGCGGCTCATGCTGGCAAGTCCGCCGGACAGGACGAACGTCTTCCCGGAGAGCGCCGATGCTGCGGAGGCGCGGCGTTTCGCCGTCACCGTCACGCCCGCCGCCGTGAGGCGTTCCACCAGCGTGCGCGAATGCGGGTCGGCGAAGAACCGCACCACGCTCTCCGCGATGCGCGGTCCGATGCCGTCCGTCGACGTCAGTTCTTCTGCGGTCGCCTTCTTCAGCGCGTCGAACGACGGGAAGTGTTCCGCCAGCAGTTTCGCCACCCCTTCGCCGACGAAGCGGATGCCGAGAGCGAAGAGGAGCCGGTGGAACGGAACGTTCCGGCTGGCGGCGATGCCGTCGATGAGGTTCTGCGCGCTCTTCGCCCCCATCCGTTCGAGCGCCGCGACCGGTCCCGCGGTGAGCCGGTAGAGGTCCGCCACGTTGTACACCAGTCCGGCGGTGACGAGCTGATCGATCACCGCTTCGCCCATGCCGTCGATGTCCATCGCCCGCCGCTGCACGAAATGTTCGATGCGTCCGCGCACCTGGGCCGGACACTCGAAGTTCTCGCAGTAGTACGCCGCCTCCCCCTCCGGCCGGACGATACGGGAATCGCAGACGGGACACCGTGTCGGGAACGCGAATGAACGCGCCTTGGCGGGACGTTTCCGCCGGTTCACGCCGCTCACTTTCGGAATGACGTCGCCCCCCTTCTCCACCAGCACCGTGTCGCCGACGCGGATGTCGAGCTCCCGGATGTAGTCCTCATTGTGCAGCGTCGCCCGGCTCACCGTCGTGTTGCCGACGAACACCGGCTCCAGCTCCGCCACCGGGGTCACCGTTCCGACGCGCCCCACCTGCAGCGTGATGCCGAGCAGTTTCGTCTCCATCTGCTGCGCCGGGAACTTGTACGCGATGGCCCAGCGGGGGCTCTTCGCCACCGCGCCGAGCTCCTCCTGCTGCGTCAGGTCGTCCACCTTCACCACCACGCCGTCGATGTCGTACGGCAGCGACGGACGCTTCTCCTGCCACCGGTCACAGAACATCTTGACATCGGCGATCGTGGGACAGCGTTCGGTGTGGGGATTGACCGGGAAGCCGAGCGAGGAAAGGAGGGTGAGGTTGCCGTGATGGTTCGTGAGCCGCACATCCTTCGTGCGGAGGAAATAGGTGAAGAGGGAGAGGGGACGCTGCGCCACCGCGGACGGGTCCTGCAGCTTCAGCGTGCCGGAAGCGGAGTTGCGCGCGTTCACGAAGGTCTTCTCGCCCGCCTCCTCCTGTCGCCGGTTCATCGCCTCGAAGTCCTTCTTCGTCATGAACACTTCCCCCCGCACCTCGAACTCCTTCGGAAGGCCTTTGCCGGACCGGACGCGCAGCGGCAGGGAGCGGATGGTCCGCAGATTGCCGGTGATGTCGTCCCCCTGCGTTCCGTCCCCCCGCGTGGCGCCGCGGACGAAGATGCCGTCGTGGTAGGTGAGACTCACCGCGACGCCGTCGATCTTCAGCTCGGCCACGTAGCCGAACGACTCCGTCCCGAGCGCGTCGCGCACCCGCCGGTCGAAATCCAGAAGCTCCTCTCCGCTGTAGGTGTTGGCGAGGGAGAGCATCGGCACGTCGTGCGTGACGGTCGGGAACTCCTTCACCGGGGTTCCTCCCACCCGCTGCGTCGGGGAGTCCGGCGTGACGAGCGACGGATGCTCCCGCTCGAGCGCGGTGAGCTCTTCCATCAGACGGTCGTACTCCCTGTCGCTGACGGTCGGTTCGGAGAGGACGTAGTACCGGTGATCGTGCTCGCGCAGTTCGGTGCGGAGCCGTTCGGCCCGTTTCCGGATGGCGGCCGGTACGGTCACGGGTTCAGCCGCTCCGCGGTGATGACATGGTTGCGCACCCGCTCGCCGCGGGGACCGAGCGTGCCGATCTCCCTGCCGTTGAGGATGAAGCGAATGGCGCCGCCGTCGCTGAGCGACACGGTGAACCGTTTCCGGGCGACGTACGTACGGTAGCGGCCCTTCAGCATGTAACCGCTCCGCGGCGGGAGCGAATCGCGGCTGATGGTGATCCAGACGGAATCGGCGGCGACGGCGCGGAGCACGAGCGAATCGGGGGGCGGGGGGAGCGCCGGCACGGACGACGTGTCCGCCGTATCGGTCACGGCCGGAGCGGGAGCGGTCCGCTCCTGTTCCTTCACCACCTCCTGGAACGGCCGTTCGGTCACGACGGACGGGACGCTGCCGGTGCCGATGGTGTCGAAGACGTACAGCAGCGCCAGCAGCAGGACCACGACGAC
>WBUG01000117.1 GCA_008933835.1 Bacteroidota bacterium | reverse complement strand
GAGATCAGACCCATGCCGGTGATGACGACGTTGTTCATGAAGGCACCTGCACAAGAGAAAATTTGCTGTTCAAGATAGGGAAAAAATGAGCGCAGGACAAGGAACGCGGTTTTACCATTGTGTGACCGCATCCTTCCTCACAAACACCGGAAGGACGCGGTTGGTTCGGCGGGATCGATCCGGACCGGGCGGACCGCGAAGGTGTTACGGATGCGCGTCGTTCATCCGCGTGAAGTCGATGCCGGTGCTGTGGCAGCCGGTGCAGCCGGCCCCCTTCTTCGACGCCGCATAGAGGGTGGAACCGTCCGCATGCGTTTCGGCCCAGACCCATCCGTTCGCATCGGCGTGCGGGTCCCCCGCCCGTTTGAACATGAAGACGTACGTAGTGAGAACGGAATTGGTGTACAGTTCTTTGACGATGAGCGATGAATCGGGGAAGAGCGTGCCCGCCTTCACCTTCCCGTCCGAACCCAGGAAGCGCGCGGCGACGGAGTTGTACCGCGTCCGCAGCTGAGGGTCGGGATGGGCGGAATTCCCCCCTTTGGTGATGGTGTCGGCGGAGTTCTTATAGAAGGTGAATCCGGCGGCGTTCTTTCCAAGCGAGTACAATTGCGCTTCGGTGGTGCCTCCGGGGGTCGGTTCGGTTCCGCTGTCGTCGGTACATCCGGCGGCCAGTAACAGGAGAAGGAACAGTGCGGAATTTCGGAGAACGGTCATGGCTCCCTCGTCATCGGTGGATGGTTCGGTGAACTACCGATGAGTAAGCGGGAGCGGGGATTCCTGACAGCGGAATCGTCAGCGGTCGAGGCGGTCGTTCACGGCGGCGATGACCCGTTCCACCTCTTCGGACGGGATGGGGGCTCCGGGACCGGACAATGCGGCGTCCAGCAGGGCGCTCTGGCGGCTGTAGCGGCGGCAGGCGGTGCAGATGCGCAGATGCATCTCCAATCGCGCGCGGTCCGCCAGGGACAGCGGCGCGGCGGACCGAAGTTCGACGAGCTCGGTGGCCCGGCGGCAGGAGATGAGCATCAATGACGAGAGGGGATTCATGGTCTATTCGTTGAACCAGCGGAGTTCGATGCAGCGCCGCACCTGCAGTTTGGCCCGGTGCGTGAGCTGCCAGTAATTGGTGACGGAAATGCCCAATTCCTGACAGAGCGTTGCGGTCTCCCGATCGGAAAGATACTTCATCGTAAGGCAGGAATGCCAGAGCGGGGGCAGCTGCTCCAGACAGCGCTGCAGCACGCGGAGGAACTCTTCGTCGTCGAGCGGATTCGTCTCATCGCTTCCCCAGTCGGCCGGTGCGGTGTCGGCCTTCCAGTGTCCGCGCTCGTCGAAGAGATCGTCGGCGAACGCAACGGAATGCGCGTCCGGTCTCCGCGCCCGGGAGGCGTGGTACGAAGCGATCTTGTTGTTGAGGATGCCGAAGAGCCATGTCTTCGGCGCGCTGTCGCCGCGGAACGAGGCAAGGGATTCCGCCGCCGCGAGGAAGGTCTCCTGCACCAGGTCCTCAGCGGTATGCAGGTCCGACGTACGGTGGCGGGCCCATGAGAGGAGCTCTCCCGTGTACTCGCGCACCCACCGGGTCAGTTCGCTCCGTTCGGTCATCGGCCGGTATGATACGGAAGGTCGAAAAAGAACGTGCTGCCGATGTCCGGCGCGCTGACGGCGCCGACCGAACCGCCGTGCTGTTCCACCAGCAGCTTCACGATGGAGAGTCCGAGTCCGGTGGAACTTTCGTCCCCGGTCGGCCGGGGTGTGAGCTTCTGGAACTTGCGGAAGAGCTTCGGCTGGTCCTCCTCCGGGATCCCCTGTCCGTGGTCCAGCACCGCGAAGCGCACCATGGCGCCGGCACGCTGCACCGACACTTCGATGACGCTCCCGTGCGGGGAGTACTTGACCGCGTTGCTGATGTAGTTCTCCATCGCCTGGAAGAGCCGCTCGGTGTCGCCGAGCACCATCGCGTCGTCGCCGCGGCAGAGATCGAGCGTGATGCGCTGTCCCTTCTGCTCCGCCCGCTGTCCCGTCATCGCGGTCACGTATCCGGCCAGCGCGGCAAGGTCCACCGGCGTCCGTTTGAGCGTGATGCGTCCGCTCTCCATCGCCTCCACGTTCAGCAGGTCCTCGATGAGGTTCATCATGTACTCGGAGGAGTGGAGGATGGCCGCGGTCGAGAACCGCATCGTCTCGGCGTCGAGCTCGTCCTGATGCATCATGTTCGCCATGCCGTAGATGCTCGTAAGGGGATTCTTGAGGTCGTGCGCCACGACGTGCATCAGTTCACCCTTGTCGCTGTTGGCCCGTTCCGCCCGCTCCTTCTCCACCTGCAGGTGCCGCGTCCGTTCCTCCACGTCCCGCTCCAGTTCCGCGGCGCGCCGGCGGAGCGCGGCGATACGGTACCGGTAGATGCCCGCGGCCCCTCCGGCCGCGAGCACCGTCACCGCGAGGATGAACGCCCAGGTCTGATACACGAACGGACGTACGGTCACCGTCATGGACGCCCCTTCCGTGTTCCACAGTCCGTC
>WBUG01000004.1 GCA_008933835.1 Bacteroidota bacterium | reverse complement strand
CGCAGTGCCGCTTCGGTTCGTTTCCGCACCGAGATGTCGCGCGTGATGGTCTGCAAGCGAACCACGCGGCCGGAGGCCGGATCGACGATGGGATTCGTGCGCATATCGACCCAGACGAACGAACCGTCGCGGTGGCGCAGGCGGAGTTCGGAGCCGTATCGCTGCTCGCCGGACCACGCACCCGCCTGCGCCGCGTCGCGGAAGGTCGCGGCATCGTCCGGATGGACGAACTCGAGCATATCCCTCCCGATCAACTCCTCTTCCTCATACCCGAGCACCTGACGCACCGACGGACTCACGTAGAGGAACCGTCCGTCGACGTCGTGCAGAGCGATGATGTCCAGCGAGTTGTCCGCCAGCAGCTGATACTGTTCCTTGCTGGCGCGAAGCTCTTCCTGCGCCCTCCGGACTTCGGTGGCGTCCTCTCCCAGGCTGGTGATGCCGATGACGTTCCCCGACCGGTCGTACAGGTAGATGTTGTTCCACCGTATCCACCGCCGCTCGCCGCTCTTGGTGACGATGTCGTTCTCGTGATGCACCGGGATGCGGCCTTCATCGATGGCATTCGTGAAGATGCGGCGGAGGTCCGTCCGGTCCTCCTCCGCGATGAGCATGTCGAACCATGAACGTCCGAGCAGCTCTTTGCGGGTCCACCCGGAGACGGCCACGAGATAGTCGTTCACCACCCGGATGCGGCCGTCGATGTCGAGCATCACGCCGGCCAGCGAGACGTTCTCAAGGATGCTGCGGAAACGGCGTTCCGACTCCTGCAACGACGCCTCGTTCTCCTTCCGCTGCGAGATGTTGGCGATGAAGGCGATGATGAGTCGCTGCTCCGCCAGGTAGATGGCGCTCACCTCGACGAACACGGTGCCGTCGTTCCGGGTGCGGTGCTTCGTTTCGAACCGGTCGCCGCCGGTCCGCATCATCATGTCGATGTGCGACCGGGTCCGTTCCGCGTCCTCGACCAGCTCCACGTCGGAGACGCGCATCGTGAGGATCTCTTCGCGCGTATAGCCGACCATCCGGCAATAGACGTCGTTCACTTCGAGGAAACGCCCTTCGAGGTCCACGCTGATGAATCCGTCGAGCGCCGAGTTCACGATGCCGCGGTACCGTTCTTCGGCCCGTTTCCGGTGGCGTTCCGCCTCGACCCGCGCCGTGATATCCCGGAAGACGGTGAGCAGCAGCGTATCGCCCGCGGGCATCGTGAGGAACGTGTTCGCGGCCTGCACATGGACGGTCACACCGTTCCAGAGACCGATGGGCGCCTCCACGAACGGCGTGATCGACCTCGCCTCGAAGTTCGCTCGAAAGCGCCTCAACGCATCCTCGCGGTCCTGTTCCGGATAGACGGACGACATGGGGCGTCCGCTGAGGCCCGCCGCCGGCAGCCCCACCAGCCGGCCGAAGGCCTCGTTCACGAGGACCATGGTACCGTCGGCGTTCGTGAGCCGCATCGCCTCGGACGAGGACTCCCACACGATCCGGAAGCGCTCTTCCGAGGAGGTGACGGCCTCCTCCGCCTTCACGATGTCGGTGATGTCGCGCGAACTCACCAGGACGCCGGTGAAACCGTCGGTCCGGTACGGCATGTACTGGACATCCATGTACCGCCGGCCTTCGACCGCGAAATCGAACCAGGCCTGATAATGCACCTCGACGCCCGCGAGACTCCGGTCGAAGTGATCCTTCATGACACGGCGGAAGAGTTCCTCACCGAACAGTTCTTCCACGGTGCGGCCGAGGATCTCGTCCATCGTCTTCCCGAGCCGGCGCATATAGACGTCGTTGACGACGATGTACCGATACCGGTCGTCGATGAGCGAGATGGAGTCGACGGTGGCCGAAATGATGCGCTTGTACTGCAGGAGCGCCTCTTCGACCTTCTTCCGCTCCGAGATGTCCCGCAGCACACCGTGGATCTGCACGTCGCCGTTCTCGAGCATCACCGGCCGGCCGACGGCCTCCACCCACTTCGCTTCGCCGTTCCGTTGCCGGAAGCGGAACTCGACCGCCTTCGACACACCGCCGACCACCGCCTCCTTCATTCGGAGGAAGACGTCGAGCGTGGAGGCGGGGTCCATGAAGTAGCGCTTGATGGAGGTCCCCACGACCTCCGCCGGCGCATAGCCGCTCAGCGCCGCGATGGACGGGCTGCAGTACGTGACCGTCCCCCGGAAATTGAGCTGCACGATCACGTCCTGAGCGTTCTCGACGAGGAACCGATGCTCCTCTTCGCTCCGCTTGAGCGCCGATTCGGCGTCGAGACGCTCCAGTTCGTTGACCGCCCGCTCCCCGAACAGCCGCTGGATCTCGACGAAGTTCGGCACGTCGTGCATCGGCGTGCGGGCGAGGGCCACGAGGACGCCGTAGACCCTCCCGTCCTTTCCGGTCAGCGACATCCCCAGGTACGACTCCATCCCCGTGCGCTTCAGCTCCGCATCATCGGGAAATCTCGCGGCGACGCTGTCCGGATAGTACACCGAACCGGACGACAACGCATTGGCACAGGGGGTGCCTTCGAGCCGGTAACGGAAGTACCCCTGCTTCCCCCCTTCCCGCCAGACCGCCACCGTGTCCACCTCCGCCCCGTCGGCGGACAACAGGCCGAGGAACGCCATGTCGGCATGCAGCGCCGTCGCCATGTTCAGGACGATGCTGTCGAACATCGAAGCCCCGCCGCTCTCCACCGACACGACGGCCAGGTTCTTGACGGCGTTCGAGACGTGATGCTGCTGCGTGATGTCCTGAATGATGCCGGTGAAATAGTCCGGGTTGCCCCGCGCATCGCGGATCAGCACGATGTCGAGCCGGGTCCACACGATCCGTCCGTCCTTCCGGACGTACCGCTGCTCGAGCGAGAACGAGCGGCGCGCCCCGGCCAGGACGGCACGGACGTTCTCGACCACCGCCGGCACGTCCTCCGGATGCGTGACATCGTTGACGTTCATCCCCAACAGTTGCTCCGGCTCGTACCCGAGCAGAGTGCAGAACGCACCGTTCACCCTCACGAAGGAACCGCCCAGATCGCTCACGGCCATCCCCACCGACGCCTGGGCGAAGATGGCGTCGTTCTGCTGGAACGCCTCGAACAGCCGCTGCTCGGCGCTCTTCTGGCCGGTGATGTCCACGACGTAGCCTTCGGTGTACTCGTACCGGCCCTTCGCATCGTACACGCCGCGTCCCCGTTCCAGCATCCACCGCACCTCGCCGACCTTGGACGTGATGCGGTACTCCAGTTCGTACCGGTCCCTCGCCATGACGGCGGCTCTGGTCACCTCCCGACATCGCTGCACATCGTCCGGATGGATGACGGTCAGGAAATCGACGGTCGACCGGAGTTCGGCGGCGGTGTAGCCTGTCACTCCTTCCACTCCGGAACTCAGGAAGAGAATGCGGGGGGAACCGTCCGTGTTTACCGCCCGGTACACATAGCCGGGCAGATTGGAGATGAGGGTCTCAAGATTCTGTTTCTGTTCCCGCAGCTCTGCCTGCGTCCGTTTTTGATCTGTGACGTCGATGTTGATGCCGAGGATACCAGCGACGGTCCCCTGCGCGTAGTACGGCGCGATGACCTCATAGAAGGTCCTCGTCCTACCCGTCGCCTCATCACGGTATTCCTGTTCGTTCCGCACGATCTCGCCGGCCATGGCGCGGGCGTTGTTCCGTTCCCACTGTCCGACCGTCCGGGGAGCCGCCGGCTGTTCACCGGGAGCGGAGTGGACGATGTCACCCCAGAGCCGGGCGCCGATCTTGCTCTGGAGGATGCCGCGTCCCGAACGGTCCCTCGCCCAGAAATCGAACGGCAGGTTCTCGAGCATCGACGTCAAAAGACCGTTGTAGGACGTGAGCTCATCCTGGATGCGTTTCCGTTCGGTGATGTCGCGGAACATGCCGAGCAGCAACAGTCGGTTTCCCTCCGCCAGGACGTACGAATTGCTGACCATCAGCCACACGGAGCGGCCGTCCCACATCTCCACCTTCTTCTCCGTCGCAGCGTTCAACCGGTGATGGGAAAAATTCTCACGATGCTTGCGCATCGCTTCGTCCCCTTTCCCGCCGGAGAACAGGACCGACAGCGGTCGGCCTTCGAGCTCTGTGCGGCTGCGGCCGACCAGCCGGCAGTACGCATCGTTCACGCGGATGATGGTCCCGTCGGCGTCCGTCAGCCGCATGCCGTCGGCGGACTGGTCCCACACCTGGCGGAAGAGCCGCTCGGACTTCACCATCTGGTCGTTCTTCCGCTTCCATTCGGTGATGTCGCGCGCCGCGCAGTACAACAATGGGCGGCCTCCGATGACGACCCTGTTCGCGCTGATCTCCACGTCGGCCGTTGAACCGTCCTTGCGGCGGTGCACCGTTTCGAACCGGCCGCTCTCGCGCATCATCCGTCCGATCTGCTCACGGGCCTCGTCCGGCCCCCACTGCGCCTCCCAATCCATGATGCTCAGTCCGGCGGCCTCCTCCCTCGTATACCCGAGATGACGGAGGAACGCCTCGTTGGCGTCGAAAAGATTCCCCACCTCGTCGATGATGTGGATGGCGTCGATGGAGGTCTCGATGCTGGCGCGGTACTTCAGTTCGCTCTCGTTGAGCCGCTGATTGCTCCGCTCCAACGCTTCATTGTACCGCCGGATGCGCTCGTTCTCCGTATCGAAGTACGATATGATGACATCGATGACCGCATAGAGGAAGAGGAAATAGAGGAGACTGCCGAGGAGGAGGTCCGCGAAGCGCTGCTCCGGCGAATCGTACGGAACGATGAGCGACGGATAGCGGTGATGCACGAGGACGAGCGACGGGATGAGCAGCGCGAAGACCACCGCAACGATGCGCCGCTGCGTCCGGGAGGCGACGGCGTAGATGCCGAGAAAGAAGGCGAACATCAGCGAGAGGAGATTGCTCTCGGCGCCGCCGTTCAAGAACCATGTCACGACCAGCAGAAGAATCGAGAGACCGAAGAACGGCATGATGGACCGCTCGTACCGACGTTCGTCCCGTGCGCGGAGTGCGAACACCATGAAGAGTGCGGCCGCCACCGCCGTCACGGCGGTGACCCACGCATTCATCCCCGTGAGCAGGTTCACCGTCAGTCCAGCCGCCGAAATGAAGGCCGTGAACCAGGTGAGAAGGATGTACACCTTCTGGCGGTACGACTGTGAGTGCCCAGCACCGTACAGCAACGCCGCCACCGACTGTTTCACCCCTCGCATGGTCATCATTGCGGAACCCTGCCGGGCAATGATCGGGAGGTCATCGTCGCCTCAGGCGTTGATCTTATAACCGCGCTGTTCCGGATGGATGCCCAACTGTTCCATCCGGTACCGCAGCTTGGAACGGGTGATGCCGAGGATCTTGGACGCCTGCACCTGGTTGCCGTTGGTGATGCTCAGCGTCTTGAGGATGAGGTCCCGCAGCACCTCCTTCATGGAGATGCCGTGGGACGGGATGGTGAGGGAGAACTGACCGTTGATGCCCGCGGAGGGAAGGCCGTTCGCGGCCGGGGGGACGGAGGGCTGGAGGAACGCGAAACTTTCGCGTGTGAGGTGCTCCGCGTCCGTCAGGAGAACGACACGCTCCATCACGTTGCGCAGTTCGCGGACGTTCCCCTTCCAGTAGTACTGTTCGAGGAACTGGACGGCATCGGACTGGAGCGTCTGGACCTTCTTGTTGAACTTCATGGAGTAGTCCTGCAGGAACGCCGTCGCGATGGGCACGATGTCGTCTTTCCGGTCCCGCAGCGGCGGAATACGCAGCACCGCCACGTTGAGCCGGTAGAAGAGGTCCTCACGGAACCGGCCCGACTCCACCTCGTTCTGCAGGTTCCGGTTGGTGGCGGCGATGATGCGGACGTCCACGTTGATCTCCTTCGTCCCGCCGAGCCGGTAGAACTTCTGTTCTTCGAGCACGCGCAGCAGTTTCACCTGCATCTCCGGCGACAGTTCGCCGACCTCGTCCAGCAGCAGCGTTCCGCCGTTCGCCAGTTCGAACTTCCCCTGCTTCATCCGTTCGGTGGCGCCGGTGAACGCCCCCTTCTCATAGCCGAAGAACTCCGACTCGGCGAGGTCCTTCGGGATGGCGCCGCAATTGATGGTGATGAACGGCTTGTCCGCCCGCTGGCTCTTCTGGTGGAGGAAGCGCGCGAAGAGCTCCTTCCCCGTTCCGCTCTCCCCTTCGATGAGCACGGTAGTGTTGTCGCCGCTCGAGAGGCGTTCGGCGGTGCCGAGCAGCTGCCGGATGATGACGCTCCGGCCGATGATGCCGTGCTTGGGCTTCGCCGCCTCCACCTCCTGCTCCAGCACCTTCACCTTCCGCTGCAGGCGCGAGAACTCGAGGGTCTTCTGGATGATGGCGGAGAGATGCTTCAGGTCGAACGGCTTCACCATGAAGTCGTACGCCCCCTCCTTCATGGCCTGGACCGCCAGCGAGATCTCGGCGTACGCGGTCATGAGGATGACCGGCATCTCGTACCCCTGCGCGCGGAGCTGGCTCAGCAGACGCAGACCGTTGTGCTCGCCGTAGTAGATGTCCAGCATGATCATGTCCGGGTTGGTCCGTCCGACCGTGGTCAGGAACTGGTCCCCCTTGTTGCAGATGACGGTGGAGTACCCTTCGGCGCCCAGCACCTTGTGCAGCGACGCGGTCAGGATCTCTTCGTCATCGGCCAGCAGAATCGTACCCTTCGACATGGTTTCCCCCTGTGGTTATGGTAATGGAAAATACAATTTGATCTGCGTACCGCCCGCTTCCGGACGAGCGATGAGGATGTCGCCGCCGTGCTGCTGCATGATGCGGCGCGAGAGGGTCAGCCCGAGGCCGGTGCCGTCCGTCTTCGTGGTCTTGAAGAGCTCGAAGGGGGCCTTCAGGTATTCGTCCGAAATGCCGACGCCCGTGTCGGTGACCGTGCAGGTGAGCCGAGGCTTGAGACCGGTGTCCGCCGGCCGCTCGAGGCCGGTGACCACGGCGATGGAACCTCCGGGCGGCGTCGCTTCGATGGCGTTCCGCAGGATGTTGAGGATGACCTGGAGCACCTGTTTCCCGTCGAGATGGAGCACCGGCAGGTCGCTGCCGAGGGATGTATCGAGCGCGATGTTCTTCTTATGGACGGTGAGAGTGAGCAGAGCGACCGCCTGCGCGACGATGTCGTTGATGCTGCCGCTCCGGACCTCCGGAGAGGTCGTCCGGGCGATGGTGAGGGTGTTCTCCACCACCTTCTCGATGTGCTGCGCCCCCTGCACGGCGAGCCGGAGCACGTCGATCTCCTCGAACGCGTCGCCGTACTTCTGTTCGAGGAACTGGAGGTTGAGCTTGATGCCGGCGAGAGGGTTCCGCACCTCGTGGGCGATGCCGGCGGCGATGGTGCCGAGCATGGAGAGCTTCTCGGACTGGTGGAGCTTCTCCATCATCATCTTCCGCTCGGTGGTGTCGCGGGAGAAGAGGAGGATGAACTGTTCATTGTCCGATTCGATGGCGGCCGCGTCGGTCTCCAGACAGATGATGCGCCCGTCCTTCGCGCGCATGGTCAGCTCGCCGGAGAAGCCGGGCTCGACGACCAGTCCCTCCCGTTCATCGCTGTCCGCGAACGGAAGATGACGCGCCTCCAGCAGTTCCTCACGGGAGGAACCGAGCACCTGTTCGGCGTACGGATTGACGTCCACCAGCTCGCGCCCGCGCGAGTCCAGCACGAAGATGGCGACGCTCGCCTTTTCGAACAGGAGGCGGTAGCGGCGTTCGGAGCGCTGCAGCTGTTCGTTCTTCTTCAGGAGCTGCATCGAGTACAGCTCGAGGTTGTCCATCTTCTCCTCGAGCTTCTTGATGAGCAGTTTGTAGTGCCGTTCGATGAAGGAATGATCGTCCAGCGGCAGTACCTGCTGGTCCGGGTCGTACACCGGTTTCGGCTCGGCGATGTTCATCAGTTCGCTCACTGCGAGCAGGAGCGAATCGGTGCCGCCGGTCTTCACCACATAGCGGTCCGCGCCGATGGTTCGCGCCAGCTCCTTGTCCTCTTCGTCGATGTAATCGCTGGAGTAGATGATGAAGGGGACCGAGGCGTGCTTGGAACTGTTCCGGACCGATTTGCAGAGCTGGAATCCGTCCATCTTCGGCATCATCGCATCGGCGATGATGAGGTGGACCTCTTCTTTCGCGAGGACCTCGAGCGCCTGCAGTCCGTTGAAGGCCGCGTGGGTGATGTACCCGAGCTCGCCGAGAACGTCTTCCAGCAGCAGAAGGTTCTCGGGGATGTCGTCCACGATCAGGATGGAGAGCGCGGCAGGGCGTTCGTTCCGGTGTTCGCTGTCGTTCATGGTGGCCGTGAATGTTACCGTTGCTTGATTTTGCGCAGCAATGATACCAATATTAGCCATGTGCGCACAATACGCGATACTGCGTAATTTTGCGCACCATTGGGATCAGGAAATGTTACCGGGGTAGGACGACGAGGCCGTTCTTGATGGCGAAGGTGACCAGGGAGACCGAATCGTGGATGCCGAGCTTGCTGAGGATGTTGTGGTGATGTGTGTCGACGGTGCGGACGCTGATGTTGAGCCGGTCGGCGATCTGCTGGTGCGATTGCGCTTCCGCGATGAGCTGCAGAATCTCGCGCTCGCGGCTGGTGAGCAGATTGATGAGCCGTTGAGCTTCGCCGTGGTCGGAGCGGACGACCTGACGGAGCTGGTGCGGCGGCAGGTGCGGACAGAAGAATTCGTCGGACGTGACCGCCTCGTTCAGCCACTGGCGGAGCACCTGTGGATCGGAGGTCTTGAGGAGATATCCATTGGCGCCGCTGTGGTAGACCTGGGTGACGTACCCGACGTCGTCATACGCCGAAACGATGACGACACCCATCTCCGGGGACGCTTTCTTGATGAGCCGGGTCGCCTCAATGCCGTTCATATCGGGCATGTTCAGGTCCATCAGCACCAGCCGCGGGTGGAGTTCGATGGCCTTCCGGACCGCTTCGCGGCCGTCGGCCGCTTCGCCGAGGACGGTGAACTCCTTGTACAGTGAGAAGATCTGCACCAGTCCCTGTCGGACCAGCGTATGGTCGTCTGCGATGAGGAGCGTTATGGAGGGGCCGTTACCCATGACGGTGAACTGGCCCCAATATAGGCAATGCGGGGGAAAAAAGGTAATTTTTTCTGCTGCGCGTCGGGGCCTTGAGACGGCGTCAGCAGATGGTGATGGTGTCCTGCGGAAGGAAGAAATCGACCCGGACGCGGAGCTGAAGTTCGCCGGTATCAAAGAAGAGTTCGTCGCGGTGGAACAGTTCCCACAGCAGCAGGTCGCGGTTGACGGCGCTTTCGTTCATCAGCACCGTGTACTCCAGCAGGGCGAAATAAAGCTCCTGCGAGAGAACGACGGTCTGCTGGGGCATGTTCCGGTCCGCCCAGAGCTTGCTCAGGTCGTTGATGCGACGATGGATCTGGACGCCGCGGACCAGCGCCTCTTGATCGTGCAGCATGATGGTCCCGCTGTTCGAGTTTACGGATGGGTGAATTGCTGGAGAAGTTCGTCGGCCACCTTCTCGACCACTTCCTGACGGAAATAGTATCCCGTCTGGATCCGTTCGGTGACCATGTCGATCTTCCGGTTCTCCTCGGCCTGGAACAGTTTCACCGCTTCGGGCGAGAGTTCCGCCGTATCGTCGGTGCGCCGCCGTTGCTTCTCCTCGACGGCCTTTTCCTTCCGGACCCGTACCGTATCATACGCGTTCTGCGGCTGTGAAATCTTTCGGACATCCATGGTGTCACTCCCTTCGTTGTGTGCCGGCATCGTAGAACCGCCGCTTCTGCAGCGCCTGGATGGCCGACATGATCGACGCGCTCCGTTCCCGCATCCGGTCTTTCAGTTCCTCCGTGCGTTCCTGCAGACGTACGACCGCCGCCTGCACGTCCGGACCGCCGCGGGCGCTCCCCCCGGGAGCCGTTCGGCGACGCTCGAGCCCTTCCACCTGTCCCTGCCGGACCCCGGCGAGCATGGTCAGCTCGTCATAGTCCCCACGGTCGAGCGCCGCGATCATCGACTCCGTGGAGCCGATGAGGTCGTTCAACGCCGGCACGACCGCGTCGTCCGGCCTCGCTTCACACCGATTCGTCATAGAGGATCCCCATCATCCGTGAGATGTTCTTCGCGACGCGCACCGAATCCTCGGAAGGGATCTGCCGGATGACCTTGTTGGTCTCGGCGTCCACCACCTTCACGATCGCCTTGTTCGATTCCTCGTCCACCACGAACGTCAGCTTCGTATGCGCCTCCGCCATCTTCTTGTTGAGCTCCGATGCCGCATCGCGGAGCTTCCGGTTCTCCTCGCGCTGACGTTTCAGCGCGGCGGAGCGCTCCTGATCCTGCGCCGGCTCCTGGATGAAGGGTACCGCCTGGACCGCTGTGTCGATATGTTCGATCTTCGTCGTCATGATGCGATATCCCGCCGCCGTCCGTCCGTTCAATAGTAGTACGACGTGATGGTCGAGATGGTCTGTTGCTGCGCCAGGATCTGATTGTACGTCGCCTGGAGCCTCAGGAAATCGTTCCGGTACTTCTCCACGTGTCGGTTCAATGTCTCATCGAACCGGGTGATGCGGTTGGTCAGTCCCAGCACCTGGGAGTCCAGCGCGTCCTTCGCCGCACCGATCTTGCCGGTGGCCGAGTTCGTCATCCCGTCGATGAGCGAGACGAGCGTGTTCGCGATGCCGCCGGAGGTGTTGAAGAGCTGCTCCACCTTCGCGACGCCGCCGTCGAGCGCGTCGGTGAACGCGTCCGTGTCGGTGATGGAGAGCGAACCGTCGCGTCCGGCAGTGATGCCGATGTCGGAGAGGAGCGACGGAAAGCCCGCGTTCACCGTCTCGACCTTCGCGGCGACGGTCATCCGGAGGTTGTAGCGGAGCGTGGTGAAGACCGTGTCCCCGGAGAGCGCCTCCCGCGTCTTCGTCACCGGATCGTAGGCCGTCTTGGCGGTGAGGTAGCTCAGCGCGGCGTTGTAGTCGTTGAGGAACTTCTGCACCTTCTCCTTGACGGCGTCCTTGTTCACCCCCACCGACACGGTGACCGGCGCGTCCGCGGCCGTCTGCAGTCCCTTCAGTTCGAGCGTGACCCCTTTCAGCACGTCGGTGACGGTGTTGCTTTCCTTCTCCACATCGATGCCGTCGATGGTCATGGCGGCGTTCAGGTCCGACAGGGAGCTCTGCGCGTACCCGGCCGTTGCGGTGCCGGAGGCGGTGCGTCCGGAGATGACGGACGACGTATACCCGAGCTTTTCCATCAGGGTTCCGCTGACGTCCGTCACGGAGACCGCCTGGGAGGCGCCGGTGGTCTTGGAGATGAGCACCAGACGGTTCGTGGAGGAGGTGTCCCCCACCGACGAGGCGGTCACCCCGGCGTCGGAATCGTTGATGGCCGTCGCGATCCTGGAGAGGAGGTCCTTGTTCGTCTCCCCCGCCGTCACGTCGACGGAAACGTCGGTCGTTTCGCCGTTGATGGTGATGCGGAAGGTCTTCGTGCCGGCTCCTTCGGCGTCCGCGACGCCGGTCGCGGCGGCGGTGAGCCGGTCCGACAGCAGCGTATCGTTCTTCGCGAGGCGCGACACGCGGACGGAGTGGGTGCCGATGTCGGCCGTGGTGGAGGCGGTGCCGGCGACGATGGAGGAGTTCGTGGACGACACGGTGAACGTATTGAACGCGGAGAGGGTGCCGGTCTTGGCGAGCCCCTCGGCGGTGGTCTTCAGCGTCTTCAGTTTCGTCTTGAGGTCCGACAGCACGGCGAGCCGGATGTTGAGGGCGGACCGCTTGGTCTCCAGCGTCTGCGCGGGCTTGCGCTTGCTCAGCCGGTACTGCGCGACGAGCTGATCGATGGTGGAGATGTCGGATACCGATGACATGGTGCCGGTCCTTGTGATGGTTCAGAGCTTGAACGCTTCGACCCAGGCGGAACGGAGTTCGAGGAGCACGGTGAGCGCTTCGTCGTTCTTCCCCTGGCGCAGCATCGTCTTGGAGTAATCGTACAGCTTGAAGAGGCCGAGCGCGACCTCGCGGTGCTCGAAGTTCAGCGCCGAGATGAGCTCGTTGATGGCCCGGCGCGCCAGGTCCCGGTCGTCCTTCCGGATGGCCATGATGGCGACGTCATAGAGCCGCTGGATGACCTGCACCGGAGTGAGGTTCATCGAGTCTTCCCGCCGGTACCTCGTGGTGGCCAGCGACGGCGCCGGTCCGGTCATCACGCCCGTTTCGGTCTCGGCTGACTGCTGTTTGTACGCGAACATATCCGCTCCCATACGCTATCGTTGTTCATGCCCTGTGTAGCGGAGGAGGACCCGGTAACGGCCCCCCCTCCGATGGAACTGTGGATCACCGGAAGAGCGACAGGAACGCCTGCGGCGAGGAGTTGGCCTGGGCCAGCTGCGCCGTCGACGTCTGCTGCAGGATGGAGAGCTTGGACGTCATGATCTGTTCCTTCGCGACGTCGGCGTCCATGATGCGGCTCTTCGCCGCTTCGGTGTTGGTGATGGCGGTCGTCAGGTTCGCTTCCTTGGTCTGGAGGCGGTTGACGTTGGCGCCGATCTTCCCGATCTCGGTGTTCACCGTGGTGAGTCCGGTGTCGACCGTCAGGCTCGAGATGTTCGCCGAGGTGACCGAACCGGCCGCCACGCCGAGAAGTCCGGTGGCGCCGACCGACGCAAACGAGACGGAGAGCGTGTCCGAGGTGCCGTCGCCGACCTGGAACGACGTGGAGAAGCTCGCTGAGAGCAGTGCCGTTCCGTTGAACTTCGTCTGGTTGGAGATGTCGTTGATCTCGCTCATCAGCGAGTTGATCTCCGCCGCGATGGCGTCCTTCTCGTCCCCTCCCATGGCGCCGTTGGCCGCCCGGGTCTGTTTCTCCTTGATGGTGGTGAGGATGTCCGCGATGGTCTGATACGCCCCTTCGGCCACGCCGTAGACGCTCTGCGCGTCGCCGACGTTGTCCAGAGCTGCGCTCATGGACCGAATGCGGCCTTCCATCTTCTTGGAGATCACGTATCCCGAAGCGTCATCCGCTGCGGAATTGATGCGTTTGCCGGTGGCCAGCCGCAGCTGGTGCACGCCGAGCTCGCGGCTGATGGTGTTCAGTGCACCGTACGCCTGGTTGGCGCCGATGTTGGTGTTGATCCTGCCGCCTGTTGAGAATGCCATGGTTACCTCCTTGTAGTGAACAACGATGAGTCTTGGAATCCGTTCCGGGAGGATGTGCGGGAATCCTCCTACCTATATATCGGCACGGTACCGGTAATCTTGAGGATGGACGGGGGACATCCGTCTGGCCGAGGTGCCGAAAACGGACGAAAAAAGGGGACGGAATAAAAAAAGCGGCGGGCTCCGGTCAGGAACCCCCCGCTTCGATGGTCTCTCCCGTTCTTACCGGAACAGCGACAAGAACGATTGGGGTGACGAGTTGGCCTGTGCCAATTGAGCGGTCGACGTCTGCTGCAGGATGGACAGCTTGGACGTTTGGATCTGCTCCTTGGCGACATCCGCATCCAGGATCCGGCTTTTGGCCGCTTCGGTGTTGGTGATGGCGGTCGTGATGTTCGCCTCCTTGGTCTGGAGCCGGTTCACGTGCGCACCGATCTTCCCGATCTCGGTATTGATCGTGGTCAGACCCGCATCGACGGTGAGACTGGCGATGTTGGCCGAGGTGACCGAACCGGCCGCCACGCCGAGCAGTCCGCCGGCGCTGACCAGCGAGAATGCCACCGTGAGGGTGTCGGTCGTTCCTTCGCCGACCTGGAAGGTCTGCGAGTACGCCGTGCCCGACAGCAGCGTCGTACCGTTGAACTTCGTCTGGTTGGCGATGTCCCCGATCTCGCCCATCAGCGAGTTGATCTCCGCCGCGATGGCGTCCTTCTCCTCGCTTCCCATGGCGCCGTTCGCCGCCCGGGTCTGTTTCTCCTTGATGGTGGTCAGGATGTCCGCGACCGTCTGATAGGCCCCTTCGGCCACGCCGTAGACGCTCTGCGCGTCGCCGACGTTGTCCAGGGCCGCCGACATGGAGCGGATGCGCCCTTCCATCTTCTTGGAGATCACGTACCCGGACGCATCATCCGACGCCTGGTTGATGCGCTTGCCGGTCGCCAGCCGGAGCTGGTACACTCCGAGTTCGCGACTGACCGAGTTGAGAGCACTGTACGCCTGGTTGGCGCCAATGTTCGTGTTGATCCTACCGCCTGTTGAGAAAGCCATAACTACCTCCGTGTATGATATGTGAATGCTCTGGGCATCCGTGCCCGTGAGTTTTACATATTATGTATCGGCATTTCCGGAGGAATCTTGAGGACAAAAAACACCCCTCCCCTCGGGGGTCGGCCCTCGGGGCGGGGTTCAGAATCCGCCGGGCGGGGTCCGGTCAGGACCGCCGCCCGGGCGTCATGCTGTTATCAGCGGAAGAGCGACAGGAACGCCTGCGGCGAGGAGTTGGCCTGGGCCAGCTGCGCCGTGGACGTCTGCTGCAGGATGGAGAGCTTCGATGCCATGATCTGTTCCTTGGCGACGTCGGCGTCCATGATGCGGCTCTTCGCGGCCTCGGTGTTGGTGATGGCCGTCGTGATGTTCGACTCCTTGGTCTGGAGCCGGTTCACGTGCGCACCGATCTTTCCGATCTCGGTGTTCACCGTGGTGAGACCCGCATCGACGGTGAGGCTGGCGATGTTGGCCGAGGTGACCGAACCGGCCGCCACGCCGAGCAGTCCGCCGGCGCTGACGAGCGAGAACGCCACCGTGAGCGTGTCGGACGAGCCTTCACCGACCTGGAAGCTCTTCGAGTACGCCGTGCCGGAGAGCAGCGTCGTGCCGTTGAACTTCGTCTGGTTGGAGATGTCGTCGATCTCGCTCATCAGCGAGTTGATCTCGGCCGCGATGGCGTCCTTCTCCTCGCTGCCCATGGCGCCGTTGGCCGCCCGGGTCTGCTTCTCCTTGACGGTGGTCAGGATGTCCGCGACCGTCTGATACGCCCCTTCGGCCACGCCGTAGACGCTCTGCGCGTCACCGACGTTGTCCAGAGCGGCGCTCATCGAGCGCATGCGTCCTTCCATCTTCTTGGAGATCACGTATCCGGAGGCGTCGTCCGCCGCGGAATTGATGCGTTTGCCGGTGGCCAGACGCAGCTGGTGCACGCCGAGCTCGCGGCTGATGGTGTTCAGCGCGCTGTACGCCTGGTTCGCGCCGATGTTGGTGTTGATCCTACCGCCTGTTGAGAATGCCATAACTACCTCCTTGTGTGGATGGGAGAACGGGCGTCCTTGCCCGTCCTGGTGTGGATGAGAACTGTGTCATGATGCCGCGGTCCCGCGTCCGGTCCGGGAGCGATCACAGCGGCGGGGGGATGCCCGTACGGGCATCCCGTCCGCTCACTCGATCACTCCGTTAACGAAACAACGAGAGGAACGCCTGCGGCGAGGAGTTGGCCTGGGCCAGCTGCGCCGTGGACGTCTGCTGCAGGATGGAGAGCTTCGACGCCAGGATCTGTTCCTTGGCGACGTCGGCGTCCATGATGCGGCTCTTGGCGGCTTCGGTGTTGGTGATGGCGGTCGTGATGTTCGCCTCCTTGGTCTGGAGCCGGTTCACGTGCGCACCGATCTTCCCGATCTCGGTGTTGATGGTGGTCAACGCCGTATCGACGCTCAGATCGCTGATGTTCACCGAGGTCACGGAACCGGCGGCGACCGACAGCAGTCCGCCGGACGCGGTGGTGATCTTCGCGAACGACACGGTCAGCGTGTCCGTCGACGCTTCGCCGACCTGGAACGAGGTGGAGTAGTTCGAGGCGCCGGTGAGCAGCGTGGTGCCGTTGAACTTCGTCTGGTTGGCGATGTCGGTGATCTCGTTCATGAGGGAGTTGATCTCGGCCGCGATGGCGTCCTTCTCGTCCCCTCCCATGGCGCCGTTGGCCGCCCGGGTCTGCTTCTCCTTGATGGTGGTCAGGATGTCCGCGACCGTCTGATACGCCCCTTCGGCCACGCCGTACACGCTCTGCGCGTCGCCGACGTTGTCCAGAGCGGCGCTCATCGAGCGCATGCGTCCTTCCATCTTCTTGGAGATCACGTATCCGGAGGCGTCGTCCGCCGCGGAATTGATGCGCTTGCCGGTGGCCAGACGCAGCTGGTGCACGCCGAGCTCGCGGCTGATGGTGTTCAGCGCGCTGTACGCCTGGTTCGCGCCGATGTTGGTGTTGATCCTGCCGCCTGTTGAGAATGCCATAATTACCTCCGTGTAATTATAAGTGGGTCGGGCGTCCTTGCCCGAGATGTGTGGGACAGGCCTGCGTTCGGCCTGCCATAAAGGTTATCGGCACCTCACGGCGGTTCTTGAGGGGAAAAATGACGGAACACCGCTCGCACGGAGCGGAAGGAAGGAGGCACCGGAACGCCGTTCAGGCCGTTCCGGTGCCGTATGGGGGATGTGTCACTTGAAGAGAGATAAGAATGATTGCGGCGACGCATTGGCCTGGGCCAGCTGGGCCGTGGCCGTCTGCTGCAGGATCTGCAGCTTCGATGCGAAGATCTGTTCCTTGGCGACATCCGCGTCCATGATGCGGCTCTTCGCCGCCTCGGTGTTCGTGATGGCGGTGGTGATGTTCGATTCCTTGGTCTGCAGCCGGTTGACGTACGCCCCGATCTTGCCGATCTCGGTGTTGATCGAAGAGAGGGCCTGTTCGACGGTGAGGGAACCGATGTTGGAGGTGGTGACGGAGCCGGCCGCCACGCCCAGCAGGGCCGCGGTGTCGACCGAATTGAAGGAGACGGTGAGGATGCTCGACGCGCTCTCTCCCACCTGGAACCCCTGTGCGTATCCGCCGGAGAGGAGCGTCGTGCCGTTGAACTTCGTCTGACCGGTGATGTCGTCGATCTCGGAGAGGAGCGAGTTGATCTCGGACACGATGGCCGATTTCTCTTCGGTCCCCATCGCGCCGTTCGCGGCGCGGGTCTGCTTCTCCTGGATCGTCGTCAGGATGTCGGCGATGGTCTGCAGCGCCCCTTCGGCCACGCCGTACACGCTCTGCGCGTCGCCGACGTTGTCCAGCGCCGCGGTCATCGCGCGGATGCGCCCCTCCATCTTCTTCGAAATGACGTAGCCCGAAGCGTCGTCGGAGGCGGAATTGATGCGCTTGCCGGTCGCGAGCCGGAGCTGATGGACTCCGAGATCGCGCGTGATATCGTTCAGGGCGGCGTAGGCCTGGTCCGCACCGATGTTGGTGTTGATGCGACCGCCGGTCGAGAATGCCATATAGACCTCACAGAATGATCGGTGATGGCATCCATGCCGCAACGAACGGACCGTTCTTCCCTGAACGGTGTGAATCGACTATAGGTCCTTATCCGACAATTACCGTGCCAAATCATGTCCCTCTACTTCCCGCGGAACAGGGGGGTTGGCGGACGGAAGTGCGAAATGCCGGACACCTGCACAATATTGTGCTACACGGGCTCCAACGCTTCGATACGTTTCTTCACAGCGAGGAACCGCTCCTTTTGAACGACAGCGTCTTCCGGCAGGTGGCGGATGACATAGTCGATGCGCCCCGCCGCCACGCGGAGGTCGTTCAGCGCCATGGCCGACTGTGCTCCGGCGGTCTGTAGCTTCACCGTCCGGACGCCGTACGCTTCCGCCGCCCCCACCGCCGCCTGCACGCCGGCCATATCCTTGGAGGTCATCGCGTCGTTCGCCAGTCCCTCAAAGCAAAGGGCGGCGCGCTGCTGCAACTCCGGTTCGGACAGCGCCATGTCGTGCGCCAGACCGGTCTCTTTCCCTGCCTGTTTCCTGATCGTCGAGAGGAGATCGATCCCTTCCGCGTAACGGTGTCGGAACGCGAGGATGCCGGAGAGGAACCAGTACGCCATCACCTGGTCCGGCACGAGCGTGATGGAACGACGGCACCACGATTCGGCGGCCGCCAGATCCTGACGGTGCATCGCCACCTCGACGAGGATGTTGCATGCCGATGCCCGGATGCTCGCGTTCCGGTCCTTCTCCACCGCCGCCAGCAGGTGGGGCTCCGCTTCGTCGTAGCGTTGCATCACGCCGAGCGTATTGCCGAGCTGATACCGTGCGTAGTGGTCGTCCGGATTGGCCGCCAGCTGGCGGCGGAGCAGCTCCGCATTGCGGTCGCACTTCTGCATGATCTTCTCGAGACTCTCACCGTACCCGAGATGTTCGATGACGACGGCGCTGGGAAGGATATTCTTCCCGCTCCGGAGCACCGACGGCATCACCTGTTCGTGCACCATCCCTTCGAACCGGACGGAGGGTGAACGCCGGAAGAAACGCTGGTACTGGTTCACCTGGTCCACCACGCCGCTCGGGAGGATGTGCCGGCTCCGGATGGAGACGTTGTACGCGCCGGCGTTCTTCGGCGGATCGATGGCGCGGAGCGCATCGCCGGTGAGAAGGCGTTCGTCGGCGTCCAGGTACAGCACCCAGTCGGACGAGGCGCTGCGGAGCGATTCGTTGCGGGCGTCGGAAAAATTCCCGTTCCAGGCGAAATGCCGGACGACGGCGCCGAACTCTTCGGCGATGGAGACGGTCGCGTCGGTGGAACCGGTGTCCACGACGACGATCTCGTCCACATACGGCCGGGCGGATTCGAGGCAGCCGCGGAGGTAGCGCTCCTCGTTCTTCACGATCATGCACAGCGCGATGGTCGGGCGCCGGCGGGAGGCGGACGGGTTCATGCGGGCACCTCCTCCGATACCGTCCGGAGAGCATTGTCGTCCTCGGGGAGTCCGAGCTCCGTATTGGCGCGGCACAGTCCGTTCATCGCACTCTGGTTCGACGCATCGTACCGGACCGCCCATTCGAACATCGTCTTGGACTCCCGGTCCATGCCGGCCAGGAAGAAGACCTCGCCGAGGCCGGCACACGCTTCGGACGATTCGGGATTCCGTGCAAGGGTCTCTTCGAACGCCTCCCGCGCCTTCGGGAGGTCCTGCAGACCGAGGTGTGCACACCCCTTCATCACGCTCAGTTCTTCCTGCACGTCGTGCAGGTCAGCCCCTTCCGCCGCGGCGATGTGCCGGAGCGCTTCGTCGTACGACCGGCGCTCCATCGCCTGTACCGCCAGCGCCACATGCTTCCGTCCCTCGGTCCGGAGCGCGACGATGGCATCGAACCGTTTCATGTACCGGTCGTACTTCTCCGCCTCGGCCGGCGCAACGGTCCGCTTCCGTTCGAGGATGAAGCGGTGCGCATGCGCGAAGACGTCGCGGGGACGGTAGCGGAAATCGTCCGTTCCGGCGTTGTAGAGCGTCGCGAACATCTCCCGCACCGGCTCGGACTGTTCCTGTCCCAGGACGGCCACGATGTACTGCCGGATCTTGGCGTTCAGTTCGGTGCGGTATCCGGGGGGCGAACCGGCGGAGACCCATTCGTGCAGCCGGTCGATGAGGAGCGGGCCGAACCCGAGCTTGTTGATGAAGGAGTTCTGGTCCATCACGATGGAGAAGGTCTTCTTCACCGCCGTGTCCACCGAGACCGGGTCCGCCGGATCGAGCTTCGGAAAGATGGCGGCGTACGGATGGGTGTTGAGGAACTGCGCGCACGACAGCGCCGAATCGTAGATGCCCGCCTCGGGGAACTTGCTGGCGCCCTGCTCCGGGTGGACACGGTACGTGCAGGTCCGGGCGTCGATGTACTGCAACGGAAACTGACGGGCGATGCGCAGCCACATATCGTAGTCCTGACCATCGCGGAGGATCTCGTTGAAGAAGCCGACCGACGAGAAGACCGAGCGGTGGATGCAGATGCTGATGCCGTTGATGTAGTTGGTGTAGAAGAAGCTCAGCACCCGGTCCTCGTCCGCGGCGATGCCGGGATACCCGGGGACCTTCTGCTGCGTCTGCTGGTAGAGCAGACTGTAGTTGGTGTAGAAGAATCGCGCCTCCGGGTGGGCGGCGAAATGGCGTTCGTGGACCTTCAGCTTGTCCGCCTCAAAGAGGTCGTCGGACGAGAGCCAGAGGATCCATTCGCCGCGTGCCTGACGGAGCGCCTCGTTGAGCGCGGACGCGACGCCGCCGTTCGATTTATGGAAGGTCCGGATGCGGTCGTCCGCCAGGGCGTACCGCTCGATGACGCGGCGGGTGTTGTCCGTGGAGCCGTCGTTCACCACCACCGCCTCCCAGTCCTCCACCGTCTGACGGCGCAGGCTGTCGAGCGTATCGGGGATGTACCCCGCCTGATTGTAGGTCGGCACGAGCACGGTGAACTTCGGACGGTCGGAGCGGTCGCGCGCGGACGACGGAGCGGCATGCGCCGCACGCCGGACAAGCGGTTCGACCCGGCTCCGCGAGAACGAGACGCCGAGGAACCGTTCCGTCTCGTTCACGAATGCGCGGACCGAACGCTCCGTGGAATACTCATCGGCGGTCTTCTGCGCCTCGCGCAGCATCGGGGCGAGGTCTTCAGCGCCGCTGAGCACGGCGAGCATCGCGGTGGCGAGTCCGGAGACGTCGCCGTACGGAACGACGAACGCGTTCTTCCCGTGCTCGCAGAAGCTCTCCGCCCCCATGTTGCGCGTGGTGATGACCGGCGTGCCGCACGCCATCGCCTCGAGCATCGGCAGGGAGAATCCTTCGTACCACGACGTGTTGACGACGAGGTCGACGCTGTTCATCAGCGCGGCCATCTCCTTCCGGCCGAGCCCCACATGGTACTGCACCGCGAACCGGTCGGTCTGGATGCGGTGGTCCATCTTCTCCGCCCCCCCTCCGATGGCGATATGGAGGGTCAGGCCGGGCATCGCGTACCGGCTCGCCTGGAGCGATGAGAGGGCCGAAAGGAGCATATCGGCCCCCTTCAGCTGCTGGTACGGATTGCCGACGAACAGTACGGAAGGGGACGTTCGGCGTATGCTCAGGTCCGGACGGAACACGGACCGGTCCGTGCCGTTGGGGATGTAGTACGCCTGCTGGCCGAACTTCTCCGCGAAGAGATGCGTGAGATGGCGAGAGACGGCGAACTTCGCCGCCGGAAGTGCATGGATCTCGTCGAAGATGTACTTGTCCGCACGGAGCTCCTCATAGGTGTGGCCGTAGTGATACCCCTCGTATCCCTGACAGATGAGGGCGACCCGTTCCTTCGGATACTTCTGCAGCATCACCGGGACGTCCGCGGCGCACATGCAGAAGACGGCGTCGTACTTCCCGGCGGGGACCTCGCCGGCGTTCTTCACCATGCTGAAGGTGCCGGTGAACTTCCGGAGGGGCGAGTTCGGTTCGTTGGAATGGACGGTGACGGTGCAGCCGAGTTCGCGGAGCCATTCCGCGTACTGGAAGATCATGTTCACGCCGCCGCTGATGACGCTCGAATAGCGCATCACCAGCGCCACGCGGGGGCCCGAAGCGCGGACCGGCGGTGCGGCCGGCAGCGCGGCGTTCCGCCGTTCGACCCATTCCCGGAAGAGCCGGTCCGTAAGGGTGTACGGCGCGGCGCAGGAGTGGCAGAGCACGGGGGCGTTCCCGGGTGCGCCGCCGATGGGCAGCGTGACGGTGCGCTGCAGCGGGGTTCCGCACTCCCGGCAGGAGGCCTTCACCGAGTGGACCATCACGTTCCGATGCACGTCCGCATCGCACGTCCAGGCGGAGATGTCGTCGGTCACGAACGGCATGGCGGCGCCGGCGAGATGTCGCCGCAGGTTCTCGCGGATGACCGGATCACCGATGGACGCGATTCCCGACTCCGGCGGAGCGTCTCCGGCCGCCAGACTCGCCGCCTTCCCGGCGTCGGACAGCTGCGCGAAGGCGCCGAGCCGTTCGACCACCGCACGCAGGGAGCGGAGGTTGCCGTTCACCATCGCCGATTCTGCGAAACGGTTCAGCACGGCGCTGTCCAGCGTTCCGGTGGCACGGACGAGGAACTCGACCGCCAGCTGCGCCCCGTCGTGGTCGGACTCCTTGAGACGCCGTTCGATGTGACGGTGGAGCAGTGCGGTGTATTCTGCATCCTCCTTCCGGTCGGCGGGAACCGGGACCGGTACGGCGCGTGCCGCGGCCGGCACGGCGAAGTCCGGCCGCGAAAAGAAGGCATGATACCGCTCGAACATCGGACGGAGGTTCCGGAGGGACGAGAAGACCTTCCGGCCGTGCTGCAGGATGCGCTTCTTGGTCCCCCGGTTGAGCGACGCCAAACCGGCGGTCAGCCAGGCGATGTAATCGTCCCAGATGAGGGCGTTGTGGACGGGACTCCCTTCGTCCGTCGCACCGTCGAAGAAGTACTGAATGAACGATTGACTGCCGTCAGGAGAATCGATATCCGCCGCGCGGTACGCTTCGGAGAAGCTCACATTGCGCATCCACCGGTGCAGCAGCCAGGTGTATTCCATGATGCGAACATAACGGGCGGCATCTGCATCGATGGCGGCCGGTTGCAGCACCGCCTGTTCCACGATCCGTGCCGGTACCGGCATCGCCCGGAAGAGGGCTTCGGCCTTGACGGTCTGCAGGAACTGCAGAGGACGCGATTCGACCCTTTCGGCGACGCTTCTCGGCATCGCCGTGAAGCCGCGGCGTGTCAGGTCTTCGTACATCATCGCCGGGGCGGCGAATCCCGCCGGAACCGTTCTGGTCTGCTGGACGGAGCGCTTCAGCGAACCGCCCGGTTCCGGCGTGCGGTCCGTGAAGATCACCACCGATTCACCGGCCGTATCGGTCAACGACGCGCGGACGGTGTCGACGGCGTCGGGCAACAGACGGTCCCCCGCCGCCAGGCGGATGACCGTCGGGGCCGTCGTTCGGTACTGGCCGTCGTTCCGGTGCTGGAAGGAGGATGAACGGGTGGAGAGCGCCTCGACGAGATGGCGGAGTTCGTCTCCGGGAACGCCGTCGCTGACGACCGCTTCCCAGCCGCCGCTCCGCTGGTTCGCCAGACTGATGAGCGTTTCGGCATCGGCCGCGATATCGCCGAGACCGGTGAACCGGAAACAGAGGTCCGGCGAAGGAGCCGGAGGAGGTACCCGCTTGTTGAGGAACGCGAAGAAGGCACCGACCGGTTTCTCATGCCGGTGCTGCATGTTGTCGTGGGTGTGGAAATCCTCGCAGACGAGGAACGTCCAGTCCCCCGCAAACTCCTCCGGCAGCCAGCCGGAGAGATGTTCCTGCCATTTCCCGCCGTCGAGACCCCAGGCGTCCTTCCCGTCCTCATGGTGCTGCGGCACGAAGCCCAGCGGGGTGAAGATGACCACCTGCTCCTTGGCCGCGGCGACGGTCCGTTCCAGCAGCCGCTTCCCCTCCTCCTTCTCGATATGCTCGATCACGTCCAGGGCGAAGATGGTCTCCACGTCCGCCAGCCGAGGATCGTTGAGGGCATCTCCCCACAGGGCGTTGATGAAGACGTAGTCCGTTCCGGCGAATCCGGCGCCCCGCTGCCGGTAGTGTTCGAGGTACTGCCGGTGTGCGTCGACGCAGTAATGCGTCTGCGGAACGATGTACCGCTGCGGACGGATGCCGCAGCCGATGTCCGCCACGGTGGCCGCGGGCCGGATGAACAGCCGGGCGGCATCGAGGAAGAGCTCGCGGGAGACGAAAAAGGTGTCGGGGCGTTCGGCGGATCGTCGGAAGAACATGGATTCCTCAGTGGATGTCGTGGCGGCGGACGGGAGCGGTGCCCGGCAGGGTCACAGTTCTGCCAGGCTCGGGGCGTTCGCCAGTTCGAAGAACTCCTTCATCTCGAAGAGCTGCATCTGGATGGTCTTGGTGCACAGCAGCGTGCTGAACGAGTAGATGCTGCCGAGGGTGCGGTCGCAGAACTGCGGCGCCTCGGCCGGACGGACGGTCAGGCCGAGCTCGTACACCATGTCGATGGCTTCGAGCAGTTCCTTCTTGGAGAGCGCGTTCGGGGAATGCAGATGGTAGATCCCCTCGGTGTACATGTCGTGCCGGATGATCTTCTCGATGACCTCGGCGAGGTGGAGCGTGGTGACGCCGTTCCAGAAGTGATTGACGAACCCGTTCACCCCGTTCCCCTGCTGGCTGCGGGCCCATTCCACGAGGGAGCGCGACTGTCCCCGTTCCTCGCCGATGATGGAGGTGCGGAGCGTCATGCAGTTCATCGGTTCGCCGGCGTTCTTGGAGAGTCCGTACAGGTCCTCGGCGTCGAACACGTCGTCCTCGCTGTACCGGCCCTTCGAACCGGAGTAGACGCAGTCCGTCGTGACGTGGAAGCACTTGATGTTCATCCCTTTGCAAAAGGTCGCGAGGTTGCGCGGGAAGACCGCGTTGACCCGCATGACGTCCTCCGTGCTGTTCGCCGCGATCTGCGGTTTGATGACGCCGGCGCAGTTGATGACGACGTTCACGTCCGCGAGAAGCCGCTCGAGCGCCGCGAACGGGTGCTTCGTGATGTCGTACTCCTTCCGGGTGATGCGCCGCACACCGTACCCGCGCTGCGCGAAGAACTCCGAAACGGCGTATCCGAGCATGCCGCCCGCGCCGATGACCGCAACCGATTCCATACCGTCTCCTATCGTGATTCGATCGTCCAGGGATTCCAGTGGTTCTGGTCCCACCGCACGTCATCGTTGACGCTCTCCTGCAGTGTCGAGGTCGAGAAGACCATGATCTGCGCATCTTCGGTGAGCGACATCTCGCCGTTGGCGTAGCCGCCCGGCAGGTAGAGGACCGAAGGGGCGATGTCCGTCAGGACGTACCGGTGCACCGGCAGGCTTCGCGACGGGTTCGCCCAATCGTCGATCTTCACGCCGCAGACGAGGGCGGAGCCTTTGACGACCGTGAAGTACTTCCCTTCGAACCGGTGACCGTGCCACGCGCGGATGAATCCCTGCCGGTGGTTCCGGATCATGTAGTACCGCTTCACGCCTTCGAAGTGGAAGTCGTTGGTGAAACTGACGGAGCCGCGGTCGTCCACCGCGATGCCCCCTTTGATGAGCCGAGGTTCGTCGTTCATGGTCATGCCGCCACGAGTTCCGCCTTCTTCTCCTCCTGCAGCTGGGTGGAGAGGAACGCCTGATTGGAGTACCGTTTCGCGTTCACGTCCTTGATGCGGCCCGTTTCGACGAGGAACTTCAGTTCCATGATGCCGTCGTCGATGGAATGGACGGGGTTGAACCCGAACACCTCGCGCGCCTTCCGGCTGCTCACGCGGTAGTTCCGGGTGTCCTGGAACGGCATCTCGGACCGTTCGATGATGCAGTCCGGGAAGTGGTTCCGCACCTGGTACGCCAGGTCCACGATGCGGACGTTCTGACGGTGGAGATTGAAGATGCCCGTGTGCTCGGACCGGAGGTTCTGGACCACGGCGCGGGCCACGTCCTTGACGTGGAGGAGCGGACGGAACTGGTCGCCGCCGAACACGCTCAGCATCCCCTGCGTGTGAGCGCGGACGGTCAGGGCGTTGACGACGAGGTCCATCCGGATCCGGGCGTACAGGTCCCCCACGCCGAAGAGGGTCCCCAGCCGGAAGATCATCGCGTTCTTCTGTTTCAGGAACGATTCCGCCCGAAGCTTGGTGGAGGCGTAGAGGGAGAGCGGACTGGTCGGAGAATCTTCGTCCAGTTCCCGGTCCTGCGCTCCGTACACGGAGCAGGTGGACATGAAGATGATGCGGCCGTCATAGTTGGCCGCCAGCCATTTCAGCGGCTCCTCGTTCACCGCCACGGTGAGTTCGGGCTTGAGCTGGCAGGCGCCGTCGCCGACGATGGCGGCGAGCCAGACGACGGTATCGGCCCACCGGAGGTGCGGGCGGAGCCGTTCGGTATCGCGGACGTCGCCGAAGACGAAGTCGATCTCTTTACGGTACGAATCCTCGTACAGCAGAGAGTCGTACACGCGGACGTTGTACTTCTGGTCCGCCACGAGGTCCGTGATGGCGCCGCCGACGTAGCCGGCCCCTCCGACGATGAGCACGTTCTTCATGTCACAGTTCCTTTCTGAGTATGTTCGCGATCGTTTCCGACGTTCGTCCGTTCCCGAGCCAGCGCCGCTGCGCCGGCGTGACGGAATATCCTTCGAAGAACCTGAGGGTCTTCTTCACCATGGTCTCGACCGGGGCCGTTTCGCCCAGCAGGATGCTGTTGCCGTTCTCCACCGATTCCGGCCGTTCGGTCGCGTTCCTCGGCACCGCCACCGGAACTCCCAGCAGCGGGCATTCTTCCTGACAGGTACCGGAATCGGAGACCACGCCGTAGGCGTTGTACTGGAGGTCGAGGTACTGCAGAAAACCGTACGGTCCGGCGAGTTCGATGTGTTTCTTGTCGTCGAGGAGTCCGTGCTCTTCGATGAGCCGTTCCGCCCGGCGGAAGCGGACGAGACGGACCGGCAGTCCGGTCTTCTTTCCGAGCCGTTCTAAAAAGTTCAGAATGTGGGCGAACTGCCGGGCGTCGGCGAGGTTCTCGCTGCGGTGGATGTCCGCCAGGATGAAGTCGCGGCTCCGGCGGCCGGTGGGCATGTACTGCCGCACCACTTCCACGATGGTGTTGCCGACCACGTGGATACGGCGGGGATCCTTGTTCTCGCGGACCAGCCGTTCCTTGTACAGTTTCGTGTAGACGAACACCTGGTCCGAGACGTAATCGCACAACACGCGGTTCACCTCCTCCGGCATCCGGCGGTCGTAGGAGCGCATGCCCCCTTCGATATGGCCGATGCGGTACCCCTCCTTGAACAGCGGCACGCTGGCGAGCGCCGAGTTCGAATCGCCGAGGAAGAGCACCATCGCGGGATCGATGCGATGCCGTTTGAGCAGTCCGATGACCTCTGTGGAGAGGTAGGAGAGCTGTTCGTAGTGGTTCCGGCTGTTCCGCCCCGTGTCGAGGGTGTAATCGGGCTGCCGTATCTTCAGTTCGCGGAAGAAGATGCGGCTCAGCTCATCGTCGTAGTGCTGGCCCGTATGGATCATGATGTGTTCGAAGTGCTTGTCCAGCTGTTCGAACACTTTGCTCATCCGGATGAAGTCCGGACGGATGCCGGTGATGGTCGCAATGGTCATCGGTACTCGTCATATTATAGTCTGGGACTATTTCGACAAATACCGTGCCTGAAAAAAAAGAGGAAATCCGGCGAAATTTAACGGCAGAAAGATGCGGGTGGCTAATTTTATGCACGTGGCTTGTGAGGATGCGGAGAGAACGGTCCGGAATACGTGACGTGACGTTCCGGACAAGGGCGGTATTGCGGTCGGATCAGGTGAAGAGTTCGGAGAAGGCCTGATTGTTCTCGAATTCCATGCGGACCCCCTCTTCGAACTCCTGAACGTCGACCGACGCAATGGAGGGGAAACGGTCCGACAGGATCTTCCAGCACTCATTGTCCGTGACGGCGCCGTCGGCGGTCCCTTCGTCGATGCCGATACCCCAGCGTTCGACCAGGAGGTCAGCAAGCCGGACGACGCAGGTGAGCGGAACGTCGGCGGTCGCGGAACCGCATCGGTGGTGGAACCGCATCGTATCGGCGATGGAGGCAGGGAGGTTCCATTGTTCGGCCAGCATGCCGCCGACCTCGTCATGCGATATGGCGAAGACCTGTTCTTCCGCCTGCACGTCGGGAAGACCGAGGTCGGTCCCCATGGCGGCGGCGCGGACGAACATGTCGGGGAAATGCTGGACGAGCACGATCTTCCCCATATCGTGCAGAAGACCGGCGGTGAACTCCTCGCCCGAGGTCCGCACACCGGCCGCTTTGGCGACGATGCGGGAGGCGGTGGCGACCGACACGCTGTGGATCCAGAGACGGTTCAGGAAATCACGCTGCTCGGTGTTGAGGGAGAGGATGCGCTGCTTCAGTTCGTAGGTGAGGACCAGCCGGTTGATCTCCTGGTGACCGAGCACCATCACGGCGTGCGAGACGGTGGAGACGCCGGAGCGGATGCCGTAGAAGGCGGAATTGGCGGCCCGGAGCACCATGGCGGTGAGCGACGCGTCGGACTCGATGATGGCGATGAGCTTGCGTCCCGCGGTCTCTCCCGTCAGCGTCTGGGTGAGGATCATCGTCACCATGGAGGGGATGGGGATGACGTCGCCGATGTTCTGGATCTCGTTGCGGATGTCGCGCATGGCCGTAGCCTCCGTCAATGGAAGAGTTCGCGGAACTCCGTATGGGTGTCGAATTCCGGCTTCACGACCCCTTCGATCTCTTCGGCCGTACGGCCGTTCAATCCGGCGACGCTCCGCCGCAGGTGGTCCCAGCAGGGGTCTTCCGAGATGCGGTCCGGCGCATTCCCTTCACCGATGCCGTATCCCCACTTCTCGCAGAACAGGTCCGCCAGCCGGATGACGGCGACGATGGACTGTCCCTCCTCGAGAGGGTCGGAAAGATGATGCAGTTTCATCACGTCGCAGAGCACCGGCGGAAGGTCCCATTGCAGTCCCAGCAGCGCGCCGATGTCGGTGTGCGGCCAACGGGCGATCTCGCGTTCGGCTTCGACGTCGTCCGTTCCTTCCGCGATGCGCTGCGCGATGCGGCCGGCGAGGTCCGGTACGTTCTGGATGAAGAAGAGCTTGCCAAGGTCGTGGAGGAGTCCGCCGGTGAACTCTTCGCCGCTGGTGTGCAGACCGAGTTCGCGGCAGAGGATGCGGGAGAGGGTCGCGGTGGTGATGCTATGGATCCAGAGCCGCTTCACGGATTCCTGCTGGGCCGGATTCAGCGCGATGATGCGCTGCCGGAGCTCGTGCATCAGTACGATGCGGCTGATCTCTTCGAACCCGATGAGCATCACGGCGTGGGCCACCGTGACGACCTGGCCGCGGAACCCGTAGAAGGAGGAGTTCGCCGCCTGCAGCACCATCACGGTGATGGCGTTGTCCGCTTCGATGTGGGAGCGGAGACGCCGGTTGGCCGCTTCGCCCTTCAGTTCATAACGGATGATGTTCGCGACCGTCGCCGAAATGGGGACGAACGACGCGAGCTTGCGTATCTCCTGCTCCAGATGTGCATGTTCCGAGGCCATGGGCGCATTATACCGCTATTTACCTGAAAAAGAAACCGTTATCACGGGCATTCCAGGACGGAGCTTTTCGCACCGATCCCGGAACCGTTGAACGCCTCGATGCGGAGGTAGTACGGCCGGTCTCGGTCCAGCATCCGGAGGTAATACTCGTTCGCGCCGTAGACCATCACGCTGTTGTAGAGCTTCTCCGGCGCCGTCCCCCAGTAGATGACATATCCGTCCGCTTCGTCCTGCTGACGCCACTTGAGCCATGCGTTCCGGCGTTCGCTGTCGCCCCGCAGCGCGATGAAGTCCGTCACGGTGTCCGGCGCGGCGCCGGGCCGGTGTCCGAACACCCGGAATCCGCTGAGCGCGAACGTACCGGTCGGCACTTCGATGTTTTCGATGCGCAGGTACCGTGTCTCCACGCCGTTCGGCAGCTCCACGTAGTCGTGCGGCACGTCCTTCGTGTTACGGCTCTTGTCCACCAGCGTGCTCCACCGCACCCCGTCCTTCGAATGACGGATGCGGTACCGGTGCCGGATGCCGTTCTGCTTTCCCATCAGTCCGGCGTTCTGGTCCGCATAGTTCACCTGCAGGGCGCGGACGGTGCAGAGGGAACCGAGGTCGCTCTGGAACCATTCCCCGGCGTCGCCTGAACGCGCGCTCCAGTATGTCTTGATGTCCTCGTCCGCCGCGAAATTGGGGGCGTATCCGCCGAGGGTGGACGATGCGCTCACCGGCCGCTGATAGTTCAGGAGCATCCAACCGGCGAAGCCGGTCGTCCCGGGCGCGAGCGGGCCGTCGGGCATGCGGTGCGGATAATCGCCGTACGCGGTGGTGCAGTACAGGATGCCGTCCTCGTCGAAACCGGCGGGCCAGTAACCGAGACGCCGTTCGAAATTGTTCTTCACGGAAATGGCGATGGTGCCGATGTGCCACCAGTTGCCATGCAGGTCCTGGAACGTCGCCCCGTGGCCGGCGCCGCGGGCGAATCCGCCCGGTTTCACCGCGAAGGGATTGTGGGACTGATAGGTGAACGGACCGAGGGGGCGGTCCGAAACGTACACCCCGTCGCCGTATCCGCTGAACTCCGTTCCCGGTGCGGCGTACTGCAGATAGTACCGTCCGTCGTGCTTGTTCATCCACGCCCCTTCGATGAACGGGCGGAGGAAGGTGTTGTCCGCATGTTCACCGAACCGCTCCCAGCCATGCACGTCGTCGTGCAGCCGGATGAGCTCCTGTTTCGTGCCGATGGGAACGAACGTGCGACGGTCGATCTCCTGTCCGTAGAGCGGTCTATCGTTGCTCGACCCCCAGTAGAGATACAGCCGGCCGTCGTCGTCCGTGAAGAACGCCGGGTCCCATGCGCCGACCTGAAGGGAATCGACCGCTTCGGTCCACGCGTCGCGCGTCGGGTCCTTGCTCATCCAAATCGGGAACGAGGTGGTGTGGGTGGACCCGAGCAGGAGCAGCGTGTCGCCGATGACGCCGGCGGCGGGAGCGCACAGTTCATCGTACACCTTGTGATACGGCTTCAGGAAGAGCCTCGGGATGAAGTTCCAGGAGAGCATGTCGCCGCTCCACCAGTATCCGTACTGATTGGTGGAGAAGAGATAGTACTTCCCCTTGAAGAGCGTGATGGCCGGGTCCGCCGTCGTACGGTGCTTCCCCATCGCCGTGAAGTTCGGGATGGCGCCGTACCCGTAGTCGATATTGAGCGGGTTGCAGTACGTGCGCTGCTGCGCCGTCATGGTCTCCGCCGCCATCAGGGCGGCGAGCAGTACGATGATGGTCCTCATCGGTTCAGCCTCCGTTCACGGGTTCATTTCTTTCATCCGTTTCCACCGTTCCACCCATTGCCACTGTGGATAGAGCTCAGGGGCCGCGTTGAGGCGCCCGCCGAACCCGATGATGCGCCGGGTCACCATCGCGATGTCGGGGACTTCCGCCCGGTCGATACGGTCATCATAGAACTCCACGCGGCGGTTCAGCGCCTTCGCGGCGACCGCCGCCGTCACCGCGGCGGAACGGCGCTGCGTGTCGGTCCGCAGCCGCTCGCGCTGCAGCAGCGAATCGAGCATCAGCGTATCGCCGTCGAAACGGCGGCCGAGCACGCGGAAGAGGGAGAATCCTTCGGGAAGCCGCACCGGCGGCGAGAGCGTACCGGCGGAGACCATCATCGTCTTCGCCGCCAGTGCGGGGTACTTCGCGAAGGGGAACCATCCGGAACGACCTCCCTCCTTCCGCCAACCGGTGCGCAGCGTCCGTTCCCGCGCGACCGAATCCATCGCCGCACCGCCCCGGAGCGCGAGTTCGATCCGTCGAGCATCGGACGAATCCGTCACCAGGACCTCCTGCACGGATATCTGCAGATGACGTTCGACGAGCGCCGGGGCGCGGCGCCAGAGGGACCAGTACGGCTCCCATTCCTCCCCCCGGACCGTGTCCGCCATCAGGTATTCAGCCACACGGGAACGGGTGTGACCGTTCCAGACCGCAATGTCGCGGCGGACCTCCGGATCGTACTGCAGACCGCGGCGTTCCGCTTCGGCGGAGGCCATCTCCCCTTCGACGATGGCCCGCACCATCTGGAGGAACGATGCGGTGAAGCGTTCCGGACGAAGGGACGGCGCGCTGAAGTCGTAGTAGAAAAGATGCTCGAGGAACCGGCCGAGGGAGATGGAGCCGAAGGTACCGCTCACGAACGGGGAATCGAGCCGGGAACGGAACACTGTCATCAGGTCGTGGATGTCGGTCGGAATGTAGCGGAATCCTGCCGGCACGCTCCGTGCGGCCGTATCGCGCAGGATGTACGCGCGCAACGCAGCGGCGACCGGAGCGAAGAGCGCGCTGTCCACGCTCATCGTATGACCTCGGAGCACCGTATCGAAGAAACGTACCTGCAGCTGCGATTCTTTCCGGTCCCGCACGGCGTTCCGGACGCTCGTACGGCGGTCGGTGATGGAAAGGCCGGCCGCGGCGGGGTTCGCGTCCTCACGGACGAACGTCACCACCATCAGGCCGTAGAACTGTGAACGCAGCGGTCCGGCGACGGAGAGGGTGTCCTTCAGCCGGTACGCTGCCTCTTCGAGAACGGAATCCGCCGAGCCGAACGCGACCGCGACGGAATCGAAGCGGACGCCGAGGAGACGTTCGGCGGACGCGTTCGGCGTCCCCCGCCGCTTCAGCTCCGTCCACCGGGCGGCGAGGGACCGGCCGGCCTCCCCGCTGCGGACCCGCACGGCGAGCAGATGCCGCCGTTTCGCGAAGCGTTTCAGACCCTCCGTCACCTCCTTCTCCGAAACGGTGACCCGTTCGCGTATCTCACGTTTGAAGAGGGCGTCGCGAAGGAAGAGACTGCGGAGGACGGAACGGGTGTACGGTTCCCGCCACGGCATCGCTTCCGCCGGAATGTCGTCCGCCGCCAGAATGTATTCGCCGACGATGGAGGCGACCGCCTTCCGCTTCAGGGCGCGGTGGTCGCGTTCGGTGAGCCGGTCCGCGTACGGCATCAGTGCGATGCGTTCGTAGAGGTCCTGCGTCGTCACGACGCGGTCGTCCATGCGAGCGAGCGTATCGTCCGCCGCTTCGATGGTGCGGTACTGGGCGTCCGCTGTCAGAACGGCGAATGAAAGGAGAAGCAGGATGGTCTTCATCAGGTTCCGGTGCGCGTGTACAACGTGATGGTCATGCCGAGCACCGGCATGACCATCGGTCCGAGCCGCGAAGGCCGGTATCAATAGGTGAGTTCGACGGTCGCCGGCAGGGACGACAGATGAATATAGCCATTTTTGGGGACAACCGGCACGCCGTTCACCGCCGCCGATTTCAGACCGGTAGAGAGAAGCGACGACGGAACGAGCAGCGGGGTGCGTGAAGCGTCGATGGTGCCGGTCACCCGGACCGATACGACGCCGCCGGATTGCGGCGCGATGGCATAGGATACCGTTCCGTAATGCGTCGGCAGTCCGCGGACCGAGAGTCCTTCCTTCACCCACGCATCCTTCAATCCGGCGCCGAGCACGACGGTGTGATCGTCGTCGATCTCATAGACGAACATGGCGCGAACGGCGTTCACGTAGTCCGAGCCGACCCAGGTGTGCGGCATGTCGCCGATGAACCGGACGGTGCGGTAGCCGTTCGCCACGACCTCGGCCCAATGGTTCCATCCGCGGGGACGCTGGTCCTTCATCAGGAACTCGAGCACGTCGTGCGCCCGCTGCTTCTGTCCGAGGTACACGTACGTGCCGACGTTCCGCACTTCGTACGGTGTGTACGCGTCCCAGGTGAGCTCCCCCTTCGCGCGCTGCATGAACCAGTCGTAGTAGCGGTCGAACGTCCGCTGATACGCCGGCTGCGGCACGTGATTCATCTCGCCGTTCGGGAAGAGGGCGATGGAGGTGGAGGTCGCGTCGAAATCCCCCTTCTCGACGCATCCCGGCACATAGTCGACCTTCCGGTTCTTCATCGCCAGCGCGATGGAAGCGTACAGGTCGGTACGGAACGCCTTCGCAAGGCTGTCGTACCGGGCCGCGTCCGTTCGCAGACCGAGCGCCGCGGCCGCGGCGGCGGCGTCCTTCAGCCCTTTCAGGACGAAGAAATTGTCCCAGTAGGAGTGCATCGGTTTGTCGGAGTATCCTTCATGGCTGATGGATTCGGTGACCAGGCCGTAGAACGCCCGTTTCTCGTCACCGCCGTCGCGGTATTCCGGCGTCATCCGTTGCGCACGGAGCGATTGAATGTAACCGACCGCCGCCGTGATGTTCTTCCACCGCGAACGCAGGAAGGCTGTATCGCCGGTGAACCGGAAGTATTCCATGATGGCGAAGATGAGCTGACCATGGCTGTCATGCTCCGGCACGGGGTCCGGACCACGCGTGTCGACCACACAGGGGACCGCACCGGATTCGTACTGATGTCCGGAATACCATTCCAGGTACCGTTTCGGTTCCTCGGTGATGCCGAGCTTCAGCAGCGCGTCGGAGGTCATCGAACCGTCACGGATCCATGACCGTTCGTACGAACGGGAGCCCGGCTGGAACCCGAACCGGTCCTTGTTGATGAGGATGTACGCGAGATTGGAACGGATGAGGTCCACGTACCGCTGCGCTTCGGCGTTCACGGAGAATTCGACCGTCGTGAGTCTTGCCGTCCAGAACGAACGCACTTCCTGCAGCACCCGTTCGAACTCTTCCGGCGTCGGAGATGCGGCGGTCCACCGGTCCCCTTCCGCCGTGAACGGTGACGCGGCGACCACCGTCATCGAATCGCCCGGAGCGAGCGAGTAGGTGTACCGGAACGCGCCGGAGACCATGCCGTTACGGTCCTCCGCCGCGGCGGCGGGGGGAATGGTGTTCGATGAAATAGCGTCCGTGATGTCCCCCTGGTCCGATGCGACCGCGCCCGCCGATGCGGGGGTGCCGGAGACGATGACGGGATGACCGTCGACGACGGCGCGGGAACCGGCGAAAGATATGGATCGCGTGAACGCGAAGCCGCCGTCATAATTGAGCCATTGGGACGACGGATTGACCTGGAACGGACGCAGGGCAAGGTAGAACGAACCGTTCATGCGCGTTGCGGAGGTGTTCTTCACGACATACCGGAGCATCGCCGCGGAACGCTCCGGCTCGCCCGTCGCCAGGGCCGTCACGGTGAGCGTCATGCCGTCATACACGCGCACCACGGTCGGCACCGGCAGGTACCGTGCGTCGAGAGACTGTTCGGTCACCGCATTCTCCCAATGCAATACTCGGTTCGGTCCATCCAGGACGATGAACGGTTCCAGCGAGAATTTCTGCCGGTCGGTCTCCAACGCGCCGTCCTCGCCGAAGAGCGCTTCGCGCGTGTCCGACGGAACGCCGACCACGGTCCAATACGGCTGCTGTTTCAGGAAGTACCGCGGATACATCCCCTTCGGCGCCGCCGCGGCGACCTGTTCGAAGTACTGGTTGGGGGAAGAGACCGCATCGCTTCCGATGACCTCCAATTCGTTCAGCCGGTACGCATTTCCGCCCCCGTTCTTCTTCATCGCGATGCGCACATAGCGCGCCTCCGATTCGGGGAGGTACAGAAAAGTGACACCGGTCTTCCCGTGCTCCACCGAGCGTATCGTTTCATACGTCTTCCGGTCGAACGAGGTGAGCACGTCGTACGACACCGTCCGAAGGGAGGGATCCCACTCCAGTTTCAGCGCGCCGAACTCTTTTTCATACTTCAGGTCCAGTTCCAACCATTCGCTCCCCTTCCCTTTGCTCCGCCAGGGGCCCGCTGTTCCGGTACGAACGTTGATGGGCTCGCCGCCCTTCACGAACGACGACGCGGTGACGGTCGGTTCGGGGATGACGGATGGTGGGGACGGCAGCGCGGTCAGCGTCACGTCGTCGATCCAGACGCTTCCGGAGCCGCCGGTCCCCGCGGTGACGACGATCTCCAGCCGGGAGAGCCGGGGCGGATTCGCCGCATACCGCGTCCCCCATGCGTACCCGAGGTGACGCTTCTTGAGGACGATGCGTTTCCATTCGGTGGGATACATGTAGTTCTTCCGGTTCACCCACCAGATGTTCTCGCCGGCACTGTCGCCGCTCACCTTCACTTCGAAGTTGTTCACCGGAACGGTCGCCCGCATGCGGAACGATAGCTCGTAGTTCTCCGGCAGTTCGTCCGCGAAGGTGCGTACGATGCCGCCGTAACCGGACCCCTTGCGGAAATCGATGTCGAACCGCACCGCCCCCTCCTCTCCCCGGCGGGTCACCTGAACGCCGAGGGATTGGAACGGGGTCCAGCGCGACGCGTCGCTGCCGTCGTCGAGCACCCTGGACGACCGCGGCGCCTGCGCGGAGAGGAGCGAAATGAGGGAGAGAAGAAGAAGGATCTGCTGCATACCGTCACCGTGAATGATTCAGGAGGAGGAGAACGGCAGCGTCATTCTTTGACGCCGCCGACCATGATACCGCGGACGTAATGCTTCTGGAACACGAGGAAGAGCGCCAGCACGGGGATGATGGTGACCACCGAGCCGGCCATCATCAGTTCGAGGTCCAGCACATGCTCCCCCATCAGGTTCGCCAGACCCACCTGCAGGGTGTAGTTGGACTGGTCCGTCATGATGATGAGGGGCCACATGAAATCGTTCCACGTTCCCATGAACGTGAAGAGCGCGAGCGTGAGCAGGATCGGCTTGCAGAGCGGAAGGATGACGGTGCGGTAGATGCGGAACTCGCTTCCGCCGTCGATGCGCGCCGCTTCGATGAGGCTGTCCGGGATGGCGGACACGAACTGGCGGATGAGGAAGATACCGAAGATGCTCGCCATGCCGGGGATGACGGCTCCGACGTACGTGTTCACGAAGCCCATCTCCTTCATCATGAGGAAGAGCGGGAGCATCGTCACCTGCGCCGGCACCACCATGCCGCTGAGCAGCGCGCCGAATAGCCGGTCCCGCCCCGCGAACTGGTACTTGGCGAAGGCGAATCCGGCCATGGAATTGAGGAGCGTCGAGACGACCGTCACCGAACCGGCGATGATGAAGCTGTTGAGGAAGTACCGCATCATGCTCAGCCGCTCCGTCAGCGCCGCGTAATGCTCCAGCGTCGGCGCGGAGGGGAACAGCGGCGGCGGGAAGGTGCCCGCCTCCCCGGAGGGCATGAACGACGCGGAGAGCATCCAGAGCACCGGCGCCAGCGTGGTGAGGCCGATCAGAAACAGGCCCGAGTTGAGCAGCAGGGACATCGTCCGGCGTTTCATCGCTTCACGCTCCTTTGCAGCAGCATCTGCACGAGCGTGAACGCGAGGATGATGGCGAAGAGGACGAACGCGATGGCGGCGGCGAAGCCCATGCTCCACCATCGGAATCCCTGTTCGTACATCAGGTACACGATGCTCGTGGTGGAGTTCAGTGGTCCCCCCTGCGTCATCACGTACGGTTCGGCGAAGAGCTGGAAGTAGCCGATGACCGTGATCATCACCACGAACACCGTGGTCGGCTTCAGCATCGGCAGCGTGATGCTGCGGAACTGCTGCCACCCGCTGGCGCCGTCCAGGTGCGCCGCCTCGTAGAGGTCGTCCGGAATGTTCTGCAGTCCGGCGAGGAAGATGAGCATATTGTAGCCGAAGTTCTTCCATACCGCCATCACGATGATGGCCGGCATCGCCACCGCGGTGTCGCCGAGCCAGTCCACCGGACCGATGCCGGCGAACGAGAGGGCGTAGTTCAGCAGACCGTGGGCGGGATGGTACAGGTAGCGCCAGATGATGGCGACGGCGATGAGGCTCGAGACGACCGGCAGGAAGAAGACGGTACGGTAGAAGGTGCGGAACCGCGCCAGTTTGGAATGGAGCATGAGCGCGGTGCCGAGCGACACCGCCACGGAGAGCGGTCCGCCCGCGAGGACGAAGTAGAAGGTGTTGCGCAGCGCGGTCCAGAACAGCGGGGTCTCGAAGATGCGGACGTAGTTCTGGAACCCCACGAAGCGGAAGTAGTCCCAGTTCCCGAGCGCGTAGATGTCGAAGTCCGTGAAGCTGAGCGCGAACGCGGCGAGCACCGGCAGCACGAAGAAGATGCCGATGACCGCCAGGGCGGGCGACAGGAAGATCCAGGCTGCGGCGGCGCGGGGGGCGGCGTTCATCGGGCGTTCTCCACCATCCACCGGCGCTTCTCAAGGATGACGTCCACTTCGCCGTCGAACCGCCGCAGCGCCTCCGGTACCGCGAGCGTGCCGGTGGCGACGTACTCGACGTAGGTCTGCAGCCGGATGACGATCTGCTCCCACTCGGGGATCTGCGGCAGCGGGTCCACGCGCTGAAGCTGCCGGTAGAACGCCGCGGCGTACACGTTGGAGGCGAGCGCACTGTCCCGCCACGCCGACCGGCGCGGCGGAAGATTGCCGGTCATGCCGTAGAACCGGACGGAGGTCTCGACCGACGAGAGGTACTCGATGAGCTTCCAGGCCGCCTCCTTGTGACGGCTCTCGCGGAACATCACCAGACTGGTGCCGAGCGGCAGCGAGATGCCCGGCGTGAGCGAGTCCATGGAGGGAAGCGGCGCGGTCATCCACAGCTTCTGCTGATGCGGTGGGATGCGGCGGGTGAACTCGCCGATGTTCCACGGTCCGGTGATGTACATGACGATGACGCCGTCCGAGAACGAATTGTAGAGATTGGTGATGAGCTGCATCCCGGAGGGTGAATACCGCTTCGCATAGAATTCGGAGAGGAGCGTGAACGCGCGGGTGAACTCCGGACCGCTGAAGTTCCCGTTGGCGCCGGAGTTCTTCAGGAAGTTCCCGCCGCTCTGCATGCCGAGGGCGATGGCCGGCACCCATTCGTTGGTCGGGAGGAAGAACGGATACGCGACCTTCTTCTTCGCCGCCGCGATCCGCTGGATGGCCTCCGACGCCTTGAGCACACCGCTCCAGGTTGCGGGGAACTCCTCGTACCCCGCCTGCTGCAGGATATCCTTCCGGTAGTACACCACTCGCGTATCGACGTACCAGGGGACACCGTACAGCGCCGAGTCGATGATGTTCGTCCGGAGCACGCCGGGGAAGATGTCGTCCAGCTGCAGCGTCGCCGAGGCGCCGGCGAAACGGTCCAGCGGTTCGAGCGCGTTCAGCACGGTGAACTCGGGGATCCAGGTGTTCCCCAGCTGACAGACGTCCGGCGTGGAACCGCCGGCGTACGCCGTGAGGAGCTTTTCATGCGCGGCGGTCCAGGGGATCTGCTGCACCTCCACCCGGATGTCCGGATGCATGCGTTCGAACTCCCGGATGAGCGGCTGCACCATCTCCCCTTCGTTCCCGAATCCCCAGAACTTGAGAACGGTGACACGCTCCTGCTGCGGCCCGCAGGAGATGCCGGCGAGGAGCAGCAGAACGGGCGTTATGGCGCGCAGACGGTTCATCGTGCGGCGGTCACCGGCTCATGGAACGACGGCGAAGTGCGTCTCCAGCGCGGCGTCGGAACTGCCGCCGGCGAAGAGCGTGAAGGTGCCCGGTTCGATGCGGGGCTTCAGGTCCGGACCCAGGAACGTGAGATCGACCGGCGTCAGCGTGAACGTGACGGTCGTCCTCTCTCCGGGGGCAAGCGACACGCGCCGGAACGCTTTCAATTCCTTCACCGGCCGCGTGACGGACGCGACATCGTCCCGCAGGTACAGCTGCACCACCTCGTCGCCGGCACGCGTGCCGGTGTTGGCGACGGTGACGCTGACGTCAAGGGTGGACCCGGCCGTGATCTCGTTCTTCGCGACCGTGAGCGCGCTGTAAGCGAACGTGGTGTACGACAGACCGTGCCCGAACGGGAAGAGCGGCGTGTTCGGAACGTCGAGGTAGCGGGTCGTGTAATGGTCCTTCACCGAGAAGGGGCGTCCGGTGGACTTATGGTTGTAATAGAGCGGCACCTGGCCGAGGTTGCGGGGGAAGGTGACGGGCAGCTTGCCGCTCGGGTTGACCGCGCCGGTGAGGATGTCCGCCAGGGCGTTCCCCGCTTCGACGCCGAGATGCCACGCTTCGACGATGGCGGGGATGTTGTCCGCCTCCCACTGCAGCGTGAGCGGACGGCCGTTCATCACCACGAGCACCACCGGTTTGCCGGCGCTCTTCAGCGCTTTGAGCAGCTCCAATTGGCGTCCTGGCAGACCAATGTCTGACCGGCTGGCGGCCTCACCGCTCAGCCGCTGCGATTCGCCGAGGACGGCGATGACCACGTCCGCCTGCTTCGCGAGCTTCACCGCCTGTTCGGCGCGGTAACCGGAATCGGACGAGATCTCGCAGCCGCGGTCATAGAGCAGACGCGTGCCGGCGGGCAGTTTCGAGCGCAGCCCGTCGATGACCGAGACGACATCCTCGGGCCGCTGCGCCCAGGCCCACGCGCCGACCAGGTCGCGGCGGTTCTCGCTCCCGGCGAGCGGTCCGATGAGCGCCACCGTCTTCATCGTCGGCGAGATGGGCAGGAGCGCTTTCTCGTTCTTGAGCAGCACGACGGACTGATGCGCCATCGCGAGCGCGACGGCGCGGTGCTCCTTCGACAGGAGCAGTTCCTTCTCCTTCTCCGGCCGGGCGTGGCGGTACGGATCGTCGAACAGGCCGTAGGCGAACTTCACGCGCAGCACGCGCCGGACCGCTTCGTCCACCACCGCCATGCTCAGCCGTCCGGTGCGGACCGCCTCCGGCAGCTTGCGGAGGTAGATGCGGCTCACCATATCGATGTCAACGCCCGACGACAGTCCGATGATGCCCGCTTCGGTGCTGTCGGCGGCGATGCGGTGGTTCATCAGTTCCATCACGGCGGTGTAGTCGCTCACCACCATCCCTTTGAAGCCCCACTCGGTACGGAGCAGATCGGTCATGAGCCACGGGCTTCCGGAACTGGGAACGCCGCCGATCTCGTTGAACGCGCTCATCAGCGTCCAGGCGCCGGCGTCGATCGCCGCTTTGTACGGCGGAAGGAACGTCTCCCGCAGCGTCCGTTCGGACATGTCGACGGTATTGTAATCGCGTCCTGCTTCGGCTCCGCCGTACGCCGCGAAGTGTTTCGCGCACGCCAGCAGCGAACCGAACGCCCGCAGGTCGTTCCCCTGGAAACCGCGCACGCGGGCCGCTGCCATCACCGAGCCGAGGTACGGGTCCTCGCCGGACCCCTCGGCGATGCGTCCCCAGCGGGGATCACGGGCGATGTCCACCATCGGCGCGTAGTTCCAATGCACCCCCGATGCGGCGCCTTCCATCGCCGCCACGCGGGCGGAACGCTCCACCAGTGCCGGGTTCCACGAGCTCGCCTCCGCCAGCGGGATGGGGGTGATGGTGTGGAATCCGTGGATGATGTCCGCGCTGAACAGTACCGGTATCTTCATGCGGGTCTGCTCCACCGCGATGCGCTGGATGCGGCCGGTCTCGGCCGCGCCCGTCACGCCGAGGAACGAGCCGATGCTTCCCGCCTTCAACAGCGCCGTCTGTTCCTCATTGAGCCGCTCGGTCTTCGTATCGTACCACGTTCCGCCGATCTGGTTGAGCTGTCCGAGCTTCTCGTCGAGCGTCATCAGACGGATGATGGAATCGATCTTCGCTTCGACCGCCGGTGCGAGCGTGCGGACCGGCGATTGTGAGGTGAGTCCAGCGGTGAGCAGGACAAGGAGGATGAGGGCCAGGGCGGTACGGTGTCTCATGCGGTCAGTGGTTTATTTCGTGTGCTGCAGGAACCATTCGTACAGTTCGGGGTTCGCGTACGTCCGGTCCCACGCGTTATGATTGGCGTCCGGATAGAGCGTGTAACGGACGGAGGTGCTGCCGTGCTTCTTCAGGAAGGCGACCATCTTTTCGCTCTCGGACGAAGGGACGACGTCGTCCAGCGCGCCGTGAAAGACCCACACCGGCGTGTTCTTCAGCTTTTCGACATCCTCCAGTTGACCCCAGCCGCACACCGGCGCGACGGCAGCGAACCGCTCGGGGGCGGCGATGGCGAACTTCCACGCGCCGTAGCCTCCCATGCTGAGTCCTGTCAGGTATATGCGCGAGGTGTCCACCGGCATCCTGGCGATGACGTCGTCCAGCATCGCGTTGAGCGTGACGGCGTTCCACCGCTGGCCCTCCGGACACTGCGGCGAGACGATGATGAAGGGGAAGTCGCCGCGCGTTTCTGCGAGTTTCGGGAGGCTGTGAACTTTCAGACGGTTCGGGTCGCTTCCGCGCTCTCCGGAACCGTGGAGGAAGATGATGAGCGGCCAGCGCCGGGACGGATCGTACGCCTCGGGCGTGTACACGAGCAGATCGTACCGCGCGTTGAGGGTGATCTCCCGTTCGAAACGCTGTGGATGCTGTCCGGGCGCTACGGCCCATTCACGGGACGAGGAACAACCGACGAGTGTGGCCATACTGACGAGAAGGATGAGCTTGTTCATGTTATTATTGTGCTACGGTGGTGAGAAGGTTCAGGAACAAACGCTGGGCGACCGGATCGGGACGCCGGGCGAAGAGCGTGTCCGGCAGTCCGGAGGGCATCAGACGGCCGCGCAGCTGGATACGGTACAGGAGGATGCGCCCCGCTCCGTACGCCGATTCCGACGCGGCGGTCACTTTCAGTCCCATGCCGCACGATGCGAGCCGGACCGGCTCCGGAGACAGTTCCACATCGTACTGAGAGACCGCTTCTCCGCCGTACGCACCGTTGAACATCTTCAAATGGTCGGGCTCCAGCGAAGACCAGAGCGGATGCGCATGGTCCTCCGCAAAGACGTACGAATCATACCCGCCGGTCTCCGTATCGGGGCGGTGCGACATCGACACGGTCACTCCCTCAACGACCTCCGCCTCCCCTTTGCCGACCACCCGGTGCTCCGGCTCCACCAGCACGAGCGTGCCGCCGTTGCGGACGAATTCGGTCAGCGCGTTCCGAGCGGCAAGAAGCGCCGTTCGGGACGGAAGATGTCCGTGGACGATGACCGCCGAGACGCCAGCCAGTCCCTCCGGCGTGAACGGGCGGACGTCCACCCCCGCTTGCTCCGCGAACCCGGCGAGCTCTCCGGAGGGATCGTCGAACATCACCGGACGCAACGGAACGTCGAGGAGCGGAGGGGCGAAGACATGCGCTGCGACGCTGCTGACGGCCGGCACGGTCCCCGCTTCCGACAGTTCCGCGAACAAGGAGCCGTTCACCGGAGCGTTCGGGAGAAGGACCGACACTTCCACGACACTGTCCGACACCGGCGCAACGGAGACCTCCCGCATCGACACATCGTGAACGTCGCCGCCGGCATCCCGGAAACCCCAGCGCAACACGCCGGAGCGGAGCGTATTGGAATCGTTGAAGACGAAGACGCGGAACGCCCGCCGTTCGCCGCAGAAGAAGTGCCGGTCCCACAGTTCGATGCTGACGCCGAAGGGGGCGAAGGCGTTCTTCACCGCGGCGAGGACCGGCTTCGGCGTCAGGTCCTTGATGTCGCCCAGGAACCAATGCGCGGTCGGACCGTCGTTGTTGCTGATGTAGACGAACGGCTGGATGGCCTTCACCCGCATCCGGCGGAAGAGGCCGATGAGCTCATGGGCGAGGAAGGACTGCCGTTCGATGAGGTCGTCCGCGGTGTACCGTCGGCCGAGCCAGCGTTCCACGATCATCTTCGTGAGCACGGTCGGTTCCCACCGGTCGTTCAGCCACCACCAGAGAAACTCGTTGAGCATGGAGGGGACCGGCAGCCGTTCGATCTCTTCCAGCGCGCGGGCGAAACCGAACTTCCGGTCGTTCAGCACCATGCCGAGGGAGTAGATGTACGGATGCTCCTCCAGGAAGTCCACCGATTCCCACGGACGCGTCGGATCGAGCGCCTTCATCGCCGGCACGATCTCGCGCTGCACGGTCTCGTCGGACGATTCGTTGAGCGGGTCCCAGATGACGATGGAGGGGTGGTTCCAGTTGTCCTGCAGCCAGGCGGTGAACTCGGCGCGGATCTGCGCGTCCGTACCGGTGGCGCACCAGAACTGCCATTCGTTCTGCAGGAGCATGCCGTACTCGTCCGCGATGTCGTACCATCGGTTGTACATCTGTCCGAGGTGGTTGCGGAAGAAATTGAAGTGATGCGCCTTGGGGATGTCGATGAGCGCCTTTTTGATCCACGCCTCGTTCCACGGGAGGAGCTTCCGCTGCGGGTCGGACAGGAACCGGTGGAACGCGATGTTCCCGCCCCGCAGCAGCACTTTCTGTCCGTTGAGGAAGAAGTCCGCTCCGCGCACCGTGAACTCGCGCATGCCGAAGGTGACGCGGCGGCAGTCCAGTTCGCGCTCCCCTTCCTGCACGGTCACCTCCACCTCGTACAGGAAGGGACGGTCCGGTGACCACTGCACCACGTTGTCGATGGGGATGACGAACCGTACCTCCGCGACGCCGTGATCCTCGGCCGTCGTCACCGCATCGTGGATGGCGGAGACCGCCTCGTCCGACCGTTTCTCGAAGATGCGGGCGGAGATGAGCATCGCCTCGCGGCGGAAGTGCAGGTTGTCCACCCACGCCCGGACCTCCGCGGCGCCCTCGGCGAGGTGCGGGATGACCTGCACCAGCCGGACGCGCGCCCCTTTCGTACAGATGAGCGACACGTCACCCCAGATCCCCGGGATGTAGAGTTCGCGCTCCTGGTCCCGCCCCGCGGCGCTCTCGGGCGGAAGTCCGGCGCGCATCCCCACCCGGACGACGAGCTCGTTCACGCCGTCGCGGCGGAGGTGCTCGTTCAGGTGGTATTCATGCGACGTGTAACAGGCGATGGTCCCGCCGACCCGGCGGCCGTTCAGCCATACGTCGGTGCCGAACATGCTCTGTTCGATGCGGAGGAAGACGTTGTCGTCGTGGGATAGGCCGTGCAGCGTGAAGAAGGTGCGGTGGTAATGGTGGTCGCAGGAGCGCCACTCATACGGCGGTTCGGCGGTGTCCACCAGCGCCGGTACGGGGACCGTCGAGGTGTACTCCGCCGGCAGTCCGGCGGCGGAACCGCCGGCGAGCTGCCATTCGCCGTTCAGCGAAATGGTGGTGCGCGATGCGGCCGGGTCGAGCGTGAAGGTGTTGCGGTGCACGGGGGGTCACGGTTTAGCGTTGGTCCGGTCGAGCCACCCGCCGGTGAATCCGGCGCGGCGCAGACCGTTGACGATGTACGGGTTCTTCTTCATCGTCTCCCAGATGAGACCGCTCCGGTGGTTCTCGATCATCAGGGCGATGGGCCCCTGGTCGATGCCGAGGTAGTCGGTGTCGAACCAGCCGTCCGGCGTGGCGGGAGTGATGTACGTGGGATTGAACGCGTCCACGAAACCGTACTTCGTCCAGAGCCGGTCGCCGTACGTGTTGCGCATCGCCTTCAGGGCCGGGATGCAGATCTCCGGCGCGAACGGAACGGAGCCTCCGGCCGCCGTCGGTGCGAGGGTTCCGTCGTCGACTTCCTCCTCCGCCCCCGTGCCGCGGGCGGAGTACGAACGGAAGTTCCGCCTGATGCCGTTCACCACGAACGACGTGTCCTTCGGTCCGTCACAGGCGGACATCCCCCAGATGGAATCCGAGTAGCCGATCCACCGGTGCGGGTTCTGCGCCGCATACGTGCGGTGCACGTAGGTGGCCCGCCGGGAGTTCTCGAAGTAGTCGATCCCCTTCCCCTTCATGTACCGGTCCTGGATGCCGCGGAAGTCGATCCACACATGCGAGTACTGATGTCCGAACAGCGGCATGAAATTGAGGTGTTCCTGCCCGTAGTGCTCCGTCCACAGGTACCGGCGGTTGAACTCCTCCCATGCGCTCTCGGGAACGGGATGCGTTGGTGAACCGAGCGCCAGGATGTACAGGATCATCGCTTCGGTGTAACCGAACCATATCCACTGATGGAACCCCTCCTCCGGCTTCCATCCCATCGTGATGCCGGCGCGTCCGTCCATCGCCCAGCGCCAGTCCACCCGGCGGTACAGTTCGTCCGCAATGTCGCGGATCTCCTTCTCGTCCGGCGTCGACCGGTCAAAGTACGACTGGGCGAAGAGCATCCCGGCGATGAGCAGGCCGGTGTCGATGGTGGAGAGCTCGCACTTCCATTCCCGGAGGCCGTCGCTCCGTTTAAGGAAGTGATAGTAGAAACCCTTGTACCCGGCGGTGTTCACGCGGTCCGCGCTCTGCGGAAGTGCGCGGAAGTATCGCAGGGCATTCAGGGTTCGGCCTGCGGCCTCCGCACGGGAGATGAGTCCGCGCTCCGCGGCGACAGGGAACGCCGTAAAGGCGAAACCCGACGCGGCGATGCTCGCCGGGGACCATAAGGTGGGCCACCGGTCCGGCGTGAGACCGTTCTCTTTCGGCGTGACATCGAGGAACCACTGGAGGGTCCGCTGCTGCAGCGTATCGAGGAACGGGTCCCACTGCTTCGCCGGCTGCGCGCTCAGCGGGAGCGCCAGCAGCAGGACGAGGTGGGTGTACAACATGGCGGTGCTGGTCTTCATCATGCGGTCGTTCCGGATCGTACGTCGGTCATTTCGTGAGCACCATCTTGCGGGATTGGACGCTTCCCCCCGCGGCGAGCGTGTAGAAGTATACGCCGCTCGGGAGCGACAGCGATGCCGCGTCGAACCGCACTTCGTGCGTTCCGGCGGGCCGCCGTTCGTCCGCCAGCATCGCCACTTCCTTCCCCAGCAGGTCGGTCACCGTGAGCCGGACGCGTCCTTCGGACGGAAGGTCGAACACGATGGTGGTGGAGGGATTGAACGGGTTCGGGAAGTTCTGCTGCAGTCCGAAACGCCGCGGTGCGGCCGGCATGCCGTTCACGCCGGTCACTTTCGTGAATCCGGCGCGCTGCAGTCCGGTCTGGATGTAGGGACTCTTCATGAACGTCTCCCACACCCGCTGCGTCAGATAGTTCTCGATCATCAGCACGATAGGACCCTGGTCGATGCCGATGTAGTCCGTGCCGAACCAGTTCTTCGCCGGATTGAACGCGTCGCGGAATCCGTACGGCCCCCACAGTCTCGTCTCGCTGCCGGTGCAGTAGTTGTTGTACATCGCCTTCAGCGCCTGCAGACATTCCTCGGGAGCGAACGGCATGGAGCCTCCCGGTGCGGTCGGATTGAGCGTGCCGTCGTCGCCCTGCGCCGGCGGTGCTCCGCGCGCCGCATAGCCGCCTTGCACGTCGGACGCGGTGATGCCCCACAGACTGTCCGAGTACGCCGCGAACCCCTTCGGGTTGGCGTCGCAGTACGCCCGCTGGGCGAGCGTGGCGCGGCGCGAGTTCTCGAAGTAGTCCAGGCCGTACTGCGTCATCGCTTTGTCACGGATGCCACGGAAATCGATCCAACAGTGGGAGTACTGATGGCCGAACAGGGGCGGAAAGATGACGTACTGGTAACCGTACTGCGTCGAGAAATTATAGCCACCGCACCAATTGTCCCAGAGTGCGGGCTCGATGGGATAGGTCGGCGAACCGAGGGCGAGGATGTACAGGATCATCGCTTCGTTGTACCCGATCCACCAGGAGTTCAGCCAGCCGGACTCCGGATGCCACCCCATGTTGAGGGCGATGCCGTTGTTGCGCGCCGCTTCGAAATTGACGCGGCGGTAGATGGAGTCGGCGTACGCGCGGATGTCCTGCTCGGCCTGCGCACCGCCGTCGAAGTACTCCATCGCATGGATGATGCCCGCCAGGAGGAGCGCCGAATCGATGGTGGAGAGCTCGGAGTTCCACTCGCGCACCTTGGTGTCCATGTGCAGGAAGTGGTAGAAGAAGCCGATGCGTCCCATCATGCCGGTAGCAGCGTAGCCCTGCGGACCGTTCCAGAAGGTCTTCAGCGTGGTCAGCACGCGGTCCGCTGCCGCTGTGCGGGTCACCCAGCCGTAGTCCGACGCGACGCAGATGCTCGACAGTCCGAAGCCGACCGACGCGATGCTGCTCGGCGCCCAGGAGGCGGAACGGTCCTTGATGAGGCCGTTGGCCGGATTGGCCTCCAGCCAGAAGAAATCGAACGCCTTCCGCTGCACCATCCGCAGGAAGGTGCTGTCCGTTGCGGAGATGGACGACAACGGCTGTCCCGCCTCCGCCACAACGGCGGTGATGATGAGCAGGAAGAGGAGGATCGTTTTTTTCATCATTCACCCATGGTGATGCGGACCTGATGTTCGGTCCCTTTGGGGAACACCGGCAGGAGCACCGCACGGGAACCGGCGGCGACCTTCAACGTCCGGCCGTCCACCGAAACCGCGGCGACCCCGCCTTCCACGCGGGCGGGATTCTCCACCGTGATATGATAGACAGCGCCGCGGAACGTCCGTTTCACCGTATAGCCGTCCCACCGGGAGGGTATGCACGGTTCGACGACGAGCCCGTCGTACGACGCCTTGACGCCAAGGATCCCTTCCACCGCCCCCTTGAAGAGCCAGGCGGCGGAACCGGAGTACCACGTCCAGCCCCCCTTGCCGTAGAACCGTGAGTCGGGTCCTTCGATGTTCCCCGGCGTGACGTACGGTTCCGCGACGTACTCGTCCGCGTTGAACCCGTTCACCACCGGATTGATCTTGGAGAAGAGCCGGAGCGCCGCCTCGGCCTTGCCGAGCTTCGCGGCGGCGAGCACGGACCACGTGGCGGCGTGGGTGTAGACGCCGCCGTTCTCGCGCATGCCGGCCGCATAACGGGTGAGATATCCCACTTCGCGGTCGGGGACCGAGTACGCCGGCTTCACCAGCAGCGTGCCGTTCTTCCCTTCCAGTTCGGTCTCGACCACGCGGAAGACCTGCTCCGCCCTCTTCGCATCGGCGACGTCCCCGAGGATGGCCCAGGTCTGCGTATTGAGCCAGACCTTCCCCTGACGGCACGAGGCGCTGCCGAGCCTCTCACCGTTGTCCTTCGTCGCTCCGTAATAGTACTTCCCGTCCCATCCCTTTGTGTTGACGGCCTTCCGCAGTTTCACCGCGGCCGCGCGGTACTTCCGGGCGCGCGGCGCGTCCTTGGCCCGTTCCGCCACGACGGCGAAGTCGAGCAGGATGCGGTGGAGGAACTGTCCGAGCCAGATGGACTCCCCCTTCCATTTCAGGCCGACGGCGCTGAGCCCGTCGTTCCAGTCGCCGGCGCCGATGAGCGGGATCCCGCGTTTGCTGAGACGCTTCAGCACGCGGTCGATGGCGCGCGCGCTATGGTCGTAGATGGTCGCCCCTTTCGCTTCGTCCACGAACGGTTCCTTCGCTTTGAGCAGCGAGAGATCGCCGGTCTCGTCGAGGTAGATGCCGACGAGGTATGGAAGCCACAGCAGGTCGTCCGTCATGTCCGTGGGGTGGCCGAGTTCGGAGAGCGGATGCCACCAATGGTACACCGTGCCGTCCTTGAACTGGTGCCGTGCGTGGAGCCGGATCTGAGCGGCGGTCTGCGCCGGGTCGAGCGGGAGGAAGATCTGGCTGTCCTGCAGCTGGTCGCGGAAGCCGTACGCTCCGCCGGTCTGGTAGTACCCCGTGCGGCCCCAGAGCCGTCCCGCGATGGATTGATACTGGAGCCACGGCTGCAGGATGGTGTTCACCGTGTCGTCCGGCGTTCGGGCGGCGAACCGGGTGAGAAGGTCCTTCCACATGGTGCGGACCCCGTCCAGAGCGGCGGACGCTCCTTCGACGGTGCCGTACCGCTTCACGAGCCGCGCCGCTTCGGCGCGGTCCTTCGCGGCGCCGAGCGTGTACACGAGCGTACGCGATTCGCCCGGCGCCAGCGTGATGTCGCTCTGCAGGGCCGAGACGGCGTCGAGCCAGTTGCCGGTCCGCTGTGCGAGCCGTCCCTCCTCCACCGCTTTCGGGTTCCGTTCGCTGCGGTACATCCCCATGAACGATTCCTTGTCACCGTCATAGGACGCGACCGTGTCCGAGCATCCGTTGAAGGCGGTGTACTCCCAGTCGCGGTTCCAATGCCCCTTGTCCGACGGCACTTCCCACATCCGTTTGGTGGCGAGCATCGCGTTGAGCGTGCGGTCGAACGACGTTTCGATGAAGGTGCGATGGAACTCGCGGTGCCAGTCCGGCGCCGCGCCGAGGTTCCATTCGAAATAGGTGACGGCCTGGAGCGTGCGGGGAACGGACGAGCGGTTCGTGAGGGTCACGAGCCAGACCTCGACCGGGTCCTTCTCCGGCACGAACATCGTCCAGTGCGACTCGATCCCGTCCGTGCGGTTCTCGATGCGCGTGTACCCGATGCCGTGCACGCAGTGGTAGTGCTCCGGTTCCGCGCACACGGGCTTCCATCCGGCGGACCAGTACCGTCCGGTGGCGGTGTCGCGCAGGTAGAGGAACTTCCCCCATTCGTCCTTGATGAGGTCCTGCTCCCAGCGGGTGATGCGGTTGAGCTGCGCGTTCTCGCGCCAGCTGTACCCGCCGCCGGCCTGCGAAACGATGAGCCCGGCGGAGCCGTTGCTGATGACGTTGGTCCAGGGGCGCGGAGTGCGGGGGGTGGTGATGCGAAAGCTCCAGCCGTCGTCGTCAAAATGGCCGTACGGCGACCGGAAGGGGAATCCGGACTGCGATGGATCGGTGTTCATAAGGGGTTCGTGGTTCCTGTGCTACGTGATGATGCGCCGTTCAGAACGCGAACGACAAGGTCAGGCGCTGGACCGAGAGGAGGCGTCCGTACTCCGTCCAGGCGTAATCGACCCGGAAGTCGACACCGGAGGCCTCGAAGAGGACGCCGGCGCCGGCCGTGTACCCCACTTCCGCATCGGTCTCGAACAGGTTCTGATATCCCGCCCGAAGGGAGAAGAGCTGCGAAAAGGTGTACTCCGCGCCGATGTTGATGCTCTCGGTGTTGTTATTGGGATGGACGGCGTCCACCGCCGCCAGCAGTTCGTGCCCTTCGGCCAGCGTCACCGGCACGGTGACGCCGACGCGGAAGATGGTCGGCAGACCGAACTCCTCCGTGTACAGTTCGGCCGGGAGCGAGCTGTTGTCCCCGGCGACGTCCTTGTTCTGGTCGTACCGGACCCGGAGGTCGCGGCCCGAATAGCTGTCCCGCGTGCCGAAATTCGAGAGGCTCGCTCCGAGCATGATGCCGCCGTCGGTGAGCTGGTACTGCGTCCCGAAATTGATGGCGAAGAGGGAGACGCTGCTGTGCCAGATGCGCTCCGTAATGTACGTCGCCTGAAGACCAACCGCCACACGGTCGGTGAGTTTCATGCCGTATCCGAGTCCGAAGGCGATGTCTGAAACGCTGTACTTCTCGCCCGTACCGTGCGGCAGGTCCGTCGTCCGGACGTCGATGTCGCCGGACTGGAGGGAAGTGACGTTGAGCATCAACCCTGCGCCGGTGCCGACCGGCACGTTCACGACGGCGTAGTCGTACGAGATGCCCACCAGCCAATCGCTGTGCGTCACCTGCGCCCCCATGAGGGTCTGCTGCGCGAGCGCGGCCGGATTGAAGTAGGCCGCCATCGGTTCGTTGGTGACGGCGGTTCCGGCGTTCCCCATGGCGCCGATGCGTCCGCTCGGCTCGATGAGGAGGAACTGGCCGAGCGTGGTGCCGACGTTGGTCTGGGCCGCGGCGGGAACGGCCGCCGTCATCAGGAAGGCGGCGAGGAGGAGGAGATTGGTCGTTTTCATGTGTGCGCTCCCGGTCGGCTATTTGATGATGGCGAATTTGCCCGTCTTCTCACCGAGCGGGCCGCCGTCCACATGGAAGATGTACAGCCCGGGGGCGACCTCCAGATTGTCCTTCGTGCGGAGGTTCCAGGCGAGGTATCCTTCCAGCGAGTTCTCCTGCCGCAGTGTCTGCACCAGTTCCCCGCGCACGGTGTAGATGCGGAGGGTGCAGGTGGACGGGAGTCCGCGGAACTCGATGCGCCGGATGCCGCGGCCCGAGACCGCGAACCGTTCCGGCTCGAACGCCGCTGCGGCGACGTAGGGATTCGGAACGACGTACGGCTGATAGAGCCCGTCCTCACCCGCTTTCGCTGCGTCGATGCGCTGACCCGTCGTGCGGAAGGCGAACTCTTCGCCGTCCGCAAAGGGATGACGGAGCGCGATGCGGTATACGTCACCCGGCTGGGGAGGAACGATGGCCCCGGTGACGGCCGTCGTGTCGACCTTCACGGACCACGTCTGCTTCGCCGAATCGGTGGCGATGTACATGATGTCGTCGGGAGAGTTGAGCGTGCTGTCCTTGCTCAGCGAACCGTCGGTGAAGAAGGTCTTGAGCGGCAGCTTCCCCTGCGGGGTGAGCGCCCACACCTTGTACTTCACCGGACGTCCGGGGATGAGGAAGTTCAGCGGCAGCGAGGTGTCCACAGAGGTCGCGAAGAACTCGATCTCCATGTCGAACGGGAATCCCGGGCGCTTGTGATTGATGGAGGGTGCGCCGAGCGCGTACGTGACGTTCATCCGCACGGTGCCCTGGCTGCCGGCGAGGAATCCGGAATTGTCCGCGTCGATCTGGACGTTCGGGATGGTGCTCACCAACGGGATCAGTCCGGCCCCCACCTCCCCCTTGCCCGTCGCCTCGAAGTCCGAGCCGCGCTCGATGTAGACCGTGCCGCTGGCGCTGTCCACGAGCTGATAGTAGTCCGCCCGCACGTTCTCGGGGGCGATGGTCTTCATCCGCAGCAGCATCGTCCGTCCGTCCGGCACGTCGGAGGAGTTGACGACGTTCACCGCCACGGAACCGGTGCCGGAGCCGTTCTTCTTCCGCACGGTGCCGGCCGCGGCTTCGACGAAGCCCGACGCCCGCGGGTTGGGACGCACCTCCACCACGTTCTTGGGAAGGATGGTGCCGCCCCGCGCGGTGCGCGAGACGGTGACGGCGTTCTCCGAAGGATAGTATCCCAGATTGTCGTCGCCATGGTCGTACGCCACCACCGCGTAATAGTACGTGAACCCGTTCTTCACCGTGGTGTCGGTGAAGGTGTGCGTGATACCGGTGTTCTCGCCGAGGTAGTATCCGACGCCGTCCACGGTGATGGACGAGAAGCCGTCGTACGCGTTGTCCAGGTCGAACTGCGCGATGGGGGTGCCGAAGGGGAGCTTGCCGGTCCCCTGTCCGTTGGAGATGGTCCGGATGTCGTTGAAGTCCGGATCGGTGGAACGGTACACCTTGTAGCCTTCGAAGTCGAGCTTCTTCGTCACCGGATCGGGGCTTCGTTCGGAGTAGTCGCTCCAGGTGAGCTTCACTTTCCGGTCGTCCACCTGTGCCGTCAACGCCGGCAGCAGCGGCGGAACGACGAACTGATAGTTGGAGACGTAGATCTTCTGGACCACTTTCACCACGGTGCGCAGCTCGGAGAGGCCCCCGCCGTACGCCAGGGCGAGACTGAACCGTTCCTGCTTGCCGACCTGCAGTTTGAAGGTGCCGGAGGTGAAGAAGAATCCGATGTTATAGTTCAGCACCAGCGGCGGCGAGTATCGGTTGGCTTCGATGGGATCGGTCCACATGTCGTACAACAGCTTCGGCCAGTTCTTGATGCCGTTATTATAGAAGACGATGCCGTCCACCTCCGTGCTGCTCGCCCCCTGTCCGGCCGCGATACGGTTCATCTTGAAGCCGGTCAGTCCGATCTGGTCCGACTCGTCGACGTCCGTCCGGTCGAAGTTCGTCTCGCCCGCGGTCGGCATGCCGTCCTTCTCACCGGTGTCGTTGGTGCCGAAGATACCGTCCACGCCGGTGTCGTCGAACTCGGCGGTCCAGTCCAGGTCCTCATCCCCCGTCCACCAGTACTCGGTCCCGAACGCCGGTTGCAGTTCGAGCGCGCCGTAGGTGGTGTCGAAGAGGGTCCGGTTGTAGTTGGCGTTCACATGGGTGCGGATGGCGTTCGCACCCTGGATGAGCGTGCCGGGACCGCCGTCGCGCTTCTCGTCCGTGATGCCGTCCAGGTCGTTGTCCTTCGCGTCGAACGGATTCCCCGGCGTTTCGAGGTAGGCGTAGCCGAGATAGCCGGTCTTCACGCAGTTGCTGGTGAGCGACACGCCGGTGCTGTGCGAATCCCAGGTATAGGTGAGGTTCAGGTTGAGACCGAACGATTTCGGATCGAAGTACGCGTTGTCGTCGTCGGATTCATAGACGCCGTCGCACGAGATGGTGGAGCCGCCGACGCCGGAGTCGACGTAGATGCCGAAGAAGATGTTGTCGTTGTAATCGGTCGTCCCTTCGTTGACGACGTCGTAGTGGTAGAACAGCACGTTGCCCGCCTGGGGATTGGACCACTGGAACCCGCGCACTTCCATGGAGGTCGCCAGTCCGCGCCGCGTGACGTCGCGGACGTCGGGGTTGAAGCTCATGTTGGTGTAGTAGTTGTCGTCCATGACGAAGAAGCTCTCCTGGTCCGCCGCCGGCCGCTTCCCGAAGTATCCGTACCACGACCCTTTCCACCCCGGATCGGTGACGTCGGTCAGTTTGTCGTACCATTGGTACGGCCAGGTGCGCGAATCGTTGCTGATGGCGATGGAGCGTCCGCGGTTGATGGTCGGGTCCGCCTGGAAGTAGCCCGGACGCGGTTCGAAGCGCATGACCCAGCGTCCGAACGGCTCCCCTTCCTGCCGCTCACGGTAGCCGGTGAGCATGATGTCCTTCGGCGTGGCGTCGTTCTGGATGACGCGCGCGAGGATGAAGGGGGTCGCCCCGTCGGTGTAGTTCGTTCCGCTCCCCTTCGGCACTTCCATCGAGTGCTTCACGCTGAAGTCGGCGTCGCCGCCGAAGTAGTTCCCCACCATGCCGTAGTTCAGGAACTCGGTGCGGATGTTGTTGGCGTCGTGCTGTCCGGTCCGCTCGTACGAGAGGTCGCCGCGGCGGTCCGGCGTGACGGTGGGCCGGGGCTGGGCTGCTGCGGAGGCGGCGAGCAGGACGAGCGCGAGCGCCGTGCGGAAGAGTGGTGTGCTGTTCATAGGTGGAGGGTCTCCGTACACTCTGAAAGTTGGTGGTGACGACCGGCGGCGCCGGTCACTCGAACATGCCGTTCAGCGAAATGCCCGCTTCGATCTTCCGCGGCGCATAGTACCGTGACGGGTCCGCAAGGGTGGTGCGCGATACGTACGGGTTCAGGCTGTAGTCCACCGACCCGGTGTTGGCGAAGACGAACCCGTTGGAGTAGTGCGTGCCGAACAGGTTGCTCACCCGGGTGAAGACGGAGAACCGTAGCCCGCCCAGGGTCAGGAACTTCTCCACGCGCAGGTCGGTCACGAACGAGCCGGGTTTGGCGCCGGAGTTCGTCTCGATCTCGCCGTTGAACCCGGGGGTCAGTTCGGGGGTGTACGGCTGTCCGCTCTGCAGACGCATGATGAGCGAGACGCCGTAGTCGTCCGGCTCCGACAGTCCGAGGATCACGTTCATGGTATGGCGCTGGTCCCAGCCGAGCGGCACCACACGCGGGCGGGGGTCCTCGCCGGCGGCCGCGCGGTTCGCGGTCTCACGCGGGTCGGACGAATTGCCCAGCGCGACCTGGAACGTATAGTCCATCGACGCGCTGAACGTCCCCGCCCGGTAGTCCAGCGCGATGGTCGAGCCGGTCACACCGCCGAAGTCCACGTTGGTGAACCGGGCGTACTCCGCGGCGGTGTACGTGGAGATGAACTCGACGCCGAGCAGGTCGCGGATGTCCTTATAGAAGACGCTCACATCGACGCCGAACATGTCGGTGACCGCCCCTTTGTATCCGAACTCGTACTGGATGGTCCGTTCCGGTTCAAGGTCCGGATTGCCCATCACGCCGTAGCTGATGCCCCCCTCCTGCAGATAGCGGAGCACGTTGTAGTTCGCGTTGGAGAAGAGATTGCCGAGCGCGGGGTACTGATAGAAGTGGCCGTAGGAAAAGAAGACCGAACTGCGGTCCGTGATGGGGTACGAGATGCCGAGACGCGGGGCGACGGAGACCTTCATTGTGGCCGCCTTCGGCGCCGCGGTCGGCGCACCGGGGATGGCGTTCACCGGGTTGGCGAGGTCGCCGGGGACGGTGGTATTGGCGTCGAACGCCTCCACCCGGACGCCGCCGCGCAGCACGATGTTGGTGAACTCCATCTTGTCCTGCACGTAACCCGAGAGCCAGCGCGGTCGCGACGTCACCACCGCGGCATTGAGCGTGTCGAGCGTGATGCGCTGCACCTTGTCCGCCACCATCGTCAGCGAACCCGGCGCGCCGAACTCGATCGTGGCGAGCTGTCCTTCGATGCCTGCTTTGAGCAGATGGACGTTGTCCGCCTGCCAGGTGACCGACGATTTGGCGACGTACGAATTGGTCCGCTGGATGAACCGCGTGAAGCTCACCCCCTGCACCACGGCGCCGTCGAAATAGTTGGCGTCGCTCCGCGGGTCGCGCGCCTGATCATAGCGCGGATCGAACACGTCCTCGTACATGTAGTCCTTGTAGTCGAACGAGTTCTGCCGGGCGCTCACGGTGTAGAAGAGCGTCGGGGAGAGGTTGTGGGTCCAGTCGAGTCCGTGCACGAACGAGCTCCGTTTCGGCACGGTGAGCCCCTCCGGATTGAAGCGCCAGCTGTACGAGTAGTTCTTCTGGTCGCTCTGGTTGAAGACGAGCTGGTAGCTGAGCTGCATCTCGGCGCTGAGGCGGGTGGAGACTTTGGCCTGGCCGGACCATTCGTTGAAGTAGTTCATCGGGACGATCTCGTTGTCGCCGGTGGGATGCTTCGTCAGCGCCGCGTCGGTCCCCATCGTATCGAACGGCGAGAAGCGCCGCTCGCCGTAGAGGTAGCCGTCGTCCATCAGCCGGCGACCGCTCACGAGGAACGTGGTGTTCGGGAGCGGCGTGGGACCGCTGAGACTGAACTGGTAGCTCTGTGTGGTGAAGGGACGGAACCGGTCGATGTACGGATACCGCCCCGCATCGCCGACGTACTGGCCGATGTAGGCCTCGGCCGCGTAGTCGTACCGTTCGCCGGAGCCGCTCTTGAGGATGGCGTTCACGACGCCGGACATCGCCTGGCCGTACTCGGCGTCGAACGTTCCGCTGACGACCTGCACCTCCTGGATGATGGACTTGTCGATGCGGATGCTGGCGGAGTTGTCGTAGGGATTGTTGATGGAGACACCGTCCACCTGGTACTGCACTTCGCCGATCCGGCCGCCGCGGAAGTGTCCGTCCACGACCCCCGCCTGCAGGTTCACGATGTCGCTCAGTTCCTGCACCGGCATCGCGTCGATCTCCTTGCTGTCCATGATGCTGACGGCGCTCGTCTGGCGCGTATCGACGATGGGACGCGTGGCGATGATGACGACCTCCTGCCCCTTCACCACCTCTTCGGCCATGGAGAGGTTGAGCGTGGTGGTCTGCCCGGCGCTGACGCGCACTTCGCGGATGACCTTGGCGGCGTAGCCCACACCGCTGAACCGCACCTCGTACGATGCGGGGGGGATGTTCAGGATGACGTAGTTCCCCTCGAAGTCCGTGGCGGCGCCGGTGGAGGTGCCGACGAGGACGATGTTGATGCCGATGAGCGGCTCGTTCGTCCGTTCGTCCACCACGCGTCCGGCGAGCTTGCCGCGCGTGTCCGCGGCGAGGGACGCGGTGCCGACGATGAGCAACAGGAGGAGCCGGACGCCGGACGACAGCGCGGCAGGGAACAGCGGTGCATCCGGACGGTGGATTGTGCGCATAGTGACCTCGTACTGATGGACGGCTGCGACGTGGATGGCGGCACGGGATGGGACGACAGGCCGACGCCGTTTGGTGCGACAGAGCCGCCTCCGGAGGAGACAATCCTCCGGAGGCGGGAACCGCGTTACTTCGTGAGCATCATCTTGCCGACCTTCGCGGAGAGGACCTCTCCGGTACGCAGGTCGAGCATCTGCACCCGGTAGATGTACGCACCGGAGGCGAACGTCGAGGCGTTGAACTGGTAGGCCTGGCGTCCCGCACCGAGTCCGAAGATGGAGCGTTCGGAGACCACGCGGCCGAGCATGTCGTACACCGACACCTTCACGTTCGAGGCGGCGGGGAGCGAGAACTCGATGGTGGTCGAGGGGTTGAACGGGTTCGGATACGCGCCATGGAGCTGGAACTCGCCCGGTACCACGGCGTCACCCGGCTTCACGCCGGCGACGACCATGGTCGGGTCCATGTACGCGAGGGCCGGACCGTCGTTCCAGGTCCCTTCCTGGCCGAACCACACCCGGTTGCCGTACGGCGGCAGGGTGTTGCCGAAGGTGTCGCCGTCGAGCAGCAGACCGCCGAACCAGAACAGACCGTCATTGCGGCCGGCGGCATAGCCGAGGGCGCGCAGGTTGATTTTCATCTCGATCTGGTATCCGGCATCGGCCGAGGCACCGAGGGTGTCGATGGTGGTGCCGGTGTTCAGGCCGAGGACGATCTTGCTCCCCTTGTTCGCATTGGTGTCGGCCACGAGTTCCGGACCGAAGCCTTCCAGGGAGTACTTCTTCGCGGAGGTGTCGACCCGCACGAAGATCTCGCGGGACATCAGGAACTTCTCGCCGGCATCGCGCTCGGAACGGCTCTTCGGCATGAAGCGGAAGCCGTCCTGACGGTCGAACTCGGGACGATACTGCACCACCTGGTCCTTCACGTCGACGCCGACATAGAGGGTGTCGTTCTTGAAGAACATCTTCACGACCGCTTCGGCCGGGTTCAGCACGTCGGCCTTCACGCCGTAGACGGAGGGCTGGAACTGTCCGCTGCGGAACGGCATCGTGTTCTTGTACGCCGCGCGGACGGCGTTGTCGCCGTACTTGATGGTGAAGCCCGGCGTGCTCTTCCATACGTTCTCGTCCAGTTTGCCGTCCACCGTCGGAGCCGCATGGTCCTTGCCGTCGTAGATGGTGACGTCGTACGGCATGGCCGGAAGGGCGGAGTTCAGGCCGACGGCCGGGTCGGTGAAGATGCGGAGGTGGCTGTAGGCCGAAGCGTTGCCCCACGGACCCTGCAGCCAGGCGCGGTGGCCGCGCACCTTGTTGGTGTCGACCGGCCAGCGGTAGTCCGCGTCGAAGATGGCGAGGTTGTACATGACGATGTCGCCCCCCGTCTTCGCCACATCATAACCGCGGCGGGCGAGGTCGAACTCGAACTCGGTGACCCACGCGGTGTCCTGCGAGTTGGCCGACGAGTCGTTGTTCTGCACGCCGTACACCTTCGTGGCGGCGTTCCAGATGTCCTTGTTCTTGATCCCCAGATCGCCGTGGTTGGCGTCGGTGCAGAGACTGTCACGGTGACCGCCGGCCCACCCGAAGAAACCGGGATGTTTCTGGCCGACGTTCAGGGTCGGGTCCGCCCAACCCTCCGCCACCCATCCATAGAAGAACTCGTACGGGCTCGCGATGCCGGTGTTGGCGTCCTTGTTCTTCTTGTCGCGGACGTTCATCAGCATGGCGTCGAACTGCGCCCAGAAACCGCCGCCGATGGACTTGTCTTTCGCATAGACCGAAACGTACATCTTGTTGTTGGCGCCGATGAGGAACTTCACCGTCGCGTCGATGGGATCATAGACGCTGTCGACGCCGTTCTCTTTCACCCAGCCGCTGCCCGGATCTCCGGCCAGGCTCGTGCCGTACTTGATCTGCAGCGATTCGGCCTTCGCCCACGCCGCTTCGTTCAGGACGCCGTCCAGCACGATCGTTCCGGCCGGCACCTGACGGCCCCACACCGCATCGGGCCGCTTCGGCTGCGCCGTCAACGACGCCGCGAGCGACACGAGCAGCAGGGCAAACAGTAACCTCTTGTGTACCATAGCACCTCTCCTTGTTGGTTGTGAATGAAAAACGAAGGAAGCCGCCCGTCCCGGAGCGCGGAACTGCCTCACCGGGACGATTCCTCCTTTGATTGATTCTGTTGCACAGTGATCTTTCGGCAGCTGGTGCGGATCTGCAGCGTGGTGGGGACCAGGATGTGCGCTGCGCTGGTCTTCCCCTTGTTCTGCAGCCGGTCGAACACACGGTTCACCGCCATGACGCCGAGGTCATGGATGGGGACGTGTACGGAGGTGAGCGACGGACTGAGGTACTTCGCCACCGGGATGTCGTCGAAACCGCAGACGGAGATGTCGTTGGGAATGCGGAGACCCGCCTCGCGGATGGCGCCGATGGCGCCGACGGCCATCGAATCGTTGAAGGCGAAGATGGCGGTGGGCCGCTCCTCGAGTTCGAGCACTTCGCGCGCCGCCTCGTAGCCGGAGGCTTCGGTGAAGTCGCCGTCGAACTCGAGCGACTTGTTGTAGGTCATCCCGTGATTGATGAAGGCGGTGCGGTACCCGCGCAGACGCTCCTGCGATTCGAGATTGTTCTCTCCCCCCTTGATGACGGCGATGCGCGTGTGGCCGATGCCGAGCAGGTACGACACCATGTCCCGCGCGCCGCCGAAGCCGTCGATGACGATGGAGTCGAAATGGGGATTGTTGAGATGACAGTTGAGGAGGACGACCGGAAGACCTTTGGGCAGGTTGGAGAGGAGGAGGTCGGAATCGACCTGCGGCGACATCACGATGATGGCATCGACCCGTCCCCGCATGAACCGCAGCGCCGCCTCGATCTCCTTCGTGTCGTTGTGCGAACTGGAGACCAGAAGATGGTATTGCTGACGCTGGACCGCTTCGTCCACCCCCCGGATCACCTCCGAAAAGAACTCACCGTGCAGGTCCGGCAGCAGCAGACCGATGGCTTCCGTCCGCTTCATGATGAGCCCGCGGGCGGCGAGGTTCGGCGTGTATTTGAGCTCCGCCACCACCTTCATGATGCGCTCCCTCGTCTCGGCGTTCACATTTTCGAAGCCGTTGATGACACGGGAAACGGTGGCGATGGAGACGCCGGCCTTCTCTGCGACCTGTTTTATGGTGGTTTTCACTGTAAACGATTACATGTTCGATGTAAACGTTTACATTTTATGCCTTTTAAACCCATTTGTCAAGCGAAAATTCAGTCCAAGATGCGATTTTCGTAGAACCGCTTTCATGATATAAGAAGAAAATAAAAAACCCCGGCGTTACCGGGGTTTGAGTCCGTCCTGATTACGGGACGGTCTATTGTATGTCACGCTGCAGGATGATGTGCCGTGATGATGTACCTGCCATGATGGTGTACCCTCCTTTGGAGCGGGACCAGGAATGGCGGACGGCATCGTAGTATTCGAACGACGACCGGTCGAGCAGCAGCCGCACGCTCTTCGTCTCGCCGGGGTCGAGCGACACTCGGGCGAACGCCTTCAGTTCTTTCGGGGGACGCACCACGGCAGGACGCCGGTCGCGGACATAGAGCTGGACCACTTCCGTTCCGGTCACCGCTCCGGTGTTAGTGACCTTCACCGTCACCTCCGCCGCGCCGTTCTTCTTCTTCGTCACGGCCAGGTCCGACAATCCGAACCGTGTGTACGACAGACCGAAACCGAACGGGTAGAGCGGTTCGATCTCCTTCGCATCGAAATGACGGTAACCGACCATCACTCCCTCGCTGTACTCCACCGTACTGTCGCTGCCGGGATAGCGCCCGTACGCCGGATAATCCTCCCAGCGCCGACCGACGGTGAACGGAAGCTTCCCGGACGGGTTCTGCACGCCGGTCAGCACGTCGATGAGCGCCTGCGTCCCCTCCTGTCCCGGAAAGAACGCCCAAACGACCGCGGCGACGTTCTCCACCCACGGCAGCATGGTGACCGGCGCTCCGGCATGCAGCACCACCACCGTGTTCGGGTTCACTGTCGCCACGTCGGTGATGAGCCGCACCTGGGCCGCCGGAAGGCCGATCTCCGGACGGTCGAACCCCTCGGACTCCTGATGATGCGAGTTGCCGGCGAAGATGACCGCCAGTTCGCTGCGCCGCGCCGCCTCCACCGCCGCCGCGAGTTCGTCCTGCCCCGGAGCGGTCCAGCCCAGCATCGCCACCGCGTCGCCGCCGTTCTCGTAGTACTCCACAATCAGTTCATGGTAACGTCCGGCGGTCAGCTCCACTGCCGCCGTGCGCGCTTCGACGCCGTGATCGTTCCAGTGGTCGATCACCCGTTTCCCGTCCACCGTCACCCGGATGCCGTCGTCGCTCGCGGTCGTCAATTCGTACGTGCCGCTCGCGTCGGGACGCAGCAGCGCGGTCCACCGAACGGAGAATCCGTCCGGACCGATCCCTTCCGCCGGAGCGCCGCCGCCCCACCGGAAGGAGATGGACGGATCCACCCGGCGAAGCACCGGTGCGCCGGAGAGTCCCTTGTTCGCAAAGTACTCCGCCCGCACACCGCGGCGTCCGAGCGAATCGCCGGGGAGGAAAAAGTATTTCGGATCGATGGGAGGAACGTCACCGGTGAGCCGCGCACCCGCGGCGAAGCGCACCTCCGCCCCGGCGAACGTCCGCCGTATCCCGTCGAGCGGCGATTCGACGGAGGCCGGTTCGACCATCGAACTCCCTCCGCCTCCCGTCCGGAGCCTCTCCGCGTTCGGACCGAGGACCGCCACGGAACGGTAGCGCAGCGGTGCGACCGGCAGGAGCGCCCGCTCGTTCTTCAGCAGCACGATCCCCTCCCGCGCCACATCGAGCGCGACGGCACGGTGTTCAGGCGCATTGACGGAGGGCGTATCGAGCGGCCGATCGAAGCGGCCCATGCGGAACATCACCCGCAGCATCCGCCGTACCTTGTCGTCGATGACCGTCTCCTTCACCCTTCCTTCCCGGACGAGCGGCAGGAGTTTCCCGGCGCCGAGGAACGCGCCGTCCGGCATCTCCAGATCGAGCCCGTTCACCGCCACCCCTTCGGTGCTGTGGACGGCCCCCCAGTCGGACATCACGAGACCGTCGAACTTCCATCCCTCCTTCAGCACGCGGTTCAGCAGCATCGCGTTCTCGCTGCAGTACGTGCCGTTCAGTTTGTTATAGGCGCACATCACCGCCTGCGCTTTCGCCTCCTGCACCGCCGCTTTGAACGCCGGGAAGTAGATCTCGTGCAGCGTCCGTTCGTCCACCCGTGCATCGATGAACATCCGGTCCGTCTCCTGATTGTTCACCGCGAAGTGCTTCACCGTCGCCACCACCCCTTCGCCCTGCACCCCCTTCACGTACGAGACCGCCATGCGTGCGGCGAGGAACGGGTCCTCGCCGAAGCTCTCGAAATTGCGTCCGCCGTGCGGCACGCGGTGGATGTTCACGCACGGTCCGAGGATGGTGTTCCTCCCCTTCGCCTTGGTCTCGCGCGCGAGCGCCCATCCGTACCGGCCCGCCAGCACCGTATCGAACGTGGCGGCGAGCATGACGGAGGCCGGGAACGCGACGGAGGGCTGCCAGCGGACTCCGACGGGACCGTCCGCCATCTCCAGCGACGGAATGCCGAGACGCGCCAGCGGTTTGGAGGCGAATCCCGTACCGCTCAGCATCTCCACCTTCTCTTCCAGCGTCATCCGCTTCAGCAGGTCGTCCACGCGCCGTTCCACGGGGGCGGAGGCGTCGGTGTACACCTGCGCCGCCGCGGCGGAGGTGAAGAGCAGGAGCAGGAACAATGGACGGAACATGACGGATCCTTTCCGGGTCATTTCACGAGTGTGAAGGAACGGACGAGCCTCTCCCCGCCGAACCGAACGCTGTACCAATAGACGCCGCTGGGGAGGTGCGAAGCGTCGCAGCGCACCGTATGTTCACCGGCGTTCCGGTGCCCGTCCGCCAGCGTGAGCACTTCTCGCCCGAGCATGTCCGAAACGGTCACCGTCACGCGGCCGTCCGACGGTATGCGGAAACGGATGCTCGTCGAAGGATTGAAGGGGTTCGGGAAGTTCTGGTCCAGGGAGAACTGCGACGGAGGGACGACGGCCTCTCCCGCGCTCATCGGCCCGACGTACTGCACATCGAGGTAGTTCAGGTTGAATCCGCCGTAGTAGAAACTGAGCCGCAGCGAATGTTTCCCCGCCGGCAGGTCCACCGTGCCGAGCGGGACGTTCGCCCATGACTGCCATCCGCCGGTGGCGGAGAGGGGGGTGAGTGCCTGTGCCCCGCCGTCCCACGACAGACCGACGTATCCGCCGCCGGCGTTCACCGCGGCGCGGAGCGTCAGCGCATACTTCCCGCTCTGCTGTACGTCCGTCGTGAAGTGCAGGAAATCGCCGTTCTCGACCCATCCCACGTTGTAACCGTTGGTGACGGCGTCAGAGCACTTCTCGATGTCCACTCCGTCGTTCCGGTACGTCCATCCGTTGTTCCAGACCGAATTGTTGTCGGTGTTCGCGAACACCGCGTCCTTGTACGCGTATCCGTTCTTTCCGTAGTCGTAGTTCACCAGGAAGATCTTACCGGGAATGGCGTTCGCCGCGAAGGGGAGCGTCTGGGCCGTGAACGGCTGCCGCATCATCGCATCGATGACACCGGCATTGAACACGCAGTTCTCGAGCTTCAGCCCTTCGGCCATGTCCATCAGTCCCTTCATCGCGTACGTGACCGACGGTTTGGCGGCGGTGCCCTTCCAGTAGTTCAGCACGCCGTTGTACTCGGCGGTGAGGGGGACGTTGAACGGTCCGTTGATGGTGCCGAACTTCTTCAGGGTCCACCAGGCCCAGCCGATCTTGTTCGCTTCGAGCAGGGCGATGCAGTCCGCGTACCACTGGTTGGAGTTCTCCCCCGATTCGCCGAGCCACAGCGGTCGGTTCGTGGTGTTGCGGAGGGTGAGCAGGTAATTGATGGCGCCGATGTCGTTCGAGTTCCAGTACTTGTGGAAGCTCCAGACCATGTTGGCGTCCCACGCCGGGGTCATGCCGTTGAAGTCGGTGGCGTACCAGTTCCCCTCCACGAAGATGATGTGCTTCGTGTCCACCGAGCGGATGGCGTTGGTGATGGCCACGGAGAGGTCGCGCAGCGGCTGGTTGTTCGGCGGAAGGTTCCATGCCGGTTCGTTGAGGATGTCGTATCCGCCGATCCACGGTTCGTCCTTATAGTGCTCCGCCAGCCGTTTCCACAGCGCGATGGTCCCCTGTTTGTTGGCCTCGCTCTCCCAGAGCGAGAGGTAGGCGGGATTGTAGTCGCTGATGTTGTTGGCGCTCTGTCCGCCGGGGGCGGCGTGCAGGTCCAGGATGAGATAGATCTTGCTGTCGGCACACCACTGCAGCAGACTGTCGGTGATCGCGAAGCCTTCGTCCCGGAACGTTCCGTCGGGGTTCATGTAGAACTCCCAGTGCATGGCGAGCCGGACCGAATTGAAGCCGAGCTGCGCCAGGCGTTCGATGTCCTGGCGGCGGACGAAGTTGGAGCGGAACGCCTGCCAGAACTGCGCGGCGTTGGACGCGCCGACCAGCTCGGTCACCTTCGCCTTGATCTCCCACGGCGCGTTGGCGAACGCGGACATCTGGAACATGTAGCCTTCCGGCAGCATCCAGCCGCCGAGACCCATGCCGCGGAGGATGATCTCGTTGCCGCTGCCGTCGACGATGTACTTGCCGGAGACGGTGAGGAAACCCTCCGCCGGAACGGAGCGGAGCGGGAGGATGAGCAGGAGGAGGATGCTGAATCGTTTCATGGTGCGGCGGTGCTTTCTATTTCGTGACGGTCATCTTTCGGGTGAGAGTGGTGGAACCGCTCTGCAGGCGGTACAGGTAGACGCCGGATGCGAGGCCGGCGGCGTCGAGTCGGACGGTGTGTGTTCCGGCCCCGTACGCCCCTTCCGCCACGGTTCGGACGGTTCGGCCGAGCATGTCCGTGAGCGTGAGCCGGACATGTCCGTCCGACGGGAGCGTGAATCGCACGGAGGTGGCGGGATTGAACGGATTGGGGAAGTTCTGTTCGAGGGAGTATCCGGACGGCGCGGAGGATGCGCCGTCGCCGACACCGAGCGACTGCCCGGCCAGCTGCACATCCATCCAGTTGACGCGCCACGTGAGCCAGGTCTTCAGGTACGATATCTCGTCCGCGTACGTGGCGCCGACGTACGCGTTCGGCCAGACGTACGTGCCGAGGATGGGCCAGCGTTCGAAGTTGCGCTGCTTCGCTTCGTCGATGTGCGCCGCGATGGAATCGACGATGGTGAAGATGCGTCCGAGGGAAAGCCGGTCCTTCCGGAGCTGGATCCACCGCTCGGCCGCTTTCGTACGGAACGCGGGGTCGCCCGCCACCTTGAACCACCAGAACGGAACGGCGAAATCGTCGTTCTGGAAGACCGCGTTCGTCCGGAAGTACTCGAGCTGCCAGCCGGTGGTCTTCGCCCCCTCGTAGTAGTCGCTGTTGCCGAGGCTGTGGTTGAAATCCCACACCGGTCCGAACCGCATCCGCGGGTCGACCGAATCGCGGTCCTTGTGCAGGTACGCGCTCAACCGGAACCCGTCCACATTCCGGGTCAATTCGTTCATCAGATACACGTCCACCATGGAGGGAACGTCGAAGTACTTCGGATAGCCGTTCACGGAATCGGCGAACATCGTCGTGTTCAGCATCGATTCGTACGACAGCACGAAGTTCTTGATGTAGGTCTTCTGCGCCGCCACGATGTCCTCGGGCTTCGGTACATGGTACTGGTAATAGACGCGCTTCGACGAGCCGGGGTACGGCGCGTACGTGGAGTACCATCCGTCCGTACCGCTGCCGTCCAGTTTGTCGATCTTGATGATGTATCCCCCGGTCAGCGCGTCGCCCGACACGTCCGTCGTCTCCATCTTCGAGATGTTGACGCGGCCCTTGTCGCGTTTGATCTTCTCGAAGAGCATGTAGACCCCCTTATAGTCGCCGTTGATGACCAGTTCGCAGTAGCGTGTGCGGGAGGCGTAGCGTCCCATCGACGCGGTCAGCGTATAGACCAGCACATCGCGCATGAGGGTCTTGTCATTGTACTGCGCCGAGAGGATCCAGTCCGCCTCCTTCGGCATGCCGAAGAGGGAGACGTCGAGGTCCTCGCCGGCCGCGTCGCGCGTTTCGACGGCGTACTGCTTCTTGGGGAACGACTGCGAAGAGGAGCCTCGGATCTCGATGCCGATCTTGCCGTTGTACACGTTGAACGGATCGGCGAGGTTGTTGCGTACGCCGGCGCCGTTGTCGATGATGCCCATGTCCGCCGTGATCTTCGGCTCGTTGACGATGGTCTGTCCGTTGGTGTTGATGACCACGATGGGGAGGTTCGACGACGTGAAGGCGACGGCCGGTGCGGGCCTCCCCTGCGCCGCCGCCGTGACGGTGAGCGTGATGAACAGCAGGATGCTTCTCATGATGGTGTGTCCCGGTTTCGCGTGAAGTGTTCAGAAGGTGACGGTGAATCGCTGCGCGCCGCTCCGGACCGCAAACGTGACGGATGAGCCGTCCGGACGGACGACGGTGAGGGTGAAGGGACGGTCGCTGACGACGTGCAGGTCCGCCGGCGCGGCGACGCTCGTCCGTGCCTGTCCGATGAGGGTGGCGGTCACATCGCCGAAGCGGAGCCGTTCGATGCCGTGGCGGTCGATGCGGCGGAGATGCCAGGTGAGCGCGCGGCGTGCGCCGTCCGGACGGAGGCCGATGACGTTCTCGATGAGCAATTGGACGGGACCGCATCCGGTCCAGCCGACGAAATCCTTCTGCGAGGGGCTCCCCCGCATCATCAGGTCCGGCGAGTAGTTCTCCCACAGCGTGCCGGTCTTGCGGAACACCGCCGCGAGGCCGTCCAGGTACCGCTCCGCCGCCTCCGCCGCGACCTCATTGAAGCCGTGGTCCGTCGGATTCCCGCCGGTCCGTCCGTACCGTTCCAATCCCTTCACGATCATCACATTGGTCGGTGCCCAGACGCCGCCGAGCCAGTAGCGTCCGTCGGGTGCGTACTGCGGTTCGTCCGCCGCGAGCGAGGGGAACGGCATGGCGCGCCAGAACTCGTCCGGATCGAGCAGGTGTTCCAGCAGGCGCCGTGCCTTCCGTTCGTCCGCCGCACCGGCGAGCATCGGCCAGAATCCCGCCACAGAGCGGAGCCGCTGCTGGCGCCCCTGATCGTCCGCATTATAATAGAAGCCGTCCTCTTCGTTCCAAAGATACCGGTTCATCCGGGCGCCGATGGTGTCCGCCATGGCGCGGAACCGCTGCGCATCGCTCTCACGTCCGATGACGCCGGCGATGAACGAGAGGTTCCCGTAGAAGAGCATCATCTGGGAGGACATGTCGACCCAGGCGGAACCGGTGAGCGGCAGGTTGTCCATGCCGGAACCGAGTCCGGTGTTCCAGTACAACCCATGGACGGTGCCGGGAGTGCGGCGGTGGCGTTCGATCCATTCCGCGTACTTCACCAGCGGCGGGAAGACGGCGGCGAAGCGTGACGAATCGCCGGTGACGCGGTACGACTCCACTTCGGCCCAGGCGAAGAGGGGCGGGTTGACGGTGTGTTCGCGGCCCACGAAAACGAAGTCCGCGCCGTCCGCCTCCTGGATCTCGCGGCAGATGTAACCGTTCTCATATTGCCGGGAGTAGAAGTTGTCCAACGAGCGGACGGCGGGGAACACCGCGTGCCCGTACCGGGCGAACATGAGCATGAAGATGGTGTCCCACTGGAAGACGCTCGGGGAGAACGCCTCATCGATGTAGTCCGATACGAACGGCGACCCGGCGGGGGGACGTTTGAAATGGTCGAACGCCAGCGCCCAGGCCTTCCAATACAGGTCGACGAACTGCGGATCGTTCTGGAGGATGGGGGCCGGCAGCGCGGCACGGTGTGCGTCGAACCGGGGGATGGCGACTCCGCTGTACGCCTTCTTCGAGAAGTGCGTCCCCCTCGTTCCGGTGTCCTCGTACTGCGCGGAGGTCATCGCCGGCAGCGTGAGCAGCGCCGCCAGAACGGCGGCGAGGGGCGGTATCCGCACCGTACTCTTCACGGTTTCATCACGGGAAGACCGAGCGCCTTCAGGTATCCGTCGTTGACGCGGCACCGGGCGAGGAGACAGTTCTCGAGGTAGTCGGCGAACGCTTTGTCGATGATCTGCTGCGGAGGACGGGCCTCACGGACCTCTTTGTACGAGGTCCTCGGCCGGTTGACGAACGCGATGACCGAATCCCATTCCGCCGTCCGCGTGATGGAGACCATGTTGCTCGCCGCATCCATCTTCTTGTACGGCCAGAAGCACCAGCCGAACCCGTTCCGTTCATTGAGCCGCCGCCAGGCATCGATCCATTGGTCCGTGTTCTCGCCCGATTCGCCCATCCAGATGGGAACGTTGTACCGCTTCATGAAATCGGCGTACTCCTGCACCATCGCCTGCGTGGTGTCGCACCAGTACTTATGGAAGGTATAGACGCTCTTCCGGTCGAACGGCGGACCGAAGACGGAGAAGTTGTTGTTCCACTGCGCGCCGCCGAGGAAGACGATGTGGTTGGTGTCCGCCTCGCGCACCGCGGCGACGATGCGCTTGTACAGGGGTTCCAGCGTATGATTGAACTTGGAGGCGTCGAAGTACGTGGCGACCGGTTCGTTCAGCAGGTCGTATCCGATGAGGACGGTCTCCCGTGCGTACCGGCGGGCGATGGTCCGCCAGAGGTCCACGGTGAGCTGCTGGGCTTCGGGGCTTTCGAAGAGGAACGGATATCCGTCGCTGTCGTCGATGTTATCGCCGGTCTGTCCGCCGGGGGCGCAGTGCATGTCCAGCACCACGTACAGTCCTTCCTCGCGGCACCAGCCGATGACGCGGTCCAGCATCTCGAAGCCCGGCCCGGCGAAACGGGTGTCATGGTCCTCGGAGACGAAGAGGCGGTAGTTGAAGGGGACGCGGACGGAGTTCAGTCCGCTCTTCCTGATGAAGCGGATGTCCTCCCGCGTGATGTACCGGTCTCGGTACTCGGCCCAGAAGCGTTTGGTCCGTTCGGGACCGAGCAGCTGACGGAACGCCTCGTCGATGCGACGCGGCGAGTTCGTGTGGGTGAACTTGAACATGTATCCCTCAGGCACCAGCCAGTTGCCGAGGTTGATGCCGCGCAGGAGGAGCGGCGTGCCGTCCGGTGCGATGACGGAGGAGCCCCGGACGGTGACGAACCGCTGCTGGTCGGCCGCGGTGGCCGGAAGGAGGAGCGAGAGCAGCACGGCGGCGGTCATGACGGAACGCCGGAAGGTCGGTGCGGTGCGGTCAGGATGCATGGACATCGTTCTCTCCGTTCATTCGGCTTTCGTGTACACCCGGACGAAATCGACGTACATCCGCTGCGGGAAGATGGTGAATCCGTCCGGACTGCCCGGCCAGTTCCCTCCCACCGCGACGTTGAGCAGCATATGGAACCGTTTGTCGAACGGCGTCCCTTTCGACACGCTGTAGTACTTGATGCCGTCCACGTACCATTCGAAGCCGGTCTTCGTCCAGATGACGACGAACGTGTGGTAGGTCTCGCAGAAGTTCCCCGTCGGAAGCGTGTACCATCCTCCGGACTTCTGGTTGTTCGGCCAGGAGGGACCGTAATGGATGGTGCCGTAGACCTTGTTGATCTCGTGTCCCAGCATCTCCATGATGTCGATCTCACCGCTCATCGGCCATCCGCCGTACTCCCAATCGGTCGGCAGCATCCAGATGGCGGGCCAGAGTCCCTTGCCGTACGGCAGTTTGGCACGGACCTCGAATCGGCCGTACGTCCATTCCCCCCGCCACTTCGTCCGCATCCGCGCGGAGGTGTAGGACTTGCCGAGGTACGATTCCTCCCGGGCGCAGATGACGAGCGCGCCGCTGTCGATGTACGAGTTCTGCGGCCGCGAGGTGTAGTACTGCAGTTCGTTGTTCCCGCCGCCGTCGCCGTTCACCTCGTACTCCCATTTGTTCGGGTCCACCGATGTGCCGTTGAACTCGTCGTTCCAGACGAGGGTCCATCCCGGTACGGCGGGGACGGAATCCTGCGGTACGGCCGGTCCGTTCGGAGTGTCGTCATCCTTGCCGCCGCAGCCGAACAGGGCGGCGCCGAGCAGCGCGGTACAGAACAATGTGATCATGGCAGCCTTCATAGCGTGATGGATCCGATGGAGTGTTTGGTCGGTGATGGAACGGAGCGCCGGAAAGGCCGTGCGCCGGGGTGAGTTCGCGGATCGATATGGTGCGCACGGAAGGGCATGGGGCCGTACCACGGTTCATCCGGTGCGGCGCGGAGGGACGCCGAAGCGCCGCTCCGTGCCGGACCGGAAGAGATCATTGATGCCGGGAGCCGGCGAAACCATAGTAGACGATGTACAGGTAGCAGACCGCCGGAAGCAGGAACGCCGTCTGGATCCCGTACGCATCGGCCAATGCCCCCTGCAGCAGCGGGATCACCGCTCCGCCGACGATGGCCATAATGAGCACGCTCGACCCCTGACTGGTCAGCCGGCCGAGTCCGTCGATGCCGAGCGTGAAGATGGTCGGGAACATGATGGAATTGAAGAGACCGACCGCCAGGATGGTCCACATCGCGGCCTGTCCGGTGAGCCCGACCGTCGCGAAAACGAGCGCGCTGGCCACCAATGCGAATATACCGAGTAATTTCCCCGGATTCACCTTCTGCAGCATCGCCGAACCGACGAACCGGCCGATCATCGCACCGCCCCAGTAATACGAGACGAATCCCGCCGCGGCGGCCTCTTCCAGTCCCGCGATCTCGGTCTGTCCGAGGAAGTTCACGAGGAAGCTGCCGATGGAGACCTCGGCGCCGACGTAGACGAAGATGGCGGCCGCGCCGAGCACCAGATGCCGGTGTTTGAGCGCGTCAGAGAGTTTGCCGGACTTCGCGTGATGGTCCTCGACCGTCGCGATGACCGGAAGCCGGAACTTCGCCATCGCGAACGCGAGCACGAGCAGCGCGATGCCGAGTCCAACGTACGGCATCTGCACCGAGGCCGCCTCCTCCTGCGGCGAGAGCGCCTGCGCGCCGCCGAGGATGAGCAGGCCGCCGAAGAACGGCGCGACGGTGGTGCCGAGCGAATTGAACGCCTGGGTCAGATTGAGACGGCTGGAGGCGGTCTCGGGGCGGCCGAGCACCGCCACGTACGGATTGGCCGCCACCTGCAGCAGCGTGATGCCCGACGCGAGCACGAAGAGCGCGGTGAGGAAGAGCGGATAGGACGGGACGCTCGCCGCCGGATAGAAGAGGAACGTGCCGATGCCGGCCGTGACGAGGCCGATGACGATCCCCTTCTGATATCCGACCGCGTTGATGACCTTCCCCGAGGGGATGGACATCACGAAGTACGCCGTGAAGAAGGTGAACTGGATGAGCATCACCTGCGTGTAGGTGAGGTCGAAGACCGCCTTCAGATGCGGAACGAGGATGTCGTTCAGGCAGGTGAGGAAACCCCACATGAAGAAGAGCATGGTGACCACCGCCAGCGGAACGCGGTAATCGCCGCCGCTGGAGGGATCGATGTGGGTGTTGGTGGGAACCGCTGTGCTGGCCATGGTGCTCCTGATGAATGGGGAAAACGTCCTCCCTCCCCGGTCCCTTCCGGCGCGATGCACGGAACGGACGGAGGGCCGTGGTCACTTCAAAGCTTTCGCTCCGTCGTACGTGAGACCGAACCCGTACGGGAAGAGCGGGTCGTACTGCTTGTCCCCCACGTTCACCGGCACCTGCTTCATGCTGCGGGGCCAGGAGTGCGGGAGCTTCGCGGTCGGCGCGTACCGTCCGAACAGGACGTCCGCCACGCCGTCACCCTCGGTGCCCGGGAGCCATGCGGCGACGAACGCCGCGCTCTTCTCCAGCGCCGGACCGATGATCATCGGACGGCCGGAGAACAGCACCACGACGGTCGGCACACCCTTCGCCGCCAGGCGTTCCACCACCGCGACATCCTCCGGCGCGAGGGCGAGGTCCTCCCGGTCACCGAACATCTCGGCGTACGGGTCCTCTCCCACCACCACGACGGCGACGTCGCCGCTGTCCGCCAGTCGTCCGTCCGGCGAATGCACGACGGCCGACGGGTTCGAGACCGAACGCTTCACCGCCTGCAGCACGGTGGTGCCGCCGGTGACGACGGGACCCCGCTTCCCCTGCCAGTCGATGGTCCATCCGCCGCACTGCGCGCCGATATCGTCCGCGCTCCGGCCCGCCACGACGATGCGGCGGGCGTCCGCCCGGAGCGGCAGCAGGCCTCCCTGGTTCTTGAGCAGCACGAGCGAGCGCCGGACCGCGTCACGGGCGGCGTCGCGGTGCGCCGGGGACCCGACCTCGGCCAGCAGGGCCGCGTCGGTGTAGCGCGATTCGAACAGCCCCATCTCCATCTTCACCGTGAGGATGCGGCGCACGGCGTCGTCGATGCGGGCCATGCTCACCGTCTTCGCCTTCACGAGCTTCGCAAGGGTGCGGATGAACGTTTCGTAGTTGTTCGGGCGTCCCGGTCCGGTGGTGATCATCACCATGTCCAGACCCGCATTGATGGACTGCTCAACCGCGTACGCATAGTTGGGCGAGAGCTGGTCGATGCCGGACCAGTCCGACACGACGAGGCCGCGGAACTTGAGCTCCCCTTTCAGCACGTCGGTGATGAGGTACCGGTTGCCGTGCATCTTGTTGCCGTTCCAGCTGTTGTACGACACCATCACGGAGAGCGCGCCGGCCTCGATGGCGTCGATGTACCCGGGAAGGTGCAGGGCACGGAGGGTCGCTTCGTCGACCTCGGTGTTCCCCTGGTCCTTTCCGTTGGTGGTGCCGCCGTCGCCCACGTAGTGCTTCACGCAGGCGAGCGCCGTGTTCTTTCCGGCGAGCGAGGCCCCCTGCAGTCCTTTCACGTGCGCAGCGCCGAGCTTCCGGACGAGGTCCGGCTCTTCGCCGAAGCTCTCATAGGTGCGACCCCACCGCTCGTTGCGCGCCACGGCCACGCACGGAGCGAAGGCCCAATGGACGCCGGTGCCGCGCATCTCGCGCGCGGTGACCTCGGCGGCCTTCTGCACCGCCGCCGCATCGCGCGACGCGCCGAGACCCACATTGTGCGGGAAGATGACGGCGCCGTTCACGTTGTTGTGGCCGTGCACCGCGTCGATACCGAAGAGGATGGGAACGCGGAGACGGGTCTTCTCGGAGAGGCGCTGGAGCGAATCGTAGCACTCCGCCCAGCCGCGCGGGGTGACGTCCACGATCTCGGAATTACCGCCCCAGAGAATGGAGCCGAGCGAGTACGTGATGATGTCCTTCGGCGAAGACTTGACGGCCTCATAATCGACCTGCGTCATCTGACCGATCTTCTCCTCCAGCGTCATCTTCTTCATGAGGGCGGTGACGGCGGCGTCGGTCCCCGTTCCGGCGAACGCGGCGGAGACGAGCAGCAGGGACAGGAATGCGGCGGACAACTTCATGGCAACGGATCCTTCGGAATGGTGGAATGAACAGGAACGATGGTTCATTGGATGAGCAGGAGCTTCTTCCGCGTCCGGTCGGACGCCCCATCGACGGCATAGAAATAGACGCCGGATGACAGCGACGGCGTCCAGCGGTACGTATAGTCCCCCGGCGAGACGGGACCGAACGCATGGGCGGCGACGGTGCGGCCGAGCGTATCGAAGAAGCGCAGGGTGACATCCCGCCGTTCAGCGACCGTGAACGGGATGACGGTGGAACCGTTGAACGGGTTCGGGAAGTTCTGACCGAGTTCGATCTCCGACGGGAGCACCGGAGCCGCGTCGCCGACGGAGGACTGCAGCGGCACGATCTGGATGCCGTTCAGGACGGCGTTGTCGACCGACGGAAGCAGGTGGACCTCGAGGAGCCCTTCGGTGACGGAGACGTTCTGCACCACACGCTGGTAGACCTTGCTTTTGCCCGCCTTGGCAAAGAGGTCGAGGTCCTTCTCCACGATGCTGTCCTGCACCGCCACGCTGAAGACCCGCTTCCCGGCCTGTCCGAAGTAGCTTTCGGCCATCATCAGCACCACCATGTACTTCCCGTTCGGTACGCGCACCTGATACTTCACGGCGCCGGCGAGCTCGGAGTTGAACACCACCGGATCGAGCGTGCCGGTGATGGTCGCGGTGTTAGTGTACAGGGTGCCGTCGAGGTAACCGTACTCGCCGGTATGGGTCCACGCCTTGTCCGGCAGGTAATCCTTGTACGCCGGACCGGCGATGTTGATCTTCACCGGCATCGTCAGGGGCTTCACCTTGGTGAGCGTCACGTTCCGCGCCGGAGCGGTGTTCGCGGGAACGAACCGGTCCTTGATGTTCATGACGATCATACTGGAGACCGTCGCGGTGTCATAACCGTCCACTGTGAGGAAGACGGTCTTGCGGTCCGAGAGGAGCGACGCCGATGAGACGGTCTTGCCGACGATGGTGTAGTTGGAGGTCTTCACCGCCGAAGCGCTGTCCAATTCCTCCGTGAACAGGATGCGGATACCGTCCCGCTCGGCACGGGCCGTGATGATGGCGGGACCGGCGTTGTCGGTGTACCCGAGCGGAGTTTCCTTGGTCAGGCAGAGCACGAGCATGCCGTCGCGGAACACGGCGTTCTCGGCGACGAAGTCGCAACCGTTGCCGTTCCAGGTGTGGGTCCCCTTCTCCCACCGCGATTGGTCCCACGACGAGAACTCATCGCTCCAGAGCAGCGTGAAGTCGTTCCCGGTCCCGGCGTTCCCGGAGTCGGGCGTCCAGGCGTAGTACTTCACATAATCATAGTACGCGAACGCCGGCAGGACAGCGTCGTTCCACTCCCCCACCCAGCCGCTGTACGTCGGGTTCCAGACGTTCATCATGATCTTCTGCGGAAGGTTCAGCGCTTCGATGTGCGCGCCGGTCTGCCGGTGCACTTCCGTCCCGTCCACGAACCAGGCGACGGAGAGCGGCGTCCATTCGAACGCGTAGACGTGGAAGTCGTGCGCGGGATTGAACGGCGCCTTGTACCGTCCCACGTGGTTGACCTGCCCCGGAGTGATGGGATTGAACTGGATGTCGTCGTCGTACCGGCCGAGGATCTCGATGTCGATCTCGTTCCAGTCCGCCGTCGAGGTGATCTCGTGGTACGTGAAGAACGACGAGAGCATCCCTTCGCGGTGGGCGGACTTCATCCGGACCTCGAAACGGCCGTAGGTGAAGGCCTGCTTCGTGCGGTATTCGGCCCCCTTGTACGCCTTCGCGTCGGCGACGGCGGTCACAAGGACGATGAGGAGCAGGAGTCGGATCATACGGTCATTTGATGAGCATCATCTTCCGGACCGCGGTGTGCGTTCCGGCGGTGAGACGGACGAAGTACACGCCGCTCGGCAGGTTCCGCGCGTCGAACGAGCGCGTATAGGAACCGGCGTCGAGCGTTTCACGCACCAGCACCGCCCGCTCCTTCCCGAGCAGGTCGTACACCGTCAGGTTCGCGGCCGCACGCGCCGGCAGATCGAACCGCACCGTCGTCGCGGGATTGAACGGATTGGGATAGTTCTGGTGCAGGGAGAACTCGGTCGGAACGGGACGACGGCCGTCCGCTGGGACGGAGGTGATGTACTCGCTGCGCGGCGCGAAGAGCTTATAGGCGGTGCGGAGCCGCTGACCGACCGGTTTCTCGTCCGTCCGGTTCATCTGCATGAGCCCCATGCTCTGGAATCCGCTGTTGCTCTGGTGGGTGTACCAGTCGAAGATGCACCACCACGTGATGCCGGCGAGGTAGCCGAGGTGGTTGTACTGCCCGTTCTCAAAGATAGGGAATCGGGTCTTGAACGCCAAGTAGGTCGAATCGAAGATCTCGTTCTGCTGGGCGTACCGCGTGCGGGTCTCGCCGGACCAGTATCCGAACTCCGTGGCGATGACGGGCTTCTCCGGATAGAAATCGTGCGCATCGACGAGGAAGTACTTCGTTCCGAAGTACTCACCGACGCCGAACGGATCGTAGAAGATGCCGAAGTACAGGGTCCAGCCCGCCACATCGGTCTGCTTCATGGACTGGTCGTACGCTCCCGGCCGGTCCGCCGCGGCGGACTGGGTGATGAGCCGTCCGTCGGGATACTTCACGTCCAGTTCGTCCTGCACCATCTTGAAGAAGGTCGTCCTTCCGGCCACGTCACGGCTCTCGTTGCTGAGGCTCCACATGGCGATGGAGGGACGGTTGTAGTCGCGGAACGCCATCTCGCGGAACATCTGCAGGTGGATCTTCCGCGCGGAGTTCTGCAGTGCCCACGACTTCGCGTCGTCGAACCACCAGACCGGGATCTCCTCCATCACGATGAGGCCCAGACGGTCCGCCGCCAGGTACGTGTACGGATGGTTGGGATAATGGCCGGTGCGGAGGTAATTGGCGGAGAAGCCCTTCACGAGCTTGAGGTCGCTGAGGATGACGGAGACCGGAATGGTCCGGCCGTACGACGGATGGTCCTCATGCCGCGCCACGCCGTGCAGGAACGCCTCCTTGCCGTTCAGCATGATGCGGTCCTTGAGCGTGGCGACGGTGCGGACGCCGAACTGCGTGTAGAACTCGTCGCGCACGGCTCCGCCCTGCGACAGCGTGACCTTCATGATATAGAGGTCCGGCTTGTTGGGGGACCAGAGCTTCGGTGACGGGATGCCGAACGAGGTCTGCCACACCGCCATCGATTCGGCCGGAACGGAGAGCGAGGTCACCACGGTACCGTTGATGCCGACCGGAACGCCGATGTTGTCGGAGGTCCGTTCGTTGAGGAGCGAGAGTGAATCGTTCTTGGCGGTGTAGACGGTGAGCTGAACGTCCACGTTCTGCGCGGAGAGGTTACGGTTGCCGACGACGACAGTGGCCTTCATGGTCCCGTCCACGTTCTGCGTCACCAGGTCCGCCCGCACGGTGGAGAGCCGGTCCTGGAACTCGACGTACACGTCGTGCACGATGCCGGCGTAGTTGAACCAGTCGCAGCGGTAGAACGGCACGATGTCGTCCCGCGAACCCCACGGGATGTTGTCCACCCGTACCGCCAGCACGTTGGCGCTGTCGTACCGCAGGGCGGCCGAGATGTCGAACGCGAAGGGAGTGTACCCACCCTCGTGCCATCCGAGGTACTGGCCGTTCAGCCAGACGTCCGCGACGTAATTGACCGAATAGAACTTGAGGAGCGCCTGCTTCGCCTGGAGGGAATCGGCGACGGTGAACGAACGGCGGTACCAGATGCCGTTCTCATAGTACTCCGGCACCTTCTCGTACGCGTTGAGGGTGTTCTCGACGCCGGGAACCGAGTGCAGCGCCCAGGCGGCGTCGTCAAACGAACGGGTCTGGCGGCCGGCCGCTTCGGCCAGCAGCGACGCCATGGCGGCCGAATCGCGCTTGGTGACGGAGAGCTGATGGTCGGCGCCGAACCTCATCTTGCGCCACAGACCGGCCAGCGACATGGTGTACCGCGGCTGCTTCTCGAACGACGGCAGCGGCCGTCCGTTCTGGAACGGCACGGTGACGGTGCCGACGGTGCGAAGCTGGAGCGACGGCTCCAGCGATGCGATCTGCGCGTCGGCAACGGCGGCGAGCAGTAGAAGAAGGGCGATGGTCGAACGGTACATAGGCGCCTCCGGAGTGCCGGTCAGAACAGGATGCCGACGGAGAACTTCTGGATGTTCGTGAGCCGGCCGAAGTCCTGATACGCGTAATCGAACGAGAACTGCACGGTGCCCGTGAGCGTCTGTTTGACGCCGACACCGAGGGTCATCCCCCGCTCCTCCTCGTCGAGGAAGAGGGACTGGTACCCGCCGCGGAGGGCCAGGAACTCGTTGAACACGTACTCGCCGCCGACGTCCACGCTCTCGTAGTCGTCGCTCGGGTGGGAGGCGTCCACCGCGACGAGGAGCGAATGCGTCTCGTTGCGGAACACCGAGTACGCGACCCCCACCTTGAAGTTGAGCGGCAGCGACCACTGTCCCATGGAGAGCGATGCCGGGATGCGGCCGTTGTTCCCCAGATCGTCCGGCGCGGGGTCGTGCAGGATGTTCGCATTGTTACCCGCCATCTGCATCTTGGTGCCGAAGTTGGTGATGGACATGCCGAGCACGATGCCGTCGAACGGCGTCACGTACTTCACGCCGATGTCGATGGCGGCGGCGGTGGCGCTCATCTTCCAGATGCGCTGGTGGATGACCTTGGGATTGAACCCGATGGAGAACTTATCCGTCAGTTTCATGGCGTAGGTGACGCCGAAGGCGACGTCGGAGACGCCGAACATCTCCCCGTTGCCGTCGGGATTCTCGACGGTGGTCACCTTCATCTCGTCCACGGTGGTGGTGGTGAACGACACGCCCAGCGTGCCGAGTCCCGGCACCGTGAACGTACCGGCGACGAAGTCGTACCCGATGCCGGCGAACCACTCCGTATGGTCGATGACGGCGGAGCCGCCCGGAATGTCCGCGATGCCGGCGGGATTCCAGTAGAGCGCGCTCGGATCGTCCGCCACGGCGACGAAGGCGCCGCCCATGGCGATGGACCGGGCTCCCTGACCCACCGAGAGGAACGACGCGGCGGTCGCCCCCTTCTTGGAGACGTTCGTCTTGAACGTCTGCGCGCCGGCGGTCCCGGCGATGAGGCCGGCCAGCAGCGCGGTGATGATGAATGTCTGGTTCTTCATGGTCACACCCGGTTGATTATTTGATCAGAGCGAATTTTCCGATATGCTCGCCGATGTTCGGCGCCGTCACATGGTACACGTAGAGGCCGTACGCCACGTCCATTCCGTCCTCGGAGATGAGGTCCCACGCGAGGGAGCCGTCCGGTTCCGTCGAGTTCTTCTGGAGCGTCCGCACGAGCTTCCCCGCCGCGGTATAGATGCGGACGGTGCAGAGCGCCGGCAGGTGCGTGAACTCGATCTTCCGTTCGCCGCGACCGGTCTGGTACAGCGTGCGGCGTTCCCAGGTGGCGGTGGCGACGTAGGGGTTCGGGACGACGGAGATGCGGTCGAGCTGGTTGGACGCGAGGCCGTTGTCCGTGTACGATGACGATGTCGTGAACTCGAAGTAATCCCCGCCGGCGAACGGCTTCGACGTCCGGAGGAGGTACCGGTCGCCGTCCGTGGGCTTCACCGGATTGAACGGAGGCTCGATGTACGAGAAGTTGTAGCAGCGTTTGAAGTTCGAGTTGTTGACGAAACCGTCGAGGATGCGGATGGTGTCGCCGGACGAGAAGGTGTTCGAACCGTCCATGTCCTGATGGAGGAACTTCACGCGATATCCGCGGGTGACGTTGGTGACGGTGAAGTTGACGGGGACGCGGATGTACGCCCCCGCGCCGCTGCCTCCGGCGATGGCGCCGGTGTCCTGCGGTGTGGCGAAGAACTGGACCTCATAGTCCCCCGGCCAGGCGACGTTCTGCGAGGGATTCGAATAGTCCAGCCGCGCGCGCACGACGGCGTTGGTCTTGCTTCCGGCCGCCCACCCCGTCGCGGTATCGATGAGCTGGACGAGCGTATCGTTCGTCACCGCAACGGTCATGCCGTCGAAAGGATTCGTCGGCAGCGTGGTGCGGATCCCCTTCATCGACAGATTGCTGAACACGGTGTCCGTGACCGTGCCGGCAGCGTCGACCCTGAAGACGCCGAACGCCCGTGTCTTGTACGACGGCAGCGTTCCGGTGGAGTCGAACTTCACGCGGTACGTCTGCTTGTTGCGGACCTTGTCCGGTCCCACGATGTTGATGGCGAGCGAACCGGTGCCGACGCCGGAGGCGACGCGTTTCGTGTTCCCGGAGATGCTGGGGGGGACGTAGCCCGCCGCCCGCGCGTTCGGAACGACGATGGCACAGTTGATGTCGATGAACTTGAGAGTGCCGTTGAAGTCCTCCGTGATGATCTTCGTGCACTCCGAGGGGGTCAGGCCGACGCTTTCAAGACCTTTGTCGTACGAGACCAGCGCGTAGTAGTACCGCGTGCCGTTGTAGACCGTCGTGTCGATGAACGCATGCTCCAGACCGGTGTCGTTGCCGCGCCAGAACGCTGCGCCATTGATGCCGATGGGATCGGGACCCTTGATCGTGTCCACGACGTCCCACTGCTTGAGGGGCTTCCAGAACACCGGTTCCCCCTTGGAATCGGTCACCACTTTGATCTCACGGAACTCGGGGTCGGTGCTGCGGTAGAGCAGGTATCCTTCGAAGTCGAACGTCTTCAGGAACCGGTCGTACGACCGTTCCGCGATGTCGTTCCAGTACAGGTAGACCTTCCGGTCGCCCGGCACCGCGGTGAGGGTCGGCGTGTACGGCGGCTGCGCGAAGTTGTAGTTGGCATTATAGATGTTCTGCACCGTCTTCTTGTTGAAGATGAGATCGTCCAGGTCGTTGCCGAAGGCGACGGCGATGGAGAACCGCTCGCGCTGTCCCTGTGCGAGGGGGAAGATACCGGAGGAGAAGACCATCGAGATGTTCGTATTGCTGATGGCGGTGTCCTTGAAGCCGCTCGTCATCTTCTCCCACACCACCGGGTCGTTCTTCGGCCACACGCCGGTGGCGCTCTTGTCGTTGAGGTAACCGATGTAGGCGGACTGGAGGCCGATCTGGTCCGATTCGTCCTTGTCCGTTTTGTCGAAGTACGGTTCGCCGAGGTCCGGAACGCCGTTCCCCTGCGTGCCGTCCGCGTCGGGTCCGGTGTACTGCAGGTCGTACGGACCGACGCCGTCGGTGCCGAGGTCGTCGTTCAGGATCTCGTCCGGGTCCCACACGCCGTTGTTGTTGGCGTCGATGTACTTCTGCCAGTCGCCGTCATTGTCGATGCCGTCGTCGCGGCGTTCGTCGATGATACCGTCGTCGTCGTCGTCGATGCCGTTGATGGAGTTTCCGGGGCTCTCCAGGAACGAATGCCCGTAGTACCCGGTCTTGTAGTTGTCCGGCAGTCCTTTGCCCGATGGCGCCCAGGCATAGGCGAGGTCGAGCACGCGGTCGAATTTGGCGTTGTTCTCGGTGGAGCCGACGCTCGGGTCCGCATAGAAGCCGAAGACGGTGGAATCGTACTTGTTGTCCGAGAGGTTGATGATGTCGTAGTGCCAGAAGATGATGTCCTCGGCAAGCACGTGCGTCCACTGGAATCCGCGCACTTCGACGCGCAGACCGAGCCCCATGCGCTGCGAATCGGCGGCGACGGGATAGAACTTGTGGCTCCGGGCGAACTCGGCGTCCTTCGAGTCGTCCATCACGAAGAAGGTCTCGAGCTGCGCATTGCGTACGCCGCGTCCGAAGTATCCGTACCAGTAACCGTCCCATGTGCTGATGGCGGTCTCATCGGTGCCGTACAGGTCGTAAAAGAGCGACCGGGGCCATTTCGCCGGATAGGTGGAGGTGTCGGCGTCGACGGCGGGCGAGGTGGACGTTTCGCGGACGTAACCGGGGACCGGTTCGAGACCCCAGATGGTGCCGTTCACCGGATCGCGGTCCATCTCCTCGCGGTATCCGGACTCGATGGGGGTGATGAAGACGTCCTGCCCGAGCAGGTTCTTCGCCTTCACCTTCGCGCCGATGAGGATGGCCAGACCGTCGAGGCTCCGGTGCCCGGTCCCCTTCGGCCATTCGCCGTGCGGTCCGGAGACCGCGTCGGTGAACCAGTCGGAGATGGAGCCGTTGTTGAAGTAGACCGTCCGGACGAGGTTGCCGTCCAGCATCCCCTTCTTCCGGTACTGGATGTTCCCTTTCGGTTCGTCGCGGAACAGCTGGATCTGCGGCGAGACCGCCTGCGCCAGCGCGAGGCCGGTGAGCAGCACCGACAGGGGCGTCTGACGGAGCAGGAGCGATGCGATGCGAGCGATGACGTTCATGGGGAGTCCCTGTTCAGCTGATGTGTATTAAAAGTCGAGATTGAAACCGACGCGGAAGTTGCGGGGCGTCGAGAACGATGTCGGATTCGCCGCGTACTGTTCGTACGTGTTCAGTCCGTAGATGGGGCCCGGGCCGAAGTTCTCGGCGGCGGTGAAGTAATGGATGTTGGCCCGTCCGCTGCGGCCGTCCACGTTCACCTCGTTCCGGATGTCGAGCACGTTGTACACGAGCGCGAAGAGGTTCCACCGGAGACCGGCGAACTCGACGTTCTTCTCCAGGCGCAGGTCGAGGTTCATGGTGGTCGGCTTCACGCCGCCGTTCTCCGTGCGGGTGGTGCCGGCGGTGACGATGTCCTCGGTGTACGGGAAGCCCGAACCGTAGCTGAAGATGGCGCCGACGTTCCAGTCCCCCTGGTCTCCCACGTTGAACGACAGGTTGAAGGTGGAGCGCTGGTCCCAGTTGAGGGGAACGACGGTCTTGTTGGATTCGATCGGGGGATCGCTCTGGTTGTTGTAGTACACCGAGAGCGGGTCCGACGCGTTCCCTTCCGCGATCTGGTAGGTGTAGTCGGCGCGCAGGCTGTAGTAGTCGGCGAACCGCTTTTCGAGCGAGATGATGATGCCCCGGACGTTGCCGTAGTCGCGGTTGATGTACCGGGCGTATTTGAACCCCTCGTACGTCTCGATGATCTCGGAGCCGAGCAGGTTCCGGATGTCGCGGTAGTACATCGTCACGTCGAGGCCGATCTGCTCGGTGAGCTGCTGCTGCAGACCGAGCTCGTAGGTCACCGTCCGCTGCACGTCGATGTCCGGATTGCCCATGGTGGACTGGAGCTGCGTGGTCGGTTCGATGAGGTACGCCGAATTGGCGTAGAGGTTGTTGAAGGACGGGATCTGGAAGAAGTGCCCGTAGGAGAAATGGATGATCCCCTGGTCCGTGATGGGGAACGAGATGCCGAGGCGCGGACTGACCTGCAGTTTCTCCTTCGTCCTCTTCAACACCCCCGCGTTCGGAAAGAGGGGATTCCGGAGGGGGTTCTTCAGGTCCGCCAGGATCCTCGTGTTCGGGTCGAAGTAGTCGAAGCGGAGACCGAGGTTCACGATCATGATGTCGTACTCCATCTTGTCCTGCACGTACGCCGAGAACTCGACCGGTTCCTTCGTGTACTCCTGATGACCCGTGGTGCCCAGCGCGGGATAGGTGGGATGGTAGATCTGGAAGAACGCCGGATTGCCGAGGGAATCGTAGGTGGTGATGGTGTCCTTGGCGAGCGACGTGCCGGTGGCATAGACGCGGTGCAGTTTCAGTTCCATGCCGAGACCGAGCTTGTGCTCCTTCGACACCTGCGAGGCGAACGTCCACTGCCCGACGAGCGTCTGGGTCCGTTCCAGGTACCGGCCGGTCTGGTTGCCGCCGTGCCGGTACGTGTTGCCCGATTTCGGAGCGCCGAACTCGGGATCGAGGTACCGGGCGTCGTACGGGTCGGCGTACAGGTAGCCGTACTGCGTGTACTTGTTGAGCGACAGTTTCAGGGACTGATAGGTGGCGTTGCTGATGAGATGGTTCAGCTGCAGGTTCTGGATCCAGTTCTCGGAGTAATGCGTCATGATGCCGTCCGGCGCCCAGCGGTAGCCGTGATCGTACCCTTTCCATTCCGCATTGTCCCAGAATCCGCCGTAGGAGAGTTTGAAGGGGCCGAAGGTGTAGCTCAGTTTTCCCGCGGCGGAGTATTTCTTGTACGGGTTCATCGGGACCAGGGCGCTGTCGCCGCTGGCGAAGTTCACCACCACCGTCTGTCCGTCGATCGTTCCGACGAGCGGCGAACCGTCGGTCAGGTTGTAGACGCGGCGGCCGTAGAGATGACCCGTCTCGTCCTGCAGCCGCCCGTTGACGAAGAACGTGAGGTCCTCCGCCAGCATGGTCGGGCCGCTCAGGCTGAACTGGTAGTTCATGATGCGCGACATCGTGACGCGGTCGAGGTCGTAGAACTCCTTCGTGTGCGTGGTGTAGAAGTCACCCGCATAGAACCCGGCGGACCCGTGGAAGTCGCTGCCGCCGTCCTGCGTCACGATGTTGACCACGCCCGACATCGCCTGACCGTACTCCGCGTTGAACGTTCCGCTGATGACCTCCATCTCGCGCACCGACGCGTTCTCCGGCGTGAGGCCGGAACCGCCGTTGAGCGGATTGTTGACCGGGATGCCGTCCACCAGGTACGCCACCTCGCCGGAACGGCCGCCCCGGAAGTGTCCGCCGACGACGCCGGCCTGCAGGTTGACCACCTGGTGGATGTTCTCCACCGGCATCACCTTCATCTCGTCGGACGAAACGGTGACCGATGAGGAGGTGAGGTCCTTCTGCACGAGCGGACGTTCCGCTTCGATGATGACCGCCTGTCCCATTTCCACCACCGTCTCCTCCATCGCGAGGTCGATTGTGGTGGTAAGGTCGATCTTCACCACCACGTTCCGTACGGAGGCGGTCTTGTACCCCAGCGACGTGAAGGTGAGCGTGTATGTGCCGGGGGGAATGTTGGCGATGAAGTACTCCCCTTCGAAGTCGGTCGAGGCGCCGGATCGGCTCCCCTGGAGGACGACGGAGGTGCCGATGATGGCCTCGCCGGTCCGTTTGTCCGTGACCTTGCCGGCGATCTTGCCGGTCTGTCCGGCGGCGAGAAAGGCGGCGGGGACGCCCGCGATGATGAGCAGAAGGAGCAGTCGCAGTGCCGTTGCGTTTCGATGTGTCATAGTGGTGTCTCGTCGGTTGTGGAGAGCTTCATGCTGTGACACGGCCGCCGGGCGGCCCTGTCATCACACGCGGAACTCCGTGGTACGGCCCGGGATCCTGTGCGCTGTCCGGTGAAAAAGTGACGGTGCGGCCGCCGGCACAGGGAGTGGCGGCCGCACCATCGGGTCAGGAGAGGTGTTGCGGGGTCATTTCACGAACATCATCTTCTTCACCGCACTGAACGAACCGGACTCCACCTTGTAGAAGTAGAGACCGCTCGAGAGATGCGCGGCGTTGAAGGTCAGGGTCTGCGTGCCGGCCGGCTGGAAGCCGTCGACCAGCGTCGCCACGACGCGGCCCAGCACGTCGTACACCTTCAGCGTGGTGTATCCGCCCGACGCCAGCGAGAAGCGGATCTGCGTCGACGGGTTGAACGGGTTCGGATAGTTCTGCTGCAGGTCGAACGACGACACGGACGTGCCGCTCTCACCGACCGCGGACGGGCCGGTGCCGGTCCAGGTGTACGTCCAGCGCCACATGTCCTGCCACGACGCGTCGGAGGTGTTCACCGGGGAGTAGATGAGCATGCCGTCGCGCAGGTCCGAGGTCGCCTTATCGTCGCGGTCGTTCACGACGATGTCGATCGGGATCCGCATGCCGTTGACCGGTACGAAGGACTTCGTCACGCCGCCGAGCGCCTCTTCGAGCGCGGCGATCGGGATGCGGGCTTCGACGGTGTAACCGGGATCGAGCGCCTTCGGAGCGAAGATGTAGTTCGCGCCGGGATAGGCCAGGGTCTTTCCGTTGTTGTCGAGCAGCGCACGGTTGAACGCGAAGCGGAGGTGGTAGTCCGGAGTGGCGCCGGACTTCAGGCCGGTGTGGAACTTGCCTTTCCAGTCGTAGAGGCCGATGTACAGGTCCGGCGAATCGTTCTCATAGGTGTTCACGGTCGAATCGCTCGCCATCACCTTGTCGTCCGTCACGTCGTACGCGACATAGAGGTAGGTGTTGTCCGCGGCGAGGTACATCTTCGCGGAAAGGTCCGCATCGCCGCTGATGGCGCCGTTCTCGTTGACGTGCGCTTCACCAGTGATGGAGAGGACGAACGGCTTGATGGCGGCCCATTCTCCCAGATCGCCGTCCGCGACGAAGGTCGGCGGTGTCAGCGAGACCGTCGGAACCCCTTTGCCCATGTTGGTCACGGCGCTGGTCAGCGCCAGGGGGCTCAGGTTGCCCGCTTCGTCCTTCGCGGTGATGCCGTAGTAGTACGTCACGCTCTTGTCCGTCAGCGCGGTGCGGAGCAGGTGCGACTGCATCTGCACGCCGTGCGGCAGGTTGAAGAGCGGGATGTCGGTGATCGTGGAATCCTCCACCGTCGTGAAGGGCTTCTCACCGAAGTACAGGTTGTACTTCTCTTTGTTCCCTTCGTTCGTCAGGTCGGTCCAGATGATCATGTTCTCGTACGGATTGCTGGAGAGCGCGGCCAGACCCGTCGGAGCGTCCGGAGCGATGACGTCGAAGGTCGGATTACCGGTCCAGATGTTCGTGATGTAGATGACCTTCCCCGCCTTCGCCGACGCTTCGGCCATGATGCCGAACGTGTTTATGGCGGCAGAGTCGATGGGACCGAAGTTGGCCGGATTCTCGCCGGGAGGATAGATGAAATTCTTCAGCGCGAACGAATAGGAATGCCATGCGTTGTCCGCGATGGGCTGGAAGTTGACGCCGCGTTTCCCTCCGCCCCCTTCAAGTTGGACGCGCAGGTTGCCGGTCCCGGTGTCGGCCTTCATCATGAACTTGAGGCTGTCCTTCGCCCAGGAGCCGACCATGTTCTGCGGGGTCAGGTCCACGCCCCATCCGCTCCATCCGTTGGCCCACTCATCGCCCTGCACCCATTTGACGGCATTGGTCTTCGCCACCGGACCGGCGTTCTCTTCGACCGCCGCGTTCGACTGGCCCCATGCCCACACCTTCGTGACGATTCCGGTGAAATCCTTGCCGTTGAAGATGGTGATGGGGACCGCGCGCGAGCCGGTCCGCTCGAACCGGTCGAACAGGACCTCGACGGAGTCCGCCGCACCCTTACCGGTCACGGAGACGAGACGCCAGCTGACGAGGCTCTCCATGTCGAACTCGCCGTTGTTCTTCGCCATGTTCCAGTTGGTCGGCGCCGTGATGAATCCGGTGGAATCGGGCACTTCGGAGCCGGTGGAGACGCGGGCATAGAAGGGGATCTTCAGGTTGATCCAGCCCGTCGTATTGTCCAGAATGGTCGGATGCTCATAGATCCATTCTTCGACCACGTCCGCTCCCGCCGGTTTGTCGCCGATCTGCACGCGGAAGAACATGTTCGTCGGGTCGGCCGGAGCCTTCACGACCTTCAGCCAGAGGCTCAGCGTGTCGCTCTGCTTCCAGTTCTGCGTGGTCCCTTCGGGGAACGTGGTCCCGAACTGGATGTACGTGCCCCAGGAATGGACGTTGGCCAGGACGTGCTTCGTCCGGACCGCCGCCGTACCTTCGACCTTGTCGCCCGTCTCCTGCGTCATGACGACCGTCGACGGAGTTTCAAGCTGGTTCGCATACAACGTGTCCGGCCGCGGTGAATCGAAGTTGGTGATCATCACCGACTGGCCGACCGCCGGAAGCGCTGCGGCGACGACTGCGAGGAGAAGAAAGAGTATCCTTCGCATGGGTATCTCCTGTAGAGTTGTTGTTGAATGGAGTGAACTGGTACTGCTGAACCGTGAAACTCACACTTTGGAGGTCAATTTGCCGGCGTCCGCCACCCCGCGGAAGCGCGCCGGTTCCGGCAGCCACACCCGCACCGCTCCGGCGATGACCGACACGGCGAAGCTCTCGACCGCCCGGCCGTACGGACTGATGGACCCGGCGATGGAGATATGCGACCCGGCCGCCGAGACGAACAGCACCGCGGCTCCGTAGATGATGCCCGCTGCGAAGGCCGCCGAAGCGCCGCGTCCGTTCCGCTGCACCGCCGTGAACAGCGCGGCGGCGGTGACCGGCACCGCCAGCAGCGAGAGGAACTCCGTGAACCACACGACCGCCGAACTACCGGTGAACCGCGCAAAGGTCTGCAGCAGCACCGCCGCCGCCGCGACCGCCGCCGTCGTCAGACGGCCGATGAGCTGCTGCCGCTCCATCGCCGGACGCACCGCGAGGAGCGGATACCACCGCAGCGCCGCAACGGCGGCGGAGGACTGGAACGTGAGCGCATAGAGCGCCGTCATGCCCGTGAGCAGGAGGACCGTCGTGATCCCGTCCGCGGAGGTCGCGGCCGGTACGGTCCCGGAGCCGTCCGATGCCCGCACAAGGATGGTGACGGCGAAAAGGAGCGCAAGGACGCTCCCGCCGGCCGCGGCCAGGACCGGACGTCGGACCGAGTTCCGCATCCGCTCGACCGTTCCCGGCTCAAGTCCTGCGGTCCATGCCGTCATCAGCATGATGCCGAGAGCGATGAGGAGCGGTCCGCTCTCCGTCATCTCCCCGTGCGCGAACGCCGCCTCACCGGCGACGAAGAGCGACGTCACCGTCTCTGCACCCCCCGTCTGGAACGGACCGCCGAACGCCAGCAGCAGGAGCGCCGCCGTGACGGAGACCGCAGCGACGATATTGGCGACCATCACCGCTCCGACGCCGCCGACGAGCGCATAGATTCCCGCCGCGGCGATCATGAAGACGCCCGCTGCGACGCTCCGTCCGGGCGCCAGTGCGGTGAGGAGCATATCGCCGACGACGAGAAGCATGAGCAGCTGCACGGCCGCCGTGAAGACGAATCCGTGCACCGCCAGAAGGACCTGGACCGGGCGGGAACTCGCCAGCCGGAACCGTTCCGACGCATCCCGCAGCAACGCCCCCATCGCGATCCCGGCGAGCAGCGCAACGGAGAGCACCGCGAATCCCGCCGGATGTTCACGGAGGAACGGGGCGGCGGCCGCAGCCAGGATGATGAATACGAGCGCGGAGGAGATGAAAAAGGTCGAGGCCGAGAGGAAAGGGGCGAACGGAGGAGCAGAAAAGAAATGATCGTGCCCGGCCCCGGAACGGGTACGGGAAACGGCCAGCGACACGATCACGATGAACGTGACGAACGAATATAATAGAACCAGGGGGTCTGTATCAAAGATCATGCACCGGGAGTATGTGCATGAACTATGCCAAAAGAAACAAGTGATAATTCAGTGAAAATCGGCACGAGATGGGCGTATTTGCATCGGATGCTTATCATTTTGATAGCGGGAGATTATCAAAATGATAAGCGAAGCGGAACATCACAAAAACAGGAAGAAAAGAAGTGACAGTTCTTATAAATAAGAACGTTTTGTCTTATTTAATACCCAGTTCTTTACACATACGATGGTAGTTCGAGGGAGCAAGACCGAGTTTCTTCGCCGCTTCGGCATCGGAACCCGATTCGGCCCGGACATGCTCGACGTATTTCTGACGGACGATGCGTTCCAGCTGACGGAGCGGGAGGTCGCGTTCCGACGTGGTGAACTCGAACGCGGCGCCGGAAGCGCCGCCGGAGCTCTCTGCCGAAAGGCCGAGCGCGAACTGCACGATCTCCCGCGTGATGACCGGTTCGTTCATGAAGAGGAGCCGCTGCACCACGTTCTTGAGCTCACGCACGTTCCCCTTCCATGGTGCGAAGGTGAGCACCGACATCGCCTCGGGTGTCACCTCCGGAAGCACCTTCCCCATGTCCGCGGCGAACTCGCGCAGGAAGTGTTCGGTGAGCAGCGGGATGTCTTCGGAACGTTCGCGCAGCGGCGGCACGCTCACCGGTACCACGTTGAGCCGGTAGTAGAGGTCTTCACGGAAGCGCCGTTCCGCCACTTCATGTTCGAGGTTCTTGTTGGTGGCGGCGATGATGCGGATGTCCACCTTCAGCGGCTCGGTGCGGCCGATCTTCTCGATCTCCCCTTCCTGGATGACGCGGAGGAGCTTCACCTGCGCCGCCGGGGGGAGCTCCGACACCTCGTCGAGGAAGAGCGTTCCGTGGTTCGCCACTTCGAACAGTCCGGGCTTCGCGGCGTTGGCGCCGGTGAAGGCCCCCTTCTCGTACCCGAACAGTTCGCTCTCCACCAGGTCCGCCGGGATGCTCCCGCAGTTGATGGGGATGAAGTTCTCGAGCCGGCGGCGGCTCCGGTAGTGGATGTTGTGCGCCACCAGTTCCTTGCCGGTGCCCGACGCGCCGGAGATGAGCACGCTCACGTCCGATTCCGCGCACCGTTCGATCTGGTGCCGCAGGTTGGCGACGGAGGGCGAGGTGCCGATGATGCGCTTCTGGCCGAGCGATTCCTCGATGGTGCGGAGGAGCTTCCGTTTCGTCTTGTGCTGCTCCCGTTCGAGCACCCGCTTGTTGTACGCGTTGAAGACCGACAGCACGAAGTCGGTGGGCTGATAGATGTACTCCTCGATGTCCCCCGGGTACTTGGTGCAGTACCAGAACGCGCCGGCCATGACGAGGCTGTTGGCGAACTCGAAGTCCATCACGTTCACCGTCATCTTGGTGATGACGATGATCTGCAGCGACTCGTCGGTGCGTTTCAGTTCCCGGATGAGGTTCTCCCCCATCAGTCCGCCCGCGATCTGGAAGTCCATGATGACGACGTCGAACGCGCCGTCCCGTTCCCGGATCAGGTCGAGCGCCATGCGGCCGTTGGGGACGACCGCGGCGATGTGGATGCGCTGTTCGAACGGTTTGATGGTGCGCCGCACGCGGCGGACATCGAACTCTTCGTCCTCGATGAGGAGGACCTGGATGGGGGTTTCGGAGGACATCGTCGGTTCAGGCATGGGGGATGATGAAGGTGAAACGGCATCCGCGGCCGGGGAGGTTCTCGGCCGTCAGGTCCCAGCCGCACCGCTGTTTGGCGATCTCGTAAGCGATGTAGCAGCCGTACCCGGAATGCTGATTGGCGCCGATGCGCTTGGTGGAGGTGTGTTCCAGAAAGATCTTCTTCCGTCCGCCCGCGTCCTCCTCCAGCAGCCACGGCTCGATGCCCGCGCCGTCGTCCATGATCATCACGAGGGTGCGGCTCCGGTCCGGCTGGTGCTCGGTGCGGATGGTGACCGTCACCGCATTGTCGCCGGCGTGGTCGATGCAGTTCTGGATGACCGGTTCGAACACCTCCCAGGTCACGAACTCGTTGATGTGGACCGGGGGCACGGCCGGGTCCAGTTCGAGGCGGAACATGACCGTGTCCGACGCCAGCGAGATGCGCTTGAACACGAAGGTGACGAGGAACGAGAGCACCTCGTTCACGCGGGTATGGAAGATCTGGCTCCGGATGGTCTGCACCGGCGGGTCGTACCACTTCATGTCGTAGATGACCCGCGCGATGAAGTTGGCGTACTTCGTGATGCGGGTCTTCACCGTGTCGATGGTCTCGGGCGTCAGCATCCGCACGTCGTCCTTGATGAAGCCCATGATCTTCTCGGCCTTGTGGTGCGTGTGGTAGATGCGCTTGGTGAAGAGCAGCTCGTTCTCGATGCTGATCTGTTCGGCCAGGTGCCGTTTCTGCTCCTCGAAGAGGAGCTCCTGCGCGCGGTTCCGTTCCTTCAGGGTGTACGACGAGATGTAGAACATGGCGAGCAGTCCGAAGAGGATGAGCGCCGAATAGGTGATGGAGGTCTCGTCGTACGCGGCGATCATCTCGCCGGTGATGACGCTGAAGTCGGGCTTGTTGCGCATGTACACCGCGCCGGCCAGTTCGCCGCGGGGGACGAACGGGACGAAGATGTGGAAGGTCTGCCCGTCCTCCACGACGGTGGTGATCTGCTCGCGGGCCCGGAACTCGCGCTCCATCGCCCGGTAGCGCGCCACGGCGTCCGAATGGTCCCAGGACGGAGGGGGCAGGCGGCGCTCGTCCTCGACGATGTACGCGTACAGGGCGTGTCCGTCGTCGATGGCGGCGACGGCGGTGTCGGCCGAGACGAGCAGGCAGATCTCCTGCACGTTCTGCTGCAGGTACTGCTGGCTGAGGATGATGTTGAGGTCCTGAATGATCTTGTTCACCTCGTGCGGCTTCAGGTCCTCGTTCTTCGAACGGGATTCCAGCAGCAGTTCCAGCGAGGTGGTGGTGAGGTTGGCGAGCCGTTCCGCGGAGTCGCGCTGGTACCACTCCTGCGTGCTCACGAGGATCTTCTGCAGCGACACTTTGTGCACCACCGAGATGATGAACTGGAAGACGCTCAGGATGATGAACAGCACCGTGAGATGCCGTATCTCGAAGCGGTACTGGCCGATGCCGTCGCGTATTTTCCGGAGGGAGGTGCGCATGGTCAGCGGATGAGGAGCGCCTGCGATTCGATCATGTCCGAGGCGCGGTCGAGCGCCTCGTCCGGACCTATCTCGCCGCGGAGCGCGCGGTGCACGTAGTACGAAACGATGTCCGAGATGCGCGTGTAGTCCACGATGAAGGGGCGGTGGAACCCGCTGCCGACGAGCGTGCGGTAGTACGTCAGGTCCGGATGGCGGGCGAGGAAGAGGGAATCGCGGTAGACGGCGCCGTTGACCGGGATGTAGCCGCCGAGTTCGAACATGGTCCGCTGCGCCTCCTCGGTCTGCAGGTACCGCACGAACTCCACCGCCGCGGCCTTCTTCGTCGAGAACTTGGAGACCATCAGGTTCCAGCCGCCGTACACCGAGGTGGAACGGCCGCCCGGGAAGTGCGGCAGCGCGGCGCGCCCGATGGCGCTGAACTTCGACGTGTCGGGGTAGAACTTCCGGAAGTTCTCGACGAAGTTCGGCCAGCCCCGCACGAACACCGCGTCGTTCCGGAGCATGTACTCGTAGCTCTTGTTCTCGTCGAAGTCCACCACCGAGGGCGGGCTCACGCGGCGTTCGCGGACCAGTCCGACCAGATGCCGCAGCGCGGCGCGGGCCGCCGGTGAGCGGAGGTCCACCCGGTTGTCACGGAAGGCGTTCGAATCGATCCCCCGGATGGCCTCGAAGTAGTTGCAGATGAGTCCTTCGTAGTCGTTCGCCTGGAAAAGGTAGTACGGACGCCCGGCGTAGCCGAGACGGTCCCGCAGACGGAACATCTCGTCCCACGAGATGGACGAGCGGAGCCGGCGCTCCACCTCCGCCGCGTCGGGCAGGCGGGCGATGATATCGCGCCGGTAGTAGAGGATGCCGATGTCGATGTAGAGCGGCATCGCCGCGAGCTGGCCGTCGATGATGCACGCCTGCAGGGCGGGGGGAATGATGTCGGCGCGGGAACGTTCGGGGAAGTACGGCGCGAGGTCCTCGCACCATTTCGCGAACCGCGGGGTCCAGATGTAGTCCACCGAGAAGACGTCCAGCCGGTCGCTCTTGCTGCGGAGCGAACGGGCGAGCAGTTCCTTCCGTTCGTTGGTGCTGAACTTGCTGAACGGCAGGTCCACCGCCACCACCTCGATGCGTCCGGCGTGCTTCTCGTTGAACGCGGCGATGACCGCCCGGTGGGCCGGTGAGAGGTGGTCCGCGAAGTAGACCCGCTGCACCTGGTCCCCCGCGGCGGCGAGGGAGCGCGTGCCGAAATCGGTCATGACCGAGTACATGGCCACCACCGCGGCGAGTATGCCGGTCATCAGCAGGAACGAACGGAGCGGTGTCTTCATGTCACGGTCAAAATAGAGGAAGCTCGGTGGAAATGCAAGCCGCCGGTCCCGTCAGCGCTGCCGGGACATCGACGGCGGCGCGTCGCCGGGTCCGCTTCCCCATGCCGCCGGCCGGTCCGTCATCCGGAAGACGAGCTCTCCCCCGTTCATGATCTCGGAGTGGTGGAGGTACGTGCGGGAGAGCGGCGTACCGTTGAGCGTGACGGCGGCGATGAACCGGTGCGACGGCGAGAGCCCCTCCGCCCGCATCGTAAACCGTTTCCCTCCGGGGAGCGAGAGCGACGCGCCGCTCACCGCGGGAGTGCCGATGACGTACCGCTGGTCGGCGGGATTCACGGGATAGAAACCGAGCGCGCTGAAGACGTACCAGGCGGACATCTGCCCGCAGTCCTCGTTCCCGCTCAGTCCGTCCGGCGTGTCGCGGTACATCGTCCGCATGATGGCGGCGAGACGTTCCTGGCTCTTCCACGGCGCTCCCGCATACATATAGAGATATGCGATATGATGGCTCGGTTCGTTCCCGTGCGCGTACTGGCCGATGAGCCCCGAGATGTCGGGCGAGATGTTGTCGCCGGTGAGCGACGTCCGCTGGTCGAAGAGGGAGTCCAGCCGGCGGATGAACGCCTCCTCGCCGCCGTGGAGGGCGATGAGCCCCGCGACGTCGTGCGGGACGTACCACGAGTACTGCCAGGCGTTCCCTTCGGTGTAGTCGTTCAGCCGGTGGTCCACCGCGAGCGGATCGAACGGTTCACGCCACGCGCCCGCGGAGGTGCGTCCGCGCATGAAGCGCGACGCGGTGTCGAACACGTTCCGATAGAACTGTGAGCGGCGGTAGAACGGCACGGCCTGGCCGGGATTCCCCGTCTCCTCCGCCATGCGGGCGATGCACCAGTCGTCGTACGCGTACTCGAGCGTCTTCGAGACCGACTCCACCTCATGGTCGGTCGGGATGTAGCCGTACTGACGGTACGATCGCAGGCCGAGATGGTCCGCCATGGCGCTCGTCTGCATCGCGGCGAACGCCTCCTGCGCGTCGTAGTCGCGGAACCCCTTCAGGTACGCGTCGGCGATGACCGGCACCGCGTGGTAGCCGATCATGCACATCGTCTCGTTCGCGTGGAGGGTCCAGACCGGCAGCCGGCCGTGCTCCCGAGCGAACGCGAGCATGGAGCGGACGAGATCGTTCACCCGTTCAGGCTGGACGATGGTGTAGAGGGGATGCGCGGCGCGGTAGGTGTCCCACAGCGAGAAGATGGTATGGTTCGTGAATCCGTCCGCATGGTGCACCGAATCATCGCCGCCGCGGTACCGTCCGTCCACGTCGCTGTATGTGACGGGGGCCAGCATCGTGCGGTAGAGCGCCGTGTAGAACGTCCGCAGGACCGGCGCCGTCGTGTCCGCCACGGCGACGCGTTCCAGCGCCCGTTCCCACCGGTCGGAGGCGGACGCACGGACGGCGTCGAACGACCATCCGGGGATCTCGGCATCGAGGTTCTTCACCGCCCCCTCCACGCTCACGGCGGAGATGCCCACCTTCACGAGCACCGGCGCGTTCCGCTCCGTCCGGAACCGCAGGACCGCCTTCACCCCCTTCTCCGTGCGCGTCGTGCCCGACGAGGTCATCACAGAATCGTTGCCGAGATGGACCGACCGGAACGGCCGGTCGAAGCGGGCCGCGAAGTAGATGCGCTGTTTCGGCGCCCATCCCCGCGAGAACCGGTAGCCGGTGACGAGCTGCTTCCCCTCTATATTAATGTGCGATTCGGTCGGCGAATCCCAGTTGAGCCGGTGACCGAGATCGATGACGACCGACGCTTCCTTTCCTTTTGCGAAGGTGTAGCGGTGGAAACCGGCGCGGTCCGTCGCGGTGAGCTCGGCGGTGATGCCGGTGGCCGGGAAAGTGACGCGGTAGTAGCCCGGTTCCGCCTTCTCGTCCGTGTGCGAGAAGCGCGCCGCGTACCGGTCACCCGGCCTCTTGAGCACCGCGGGCATGAACAGGATGTCGCACAGGTCACCCACGCCGGTGCCGCTGAGATGCGTGTGGCTGAAGCCTTTGATGGTCGAATCGGACCAGTGGTATCCGGAGGTCCAGTCCCACCCTTCCGTTCCGTTGTCCGGACTGAGCTGCACCATGCCGAACGGTACGGCGGCGCCGGGGAAGACGTGGCCGTGGGCGGCCGTGCCGATGAAGGGGTCCACGTACGACGTGAACCGGCGCTGTGCAGGAAGGAGCGCCGCCGCGGCGAGGAGGAAGAAGAGTGTCTTCATGAGGTCACCAGCTCTTTCTGATGGGATGGGCTTCGGTGTTGAACACGACCGACCTCAGGTCGATGAGCGACGGATCGGCGAACAGCAGGTAGCAGTACTTCATCGTCTCGGCAAGGAAGAACGACTCCATCATATCGTGCTGCCGTTTCGTCACGACGTCCGCGAGCTCGGCGTATCCCGCTTCGGTGCGGCAGTGGCGGCGCAGCGCACGGAAGAACGACGCGCCCATGTGCTGGTATGCCGTATCGCCGGTGATGCGGTAGAGGTAGTAGGCCGATTCGATGATCTCGGGACGGAGGGGATAGCGACCGTACCGCACCGAATCCGCCGCATAATCGTACATTTCGGGTTCCACGCCGTACCGGTTCCACATCGCCTCGCACGAACGCTGCAGCGCCGCGGCGCGTGCGGTGTCGCCGGAGAGGGCGAGCAATCCGGGCATGAACGCCTCCAGTCCGCCGAAGACGCGGTGCCGCCGCCTGCCGGTGTTCATGTCCACCCGCGCATACCAGAACATCCCCCGCACCGTGTCTGCGCAGTACCGGTTGACGGCGGCGATGCTCTCGTCCCACATCGTCCTGCATTCCTCGTCGCCGAACAGCTTCCAGCACTTGTACAGGTATTCGTAGTATGAATCGATCATCCCGCCGACATGACTGTCCGTTCCGATCCACTTCCCCGTCCGCGCATCGAACGATTCGCCCGCCAGTCCGATGGCCGAACGGCGGCGGAAGGTCTCCGTCAGCGCCCGTTTCGCCTTCTTATAATAGACATCGTTGCCGGTCAGCTTGGACAACGTGCCGAATTCGATGAGCAGCGTGCCGGTCTCGGCAGGATTGGTATGCGTCCGCTCGACGGCGCCGGTTCGGAGGTTCACGTTCACGTACGGCAGTCCGGTCGGCGAATCGAAGACCGGCAGCAGACGCCGGCCGAGATCTTCCGCGAGGGACAGAAAGCGCGGCTCGCCGGTCATCTGATGGGCGGTGAGAAGACCGCCGAGCACACGGATGACGATCTCGAAGTTCTTGACGCTGATGTCCTGGTCGAACGTGAGCGAGGAGAGGATGAGGCGTTTCGTCTCCTCCGCTTCGGCCGTCAGCCCCATCAGCAGCATCGTATCGAAGGCGTCGACCGGCGTCAGCAGCAGCGGGCCGCCGTAGGTGACGTATCCTTTCTTCGACAGCGGCAACAGGCCGTCCGTCCCCCACGCGTAGGTCTTGTATCCGTTCCAGGCGTGGAGGAACTCCTCGCGCACCTCGCGGGCGAGCCGGTCGGCCTCCGCGATGCGGTGCTGCTGGGCGGCTCCAAGTGAGGCCGCAAGGAGGATCAGTGCCGCGAGTCGGACGAGGTTCATAGTGTTCCTTTCAGCAGATGGGGCCGTTCGGCGGCGACCTTCATCACGAACTCGCCGAAGAGCGTGTTGGCCCAGGCGAACCATTTCCTGGTGAACTTCGCCGGATCGTCCTTGTGGAACGACTCGTGCATGAACCCGGTACCGGCGTGCGTATCGCGCAGCATGCGGAGGCAGGTGCGGATCTCGGGGTCATCGGAGCTGGTCAATCCCCGCAAGGTGATGCTCATGGGCCAGATCATGTCCATTCCCACATGCGGTCCCCCGATCCCTTGCGCCGCGGTCCCCGCGAAGAAGTACGGATTCTGTCCGCTCAGCACGAACGCGCGCGTGTTCCGGTAGAGCGGATCGTCCGCGCTCATGGCGCCGAGGTACGGCAGTGCCAGCAGGCTCGGCACGTTCGCATCGTCCATGAACAGCGCGTTGCCGAATCCGTCCGTCTCGTACGCGATGATGCGTCCGGCCTCCGGATGCGCCTGGACGGCGTACCGCTGCAGGGCGGCGTCGACCTCATCGGCCAGCGCGGCGCTTTCGGCGGCGATGTCCATCGCACCGACGGTACGCGCGAGTTCGGCCATCTGTCGCAGCGAGGTGACGGCGAAATAGTTCGAAGGGATGAGGAAGGGATAGGTCGTCGCATCGTCCGAGGGACGGAACATGGAGTGGATGAGCCCGACCTTACGCGTCGGATTCCCGTATCCGCCGAGCGGAACCGTATCGTGAGCGACCGGGGTCTCGCGCTGGAACTTGTATGGTCCGTTCCCCTCCTTCCGCTGCTGTTCGCGGAAGGTCCGGAGCACCAGCCGCATCGCCCGCTTCCATTCGTCGTCGAACACCGAGAGGTCGCCCGTCGCCTTCCAGTAGCCGTGGGCGAGGCGGACAGGGTAGCAGAGCGAATCGATCTCCCATTTCCGCTCGTGCAGTTCCTTCTTCATTGCCGTCAGGTCCCGTTCCCAATAGCTCCCTTCGGTCCCCTTGTTGAACGCGTTGGCGTACGGATCGACAGTGATGCAGTACGACTGGCGGCGGACGACGCCGGCGAGGAGCCTCCGCAGCTTCGCGTCGCGCGCCGCGAACGGGAGGTACGGCCACACCTGGGCGGACGAATCGCGCAGCCACATGGCATGGATGTCGCCGGTGATGACGAACGTGTCGGGCCCGCCGTTCCGTTCACCGGTCTCGACGGTGGTGTCGAGCGTGTTGGGGAAGCAGTTGCCGAAGAGCCAGCGCAGTTCGGCGTCGTCGATGCGTTTCGACGTTTCGGTGACCGCCGCCTCGACGGCGTCGCTGACGAACTTCCGCTGTTTCAGCGGGGGACGCATGGAGGCGAAGGTCCGTTCTGCGCGGAGCGGCAGCCCGGAGGCGAGTCCGGCGGCGGCGAGTGCGGTGAGCTTGACGGCGGTGCGGCGGGTGAGCATGACGGCGTTCCGGGTCGGTGAAGAAGGACACGTGGAATGACACCGTCTATATAAGAATAATTCGCCAGAAAAACACCGCGCGCCTGCGGCGGCGGTTGACGTTCAGCAAAAAAAACCGCAGATTGGCGGCATGGTCACCGCACCGGAGCAGACCATGACGCCGTTCAACGACCTCGACCGCCGTCCATACAGGACTGTCCCAATGAGGCAACGCAGTACCCGGTCACGTTCCAGTCGACCGTGAGACTTCAGGAGTGCTCCGCTCTTCGGTGTACGCCGGCGGCGTGGCCGACACGACATCGACGATGTTCACACGGTAGAAGAGGCAATCGATGAAACAATATTTGTTCATTCTGCTCACCGCGCTCGTCCTTTTCTCTTGCAAGGAGGATACCAATCCCGTCTTCGTCGACCCGCCGAACCCGTTCGCGCAGGCAGCGATCGCCTGGCCGAGCCTTCAAAATGCCCCATGGCCGATGTACCGGCACGACCCGCAGTTGACCGGGAGAAGTCAGTACGCCGGGCCAACGAAGGGGATCATTGCGGATACTATCAATGTAATACCGAACTCTGTACTCTATTGCGGGATCACGATCGACAAAGATAATAACGCATTCATTCCATTCGACTTCCGCTCAACCGAGAACCTCTGGTCCTACAACCTCATCTCAAAAACGATACAATGGAAATCGACCATCCCTCAATTGATGGTCGAAAACATCAACATGCCGACTGTTACATCGAACGGGAACATCATCTTTTCGAGCCGCGATCTATGCATCATCTCGCCGAACGGGCAGGTCGTTCACCAAAACAATACACCGTTCATTACGGGATTTAGCTCAAATATTGATAAGGATGGAAATATATTTTTTAGTCGAGTAAAAACAAAAACTCTGTATTGCGTTACGGGGTCTGGACAAACATTATGGACATTCACAGATCCAAGAATTCGCGATGATGGATACCATATCTCGTTTTCACCGGACGGCAAGACACTGTATATCCCCTGTTTATCCGGCAACAGCCTGCTTGCACTCGACATTGCCTCCCGTGAGGTGAAATGGTCCTTCGGCACATTACCTCTTTTTTCCCCGCCAATCGTCGATAATCAAGGAAATATCTATTTCCAGAAAAGTACGCTGCAAAATGAACCGGTCGATACATTCTATTGCTTGAAACCCGATGGAACAGTTCGATGGTTATACAGTTTCAAAAAGGTGAATGCCATCGCAGTGAATTACTATGGAGTAGAGCCGGCTACTATCGACAAAGAAGGGAATATCTATCTGTCGGCGCCGCGCGACACCATCGTCTCATTGACCAACGACGGCAAGCTCCGCTGGAAGCTCCCCCTGACCGCATATAAAGGGACCGAACAGTTGGTCTGTGACGTTAACGGAACGATCTATTGCGCGACGTGGGACAATCATGTCCTGGCCATATCGAAGAGCGGTTCGATCCTCTGGTCGTTGAAACTCTCCAGCAGTAACGACACCTGGTTCGCCTCACCCTCTCTGGCGGACGGAAAACTGATTGTCACAGGTTCCAGCAACAAGATCTACATCATCGAATAGACCTCTCCATTCGTCACCGCAGCACCAGCGAGAGCTGGCGCTCCTTCGCCGCGCGGCGGGCCGCTGAAGTCGCCATTGCACACAATGATGCAATTCAGACAATTTTGTACGTTGACATTGTTCGCGTTGCGTGATAAGTTTGATACAAACATCGGAGAAACCTATGCGCATTAACTTTGTTTGTTTGTTTGCTTGTTTGTTTGTTTGTTGCTCAATATCAATAGTGATCGCACAAGAAGAGCAACCTCAAAATCAAACAGGCTGGATTCTACAAGGAAGTGCAACGCAGTTGATTGAAGACTTCCTTCGGTGTTCGGTAATGTAAAACTTTTCTTGGTGTGTTGTTGAGTTTCCGTTCCAATCGTTTCACGTCAGCATCAGAGACAA
>WBUG01000065.1 GCA_008933835.1 Bacteroidota bacterium | reverse complement strand
GCATCAGCACGGTGGGGAAGGGGCGCGTCGTCGCGCTCGGCGACCTTGACGCGTGGCGCATCGACGAACGGAACGGCGTTCCCAACATCGGCCGCTTCGACAACCTGGCGTTCGCGCTCAACCTGCTCAGCATCACCGAAGCGTACGAAGTGAAACTACCCGGTAAGACACCCAACGAGCAGTACCGTCTCGTGAGCATCCCGTACGACCTGGAGAACGCGGACATCGCCGCGGTGCTGAAGGACCTCGGCGGCGTCAATCCGCTGGTGTGGCGGCTCTTCGGACGGTTCGACCCGAAGAGCGGCGCGTACGCCGAATTTCCGAGCGAACGATTCCGCACCTTCCGTCGCGGCGAGGCGTACTGGCTCATCACGCGCGGCGAGTTCGACCTCTCCTTCGGCAACGCCACGCTCGTCCCGGTGCAGGAGTACTTCCCCATCCGTATCGGTCCCGGCTACTCGATGATCGGCAATCCGTTCCCGTACACGGTCAGCTGGAAGAACTCGCTCCACGACTCGGTGCAGCAGATCCTCTGGCGCTACGACGGCTCGACGTTCCGTCCGGAATCGCTCGCGCTGGAGCCGTTCACCGGCTACTTCGTCAAGAACCTGACGAACGACTCGCTCACCATCTACATCAACCCGCAGGACATCGGCGGACAGACGCTGCCGAAGGGGGCGTCGGAAGGCATCGCCGCCGGCGAATGGCGCATCGCCGTCCGCGCCCGGTCGGGCCGCGCGGCGGACGAGGAGAACATCGCCGGGGTCTCCGCGTCGGCGAAGGACGGATACGACCGTCTGGATGCGGCGGAACCGCCCACCTCGCCGACCGACTACCTGATGCTCCGCTTTATCAACACCGGCTGGAGCGAGCGTCCCGGTTCGTACGCGGTGGACCTGCGCGCGCCGAACGAGGAGGGGACGGCGTGGGACTTCGACGTGACCGCGTACCGCGCACAGTCGGCCGTGCGACTGACCTTCGACCGGTTCGGCGACCTGCCGGCGGACTTCGACGTGTACCTCGTTGACCGCCGCACGGAACGGGCGGTCCGGGTGACCGGCGGTTCGGCGTACGAGTTCACCATGGCGAGGGGGGAGACGCGGAGGTCGTTCCGCCTCGTGGCCGGCCGGAACGGTTTCGTGGAGAACAACACCGGCGGCGTTCCGCTCGTCCCGGTGGAGTACGCGCTCGAACAGAACCACCCCAATCCGTTCAATCCGGCCACCACCATCCGCTATGCGGTGGGACGGAGCGGCCGCGTCTCGCTGAACATCGTGAACGTGCTCGGACAGACGGTCCGCACGCTTTCGGAAGGTCACCGTTCCATCGGCGTGTACAGCGCGGAGTGGGACGGCCGCACGGACCGAGGAACCCACGCGGCGAGCGGAGTCTATTTCTATACGCTGCGCGTCGAAGGGGAGAGCGAAACGCTCTTCACCGCCACGCGGAAGATGGTGCTGCTGAAGTGAACCCGGAGACGGACACCGCCGGTGACATGAACACCAACGGAGCATGATGCTGCGTTCCGCCTCTTATATCGTCCTCCTTGTCCTCGCGTTCGCCGCTTCGGTCACGGCGCAGACGGTGTACTATTCGCAGGGGAACCTCCAGGCGAACCAGGAAAATAGTTGGAACACCGCGCCCCTCGGCGGCGGGGCGCCCCCTCCGAACTTCACCACGGCGGCGACGTTCATCATCCAGCCCGGCGATTCCATGAACGTTCTGGGGTTCTGGGACCTGAACGTCGTCGGCACCACCGTCATCATCAACGGCGCGCTCAACGTCTACGCCACATCGACCTTCGCCTCCGAGTCGCTTCTGGTCAATCCCTCCGGGCGGCTGTATGTGCAGGCGGGCAATCAGCTGAACATCTACTCGTCGAACGGCGGATATTCCGACCTCGTCGTCAAAGGGAAGTTCAGCAACGCCGGCTCGCTGACCTACTTCTCCTCGGCGAACGGGATCGTGGACAGCGGCGGCGTCTACCTGCACGCCGCGAACGGCGGCACCATCCCGGTGCTCGGGTGGCAGCCGCATTCCGAGTGCCGGGTCACCGGCGTCACCGGTGCGACGACCATCGGAGGACTCGCCCAAGGGTTCCACCACTTCACATGGGCCTCTCCGTCGCAGACGACGGCGGTGGCGTTCACTTCGCAGCTGCTGAGCGTCGGCGGTTCGTTCACGGTGGAATCGACCGGTTCCGGCAGCATCGTCCTCTTCAACACCAGTGCGACGATGTACGCGAAGGATGTCCGGTTCAACGGCGGTACGGTCAATTTCGCTGCCACGAACGGCCTGTTCCCCGTCATCAATGTCCAGGGGTCCGGATACACCGCGTTCTATCAGAACAGCGCCAGTACCATCCTGAATTCCGGAACGGGGAAGGGGCTCTTTCAGTTCAGCGGTGTCGGCGTGAAGATACAGCAGGAAGGGACCACCGGCTCACGGGTCGGGTATCAACTGCTCCCCTTCAGCGACGCCGAGATCATCGTCTCGAACCTCGAGGTCACCGGCGATCTCATCGTTGACTCCGCAGCGACGCTCTATGCCTCCGACGGCAACTCGAACACCGTTACCGGAGTCGGGAACTTCGAACTGCGCAACCACGGCCGGCTGTACATCGGGCATCCCGGCGGCATCGCTGCCACCGGTGCGGTCGGCATGGTGCAGACCGATACGCGCACATTCCATTCCGGCGCCACGTACAAGTACGTCGGCACATCCGCGCAGGTGACCGGCAGCGGACTGCCGATGGCAGTGCGGGAACTGGTGACGAGCAATCCTGCGGGTGTGACGCTCTCCGAAGTGGTGGAAGTGACGGAGAAACTGACGCTCGACGAGGGGCCGCTCGTCGTCCCGAACTTCAAGAGCGTGACGGTGGACAGCGTCCTGGACCTTGCCGGCACAGGCTACTTCGCCTGCGATGCGTACGGCGGGGTCTCCTATATGCAGCAGAGCGACGGACAGCTCGTGCTTGCGCGGAACTCGCAGTACGGTCTGCTGCAGTTCAGCGGATCCGAGAAGCACCTGCAGACCGGCACGATGAAGGTGAGCACGGCGTTCGATGCCGGCACCGCTCCGGACCACACGGTGGAGAACGGCAACACCATCGACTATAACGGGAGCGACGCCGTCTCCATCGAAGAGTTCAACTATTACAACCTCACCATCAGCGGCGCGAGGGGTTACAACCAGGTCACCTTCGAAACATCGGACACCATCGGCGTCGCCGGTACGTTCACCGCGACGGCGACATTCTCCACCGGCGGTTTCATGACCGCCGGCTCCATGCTCCGGTTCTCCAGCACCGGAGTACCGACCATCGGACCGCTTCCCGGGACCGGTTCCACCTACCATACGGTCATCGTCGATATCGACGGCGGACTCCTGCAGGCGGCCGGCTCCTTCACCTGCACCGGCGACCTGGTGCTGCAGAACGGAACGTTCGACGATGCGGGGTATGTCGTGACCGTTCTGGGGGACCTGGAAGGGACTGCCGGGACGCACACCGGCACCGGGCGCATCGTCCTGTTCAACGGGGACGACGTCCACACCATCGCGCCGCTGCAGTACTCCTCTGTCGGTCTTGACGACACCAACGGCGCACAGGTCACCTCCTTCGCGTCCTTCAAGGAGCTCGTCCTCGACGACGGTCCCTTCGATCCGGGGGACAGCATCCGCATCCTGCCGTCCGGCAGCATCCAGATGAGCGCCGGAACGTTCGCCTTCGAACCGAAGGTCACCTTCGAAGGGAACGGCACGGTGAGCGGGACCGTCAACTTCGGCTCTCTCGCCGTGATGGGGGATGTGGACCTCGCGTACGGCAGTACGGTCACCGACACGCTCACCATCCTCTCCGGCGGCAGCATCAGTTCGTTCGCGCCGTCGTACGGCGAAAACTCCACGCTCACGTACGCCTCCGGCGGCGTCTACGCCCGCGGCACCGAATGGAGTTCGCTGGCCGGCGCCGGCCATCCGCACCACGTCCGCGTCACCGCGGGAACCACGTTGGACCTCGGCGCCAACAGCGCACAGTGGACCGAGCAGGACGCCGCCGGTTCGCTCACCATCGACGCCGGTTCGGGCGTCACGTTGAACGGTTCCGGGAACCAGAAGTACGCTCCGCTCACCGTGAACGGCGATCTCGTCAACAACGGCACCGTCACGCTCTCCTCCCAGGCGGGCGGATTCCTCCGTCTCCGCGGGAACCTGACGCAGGACGGCACGCTCACACCGAACCAGTCCGCCGTCGTCTTCGACGGTTCATCGCCGCAGCACCTCTACCGGAGCGGCGGCGGATATGTCACGTTCGACAGCCTCGTCATCGCCTCCTCGGATTCGGTGGTGGTGCCGTTCATCGCTCCCGGCACGAACCTCGGTGTGGAAAAAGCGCTCGTGGTCTCCTCGGGCATCTTCTTCCCGGAAGGCTCGAGCATCGACTTCGCCAACGGTGCGAACCTGGCGTTGGACGGCGGTCTGCTCGTGCCGAGCAATCACGTCCTGAACTTCGCCGGCAACGGTTCCATCTCGCACGCCGCTCCGGAGACCGTGTGGAACGTCGCCATGGGCGGACCAGTGGATGTGGGCATCGGACTGACGGTGCTCAATGAATTGAAGCTCAACACCGGCGGCTCCGTCGCCTACAATGCCCCTTCGTACGGTCCGAACGCCACGCTCCTCTATAACACCGGCGGCGTGGCCGACCGCGGACCGGAATGGAGCGCCTTGTCCGGCCCCGGATACCCGAACCATGTGTCGCTCCTCAGCTCCACCACGCTGAACACCGGCGCTGGCGGCATCGGCGATGCGATGGCGATGGGAGGGGACCTTACGATCGGCTCCGGCTCGACGTTCTCGATGGCCGAGAGCGGCAGCGAGCGCATCGCTCCGTTGACCGTGCAGGGCGACGTCACCGTCAACGGTGAACTGAAGCTTTCCAGCGTGAGCGGCGGCGACCTGACGGTGAACGGCGACTGGAACCTCTCCGGCACGTTCACGCCGAACGGACGCACCGTCACCTTCGGCGGCGTCGCTCCCACATTGACCGGTCCGACCGTGTTCGACGGCATGACCGTGAACCTCAGCGGGACCGAGCTCACGCTGAACGACGATGTGACGGTGAACGCCGTTCTCTCCCTGCAGAACGGACTGGTCACCACGGGCGCCAACAAGCTGAGCATCGGCACCGGCGGTTCGGTCTCCCGCTCGTACGGCCACATCAACGGGAAGCTGAAGAAGCCGTTCCCGGTCGGTTCCGGCGGCAGCGCGCTGTTCGAGGTCGGGGATGCGGCCGACTACGCCCCGGTCGAGGTCACCTTCGGTACTGTGACGGTGGCGGGGAACGTCACCGCCTCCACGTCGACCACCGGACCCGATCTCAACGGAAGTTTCATCGATCCGGCGAAGGATGCAGGCCGGTACTGGACGCTCGGAGCGGATGCGCTGACGTACGATGATTACTCCGCGACGTTCCATTTCAACAGCGGAGGTTTCGACACCTCGGTCCACGCCGAGAAGTTCGTCCCGCGGCGCACGTTCGACGCGCAATGGTACGTCGAAACGCCCGGCGCGCGCACGGTGTCGTCCACCGAGGCGGTCGGCGTGAACGGGCTCGGCACCTTCGCCGTCGGGCAGTTGTACGAATACGAGCTCTCGATCGATTCGACGAACGGCTCCGTGCTCTTCTCGCCGAACGACGTCATCTATCCGCACGGCACCGATGTGCAGCTGACGGCCGTGCCGCCGCCGCACTATTCGTTCACCGGATGGACGGGCGACATCGAGACCTCCGACAATCCCGTCACGGTGACGATGGACGGCACGAAGTACGTCACCGCTTTCTTCGCAGAGGACCCGTCGTACACCATTACGGCGACATCCGGACCGCACGGCAGCATCTCTCCATCCGGAACCCCCGTCTATTATTATAATGATACTGTCCGCTTCACGTTCAACCGGAACGAGAACTACCGGGTCGATTCGGTCTTCGTGAACGGCGTACCGGTCGACTCGCTGACGGGCTACACCTTCTTCGGCGTTCCCGCGGCCAGCACCATCCATGTCACCTTCACGCCGGACCTCGTTCCGCTGACCACCTACGCCGACTACGGCACCGTGCTCCGTTCGCCGGACGAAGCGACGTACCTCCGCAATACGGACGTCACACTGGAAGCGGTGCCGGACCCGGGGTACGATTTCACGGGCTGGAGCGGCGATACCGTGACGACGCTGAATCCGCTGACCATCACGATGACCGACTCCTTCACCGTCACCGCGAACTTCGTCTACTCCGTGCCGGCCGCGCCGCAGAACCTCGCCGCGACGGCGGGGGATTCGAGCGTCTCCATCGTCTGGAACCGCATTCCCGACCCCGACCTGATGCGGTTCCGTATCTACAAGGGGACCGCTCCGAACCCCTCCGTCGTGCACGATTCCACGCTGGCGGGAGCGGCGGACGATACGAGCCGGACGTTCAGCGGACTGTCGAACTATACCGAGTACTTCTTCCGCGTGACGGCGGTGGACAGCAACGGGCATGAGAGCGATTTCTCCAATGAAGTCTCCGCCATGCCGACGGACCAGACGCCTCCCGCGGCGCCGCTGCACCTCGCGTCGCTCCCGGGCGACACCTCCGTGACGCTGCACTGGAGCCCGAGCGCGGAGCCCGACTTCTTCCGCTACTACATCTACGCCGGCACCGCCATCTATCCGACCACGCTCGTCGATTCCACCCTCGGCGGTGCGGACGACACGCTTAAGAGCGTCGGCGGACTGACGAACTACCAGCAGTACTTCTTCCGCGTGCGCGCGGCGGACACGACGGGGAATCTGAGCGGATACTCGGACAACATCGGCGGCATGCCGGTGGACCAGACGCCTCCTCCGTCTCCCGACGGTGTTGCGGTCATCGATTCGTTCCAGACGAGCTTCACCGTGCGGTGGAACATGGTCCCCGCCGGCGACGTCCGTTCCTACCGTGTCTATGGCGGACTGCATTCTGAAACCGCCGTGCTGCTCGATACGACCGCGTCCGTGTCCGACACCACCGCCGTCATCGACACGCTGTCGCTCCATACCCGGTACCTCTTCTACGTCACCGCGGTGGACACGAACGGCAACGAGAGCGGCATCACGGGATTCGTCTACGGCACGCCGTACATCTACTATCCCGTGAACGCGCTCGCCTACGGACACGGCATGATCACCCCCGCCGGCATGTCGTATCCCCTCTACGGCGATACGCTCACCTTCACGATTACGCCGGACAGCGGATACCACATCGACAGCGTGGTGGTGGACGGTTCGAGCGTCGGGGTGTTGAACGATTACACGTTCTACGACATCACGACACCGCACGATATCGCGGCGTACTTCTCCATCAATCAGTATTCCATCCAGACGTACACCGCCGGTCCCGGGACCGTCGTTCCCCCCGGCGCCACGACGGTCTCGCACGGCGATTCGATCACGCTCACCGTCACGGCGGACCTGCACCATCACATCGACAGTCTGGTCATCGACCGGCCGATCGAGATCGAAGCGATGACGGGAGGCGACACGCCGAAACGGGCGCAGCGGTCGTCCGGAGCAGGTCCGGCGGCGCAGCCGCTGACGGCGGAGATGGTGCTGGTGCCCGGCGGGGCGAACACCGATACGGTGATGACATACACGTTCAACGGCGTCACCGAAGGACATAAACTCGAGGCGTACTTCTCCGTCAACCGCCATGCCATCACGGCGGTGACCGCCGGCAACGGAGCGTTCGCGGCGTTCGGCGACACGCTCGCCGCGCACGGAGACACCATCGCCTACTGCATCGTACCGGACCCGTACCATCATCTCGACAGCGTGGTGGTGGACGGCATCGCGGTCGATTCCACGGCCGGTTACACCTTCGCCGGCGTCACCGGTCCGCACAGCATCACCGCCTACTTCAGTCCGAACACGCTCGACCACTTCCTGGTGGAGGCGGACAGCGGCGGCGTCATCGGCACGCAGACCGCCGGACAGTCGTTCCTCATCAGGACCACCGCCGTGGACGCCTCGAACGGCCTCATTCCCTCCTTCACCGGCACCGTCTGGTTCACCTCCACCGACACGACGATGAGCGTCTTCGGCGGTCCGCAGTCCGTTCCCTTCTCCGCCGGCCAGCACGGTCCGCAGCTCGTCACGTTCTACCGGGCCGGCAATCACACTATCACGGTGTTCGATTCGGCGAGCGGCAAGAGCGGCACCAGCAACGTCTTCGTGACGGAACCGGCGCCGTTGCACCACTTCTCCGTCACCGATACGGCGGGCGGCCCCGTGCCGGACCAGGTGGCGAACCACCTGTTCTTCGTCCGAATGACCGCGCATGACGTCTTCGGCAACGTGCAGACGAACTACTCCGGTCCGCCGGAGGTCGGCGTGTCCGGCGCCGTGGTGACCGCCGGTGACGGTCCGACCGCTACGTTCACGAACGGAGTACTGCCGGTCCATCCTATGCTCATCGCCAGCAGCGGCTATTATTCCATCAACGTGTCGGACGCCGGTTACGAGAAGAGCGGTAACAGCAATTCCTTCTGGGTACATCCGGACACCGTCGGCATCGACGCCGTCGCGGTGGACGGGAGCATCAGTCCGGCGAGCCACCTCGTCGTGGTCCGTGGCGACACCGTTACGTTCACCTATTCTCCGTACTCCGGACACCACTTCGACAGCGTGGTGGTTGACGGCGTGGCGGTGCTTGATTCGACGTCGCAGTACACCTTCGCGAACGTCCAGGCGCCGCATCAGATCGCCGCGTACTTCTCGCTCAATCAGTATCCGGTCACGGCGGACCATTTTGGCAGCGGATCCGTCTCTCCCTCCGGCACCACGTACGTGACGCACGGTGACAGTCTGCAGTTCGTCATCACGGCGGCGCCGTTCCACCATATCGACAGTCTGGTCATCGATGATACGACGATCGGCGGGGAAGAAACGATCGTACGGGAGGAGAAAGGGAGAACGTCAGTGCGTTCGCTCCGGAGCCGTCCTTCGGCGCCGGAACGGCTGATGACCGGCACCCGGACCGTCATCTACGCCGGAGCGCCGACGGACACGCTGATGACCTACACCTTCCCGGCGGTGTTCGAGGGGCATACCATCGACGCGTTCTTCTCGGCGAACCCGAACATCCCGCCGTCGTTCACCGCCGTCCTTCCGGACACCGCCATCGCGCGGTTCGACACGCTGCACTTCACCTACGCGGCGAACGACCCGGAAGGGGGGAGCGTGACGTTCTTCATCGTTCAGGGACCGGACAGCACCCTCATCGATTCGCTGACCGGCGCGGTCACCTTCATTCCCGCTCCGATGATGCACGGCATCTTCCCGCTGGTGGTGGAAGTGCGGGATGACAGCGTGAGCGTCTTCGATACGGCGTTCGTGCGGGTGAACCTGTACGGTGACGTGAGCGGGAACGGGGTCATCTCCGCGTTCGACGCGGCGAAGGTGCTGCAGCATACGGTGAACATCGATACGCTGGACGAGCTGCAGCAGCGGGTGGGAGACGTTTCGGGGGCCGGCGGTATTTCGTCGCTGGACGCCTCGTACATCCTGCAATATAGCGTCGGCCTGATCAGTTCGTTCCCCGGAGGAGTAGGGAAGGGGACGGCGGTGGAAGCGGTCCTTGCGGCGTACGCGTTCCGCATCGAGAAGAGCGACACGCCGGACGGATATCGGCTCGTCGTTTCGGTGAACAAGCCCTCCAACACCTACGCCATGACGATGCACCTGGCGTTCGATTCCGCCGTGGTGGCGCCGGGAGCATGGCGCTCCGCGGCGCTGACGGACAGCATGACCTCGGCGCAGCGCATCGCGGCCGATGCGGCGCAGTTCTCGCTGGCCGGCCTCCGGCCGCTGAGCGGCGCGGGAGATGCGGCCTCGTTCTCCTTCACGCTGAAGGACCGGAACTATTCGCGGACCGCGACCCTCTTCACGATGAAGAAGTTCGTGCTGAACGAGACCGACCATACGGCGGACATCGGCGGCATCGCCCTGAACGTGCGGGGTCTGGCGGGCCTGCCGGAGACGTACGCCCTGTCGCAGAACTATCCGAACCCGTTCAATCCGGCCACCACCATCGAGTATGACCTGCCGGAGGCGGCGAGCGTGCGCATCACCGTCTACAATCTGCTCGGACAAGAAGTGCGGACGCTGGTGAGCGAACCGATGCCGGCCGGCTACCATTCGGTGCGGTGGAACGGGAGGAACGACGACGGCCGTCCGGTGGCGAGCGGCATGTACCTCTACCGCATCCAGGCGCTGAAGGGGAGCGAAACGAAGTTCGTGCAGGTGAAAAAGATGCTGATGCTCAAATGACGATAGTCATTTGAGCAGAAATCCCGCGTTGTTTGCGGGGATGCTGTTGAAATAACCGACATCGTACTTTGCGACCACCCCCGTTCCCGGCAACAGGACGGGGATGTTCATTTTAATGGCCTGCATCCCGGCGCAGGTGAGTGTCCCGCCTGCGTCCCGCTGCGCGGGACTTCGGCGGGCAGGCACCTCGGAAAATCCCACATCACAAACCACAAATCACAGTTCGAGTGCGCGATGTGCTCGCTTGACCACGCTCTGCCCTGTCCGGCGAGCGCATCGCTGAACAAACAGGAGATGTCTCCCGCAGATGACGCAGAAAAAACCGCAGATAATATTAGGGTATAGAAACATCATCTGCGTCCATCTGCGGGATCTGCGGGAAACGTTTTTGTAGTGTCGGCGGCCAATGATGATATGATGAAGCACGTCCCGCTGTCATTCCGAATCCCCGTACCGTTATCTTGCGGTTGTGAGGGGTGAGGAATCTGATTTATGCAGAGAAGGCCCACCATTCCTGTACGGTGATCGTTCGACACTCGGTTATCGTACAGCATATCGTCATGCGGAACACCGCTCATTCGTTGCTCTTCGCGGTGATTCAGCATCTTTTCGTAAAGAATATGCTGAACTCCCACCAAGGGCCGTCAGAGAGCGGGATTAAGCGTGACGCGCTGCCATGTGCTTGCCACCCTTCGAAGAGATTGTTATGAGCGAGGAATGCAATCCAGTTCATACATCAGGGAATTTCTTCAACCGTTATCGCTCATTTCTTTCGGATTACGATGGAAGCGGAGCATCGTGTCTGCTAATGAGGATATATTTTTGTTTCGATGTCCGAAATGGGGAAAAAATGGATAGAAGGATGTATGAGGCTGACGATGAGAGCGGATGAATATTAAATCTTCGGTTGCGGTATTGACTCTTTCTTCATCCTTGTGTACGATACCGTTGCAACATGCCCGTGTTGCACATCTCATACGCCCTTCGAGAAGCCGCCCAACTTCTGATCGTTGTTGGGGATTCGATTATCCCCAACAGATTGAAGTCCTCTACATTAAAGGATGTCACAACTCACAGCGAAAGCATTCCGCTCTTGGGTATCGTTCACCCAAGTAATTTGAAGAACACATGCTCGGGGTATAGCGGCTTAACTCACTGTCCACTTTTTGGGGTTCAGATCATGGTAAGATTTACATTTTACAAGGAAGATGAAACAGTATGAGGTCATTTATGAAATATACTTATCTGCTCTCTCTTTCACTCCTTTTCATTGGTTGTCCTACTCCTCCAAACAATGACGACGACAACGGTGGAGGAAACGGAGAAACACCTAAGCGAGACTACGTGTGGAGCATTGATACAATGGTATTCAACATTCCCGAAGCGCCGCCAGATCAAGTATCTATACACTGTATCTGGGGTTCTTCTCCCAAAGATGTATGGGCAGTAGGACAAAGTGATGTTGGCGGAGGACGACTATGGCATTACAACGGAGTGCAATGGATACCGCGAATTGACAGACCGAGAAACGGGTTTGACGGCGATAAAGGATACATTATTTATATGTATGCAATAAATGGATTTGATTCTACTAACGTCTTTTTTGCCGGTTTTAAAGCGTACGTTGATCCGCCATACGATGGTTTTGCAATGGTATTCAAGTGGAATGGTTCAACATGGAGTGAGGTGCCATGGAGAAGCGGTGAAAGTCCGATTGGCGGACTTGGAGAAATTCTTCTGCAAGGAAAATCTAAATTCTGGGTTGCCAATGCTTCTGGCGCGATTGCACGATATGAAAACGGATTTATGATTGAAGAACCGCAGTTTACCAATTTTCGGCTTGGGCAATACAATATTGCACCATTAGAAAATGGCGAAGTGTATGTAAATGCATTGAAGGATACTTCAATTGACAATGTACCACAAGGGACGATTACAAAACTATATCACCGAAATCTTAATGGTGTATGGACTTTAATAGAAGATAAATTTATTTCCGGTGCAGATTATGATGACAATGGGTTGGGACGCGGCGTTTTGTGTATCGGAAACAAACTATTTACCGATAACAGAGGCTTGTGGGAAAAAACATCAGGTGGATGGGTAAAAAGAATGTCATATCACGGGATGGGTGGGGCGTGTTTAATTAGTGAAAATAATATTTGGACATATTTCAATCAGGAACTCTGGCATTACAGCGGCAAAGATTGGAAGCAAATAATCATTCCCCAATTACAGAATTATTCTGGTGGTTATTTGTACGGCAGAGGTTGGTCGGATAATAAAGAAATTTTTTTAAGTCTTCATTACAATGGGAAAACGTATATCGTCCATGGACGATGAACAATCAAAAAGGATATGAAACATAAATCAAAAAACCTTCTGCGGTGATTCCGGCACCGCAGAAGGCGGTAAGAAAACAAATTGAGTATAAAAGGCTGGAGACCTTCACGCCGGGCATTTGTGTGCCTTGACGGCTCTTTTTGTTTTCTCCCTTAAGATAACCATAAACAACAAATTAAGGAGAACGGTATGAAAACATATAGTATAAACAGCATAGGGCTATTATCCATGCTGATTTTACTTTCTTTTGATTTGTGCGCGACCGATGTAGTGCTAAATGGAAGAGTCAGATACTATGACAGCCAAACAGGCACTTACAAACCGGTGGCAAATGCTGAAATTCAAATCTATACCATAAACCCCACGGTCTCACCATCTCCGGTTGTATATACAGATAACAATGGTAACTTCAATAAATATCTGAACGTTTACCCTGATCAGGTTGATGCACATTTGTTTTTGAGAAATGAAAAAATTGACCTTCGGGGCGCAATTACCACTCGATCAATTGCAAATATTGCGGTGAAAATAAATCACCCATCATGTCCTGATCCGTTGATCCCTTGTCATCCATGGACTACCCCTCCTGATTTTGAAAACATGGATATGGATTTGTCAGGAGATGAAGCAAACTATGCATTGATTTTTGATCATGCCAACAAAGCAGCCAATTTTTCTATTGCACAAGGATTTACTCCATCACAATGCATTGTTAAATACCCGCTGCAGTCAAGCATTATTAACCAAGTATGGATAAGTGCAAAAGGAAGTTTCTTCTGGCCCTCGTCAACAGTTACATTTCCTCCACCGGATCAAAATTTTTTTGAAACTATTCTTTCGGGAATAATTTCCTTGGCGGCGTGGTTTGGTTATACGGGTGAGTTAACTGCAAATACAATTTACATTAATGACCTGGTAAAGTACAATCCTTCAACTGTTTATCATGAATATGGACACTTTATCATGAAACAAAAACGCGGCGATTGGCCTGTTTCGCAAATAGAATACGCTACAGGAGTTGTTCCGTTTGATCATAATCCCGGCGATGCTCAACAAAATTCCCGTCAAGCATATATAGAAGGTTGGGCAAATTATTATGAAATGGCCGTTTCCGGCTGGGTTGCAAATCCTGCAAGTCCATATACTGTAGTTAAAGCCGAGGTCGATCATGTCTCAAACGGCTATAATCATGAATATACTATAGGGAATGTTTTTTGGGATTTTTATGATCCTGTAAACGACGAAAATTTTCAGACGTCGTATGCAAACATTTCAAACGTGATGGGAGAAAATCAAAACGTAATGTCTGATTTTATTTCAACGCTTGCACATAAATCGTACATCACAGACCAGCAGCGCAATGCAGGGATTGCACTGATGAATTTAAGTTCCAACAAGATGAATCCGCTTACTTCCTACGGCAATGCAACAATGTACGTAAAGAACGATTTTAACGGCGGTATTGTAAATATTAACGGCGGAGATGTCAATACTTCTTCTCTTGGCGGTGCGTTTTCTACAACAGAACTCTGGATGTCAACATACCGCCCGTTGCTTGCAAAGGAACAGATGTACGATAATTATCTGCGGCTGTTTAAACACACAAATCCAATGTTTCCATCCGATACATGGACAACAGAATTAACAACAAAAAAGAATATCACCGAAACATGGGGCGTGTACACCGATGCGTTAACATTTACTGCTAATTTTGATCGGGCGTGTAATATTACACTTACAAAATACGGGCTTGAGAGCGCTACAACATTTGAAAATACTGCAACCAGTTTTCGCTCTGAAACCCCTGTTAACATTTCCGCACCGGATATTGCACAAGGTGGCATTTCCTATAAGTTTGTGAATTGGAGTGATGGCTCAACTGCAAATCCAAGACAAATTACAGTTAATCAACACCAAGAGTTTACCGCGAATTACAAATCGCACCTCGCCAGCAATTCTTCGACCGCACTCAGCGGCAATGGACAAAAGAAGGTCCTGAGAGATGTCAGCGGTATGTATCATGCCGTCTATGAATCCGCCGGAAGAATCTTCCATACGACGAATCCCGACGGCGGCAGCAGTTGGACGAACGAAGTATACCTCAGCTCTGCTGTCGATGGATCCGTCGGGTATAGTCGGAACCCGGCCATCGATTTGTATTATGATGCATCAGCGTTGACCTGGAAACCTATCGTGACATGGGAGTACCGTACTGCCGACAACAGCGGATTTAACATCGCCGCGCGTAGAATTCAAGGAACTTCTTGGGGTCCGGTGGAGTATGTCACTCAGGGTTACCCCGTTTACACATCGAATGATGGGACACCGGCTCTCGCATATCCGTATATCATCTACCGGGGTGATGACGCTCTCTACCTGGCCAAATGCTTCAGTGCCGAGAACGGAGTATGGATGTCTGGCGCAGCCATACCGGGTACATCTTCCGCATCACAAAGCCCCACGGCGATCTACGACCGGTGGAAAGGAACCGGATTGACGCATCTTTCGTGGGATGAAGACAATACAGTGTATTACCGCAACATGCTGAACCCTGCTGACTATAATTTCCAGTGGTCATCCATCGAGACGGTCGCCTCCGGGAACGAAGAAGTAATGAATACAAACCCCTGTGTGACGATGGACAATGCGGGATATGTGTGGCTGGCGTGGCAGTACCGATACTTCGAAGTGATCAACTCGAACAGGATCAAAGCCCGCAAACGCCTCAGCGCAAACTCCTATGGCGCAGTATCATCGTTCGGCGCAGGTTCCGGCAATCCGTCGTACTATGCCCCGTCCATCTCGGGGAACAGGCAGAAGAACAGCAACAACGACCTGTCGATCGCATGGCATAAGAACAATAATGACGTGCAACGGGTGTCATATGTGAACGGGTCATGGGGCAGCATCGCAACGGAATCATCGAACAATCAGACCCCACAACTTGTCTTCAATGAAACCGGCATGCCCTTCACGAACAAGCTTGGTCTGAGCCGACACACGTCCGGAACGCTGTATTCCCTCACGCCGATCGCATTCAGTGAAAGCGGCGATCTGGAGAAATCCTCGACGCCATCACGGGTGCCTCAATATACACGAAGCGTCACCACGACGACCGATTCACTGGAGTACATCGTGGAGTTCGG
>WBUG01000116.1 GCA_008933835.1 Bacteroidota bacterium | reverse complement strand
CGCTTCATGAATTGTAATACCGACAGGAAGACCGGGTGGTGTTTTTCTGTCAGGACCATGCGTTAAAAGTAAACCTCAATTTACGAAAAAACCCCGCCTTCTACAAGGAAAGTGGGGTCTCAATTCGGTGAACATCCCCGTTTTCAACGCGAAAACGGGGAAGTTGGTTCACTTGCGTGCGTACGAAATCAGGTGTAGAGATGCCGTTTGATCTTGAGTGTGGGGGTCTTTTCGAACGGTTCGGTCTGTTCCAGCACTTCGGCGATGCGGACGTAGGAGGGGAGCCGGTCGTTGAACTGCTGGCGGAGGTCGTTGAGCAGTTCGGCGATGCGTTCGCGGGTCCTGGATTCTGAGGAACCGTTCCCTTCGGTCATCTGCTCGATCTTATCGTAGTCCAGGAAGACGCGGGCGGCGATCTGATGTTCCTTCTCGAAGACGAGGGATTCGAGGACCAGGTCCCATTCGTTGATGATGGACTCGATCTCTTCCGGGTAGATGTTCTTTCCGTTGGCGCCGAGGATCATGTTCTTGGAGCGTCCCTTAATATAGAGATACCCATCCTTGTCGAAGACGCCGAGGTCGCCGCTCTTGAACCAGCCGTCCGAGGTGAAGGTCGCGGCGGTCCGTTCCTCGTCCTTATAATATCCCCGCATCACGGTCGGTCCCTTGATGACGATCTCCCCTTCGCCGGTGGCGGGATCGGGGTGGAGGATGCGGATCTCGGTCTCGAACAGCGGTTTGCCGGTGGAGCGGTAGCGGGTGGTCTTCTGGTCCGTGCCCGCCACGAGCGGCGCCGTTTCGGTGAGGCCGTACCCCATGGCGTAGGGGAAATGCGCTTCGCGGAGGAACTGTTCCACGTCCGGCGCGAGCGGTGCGCCGCCGATGCAGAAGAGACGGAGTTCGCCGCCGAAGGAGTGGAGCAGCCGCTTGCCGGCGATGCGGTTGATGCGCTTGCGCAGGAAGGGGATCGCCTGCAGACGGCGTTTGAGGAAGCTGCCGGTGAGCTGCGGGTGGATGCGCGTCTTGAAGATCTTCTCGATGACGAGCGGCACGGAGAGCATCACCGTTGGGCGCACCTCTTTCATGGCCGGGAGGAGCGCGCTGGGGGTCGGGAGCCGGTCGAGGTAGTTGACGTTGGCTCCCACGGCGAGGGCGGTGCAGAGGCCGAGCGTGCATTCGTACGTGTGGGCCAGCGGGAGGATGGAGAGGAGGCGGTCCTCCTTGTTGAGGTCCACCAGCCAGGTGGTGGCGGCGACGTCCGAGACGATGTTGCCGTGCGTGAGCATCACTCCCTTGGAGTGTCCGGTGGTGCCGGAGGTGTAGACGATGGCGGCGAGCGTCTCGGCGGTGACCTCGTCCGGCAGTTTGCCGAGGAAGCGGAGCGCCGCCTCCTTCATCTTCGAGAACTCCTGTTCCCCCTGCTGCATGATGACGGCGAGGAGGTTCCCTCCGCCGGAGGGCTGGCGTACGGTCAGGTCGTCGATGGTGATGACCGTCGTGACGGAGGCCGGGAGGTCCTCCTCCGCCTTTGACAGGAACTTCTTCGAGACGAAGAGCACCTTCGCGTCCGAATGGCGGAGGATGTGATGGATCTCGGTCGGATGGAACTCCGGCAGGATGGGGACGGCGACGGCGCCCATGGAGGTGACGGCGAAGTAGGCGATGCCCCACTCCGGACTGTTCTCGCCGAGGATGGCGACGCGGTCGCCGAAGATGACGCCGCGGTCATGCAGCAGTCGGGAGAGGGCGGTGACGGTGCGGTACAGGTCGGCGTACGTGTAGGTCTTTCCGCCGATGGTGGAGAGGGCGCGGCGTTCACCGTACTGCTCGGCGCTGTTCTTGAGAAGGAACGGAAGGGTGCGGGACGGAAGCGAGATCATGATGGTACATCCTTTGGGCGTGGTCGGGTCGTGAGAGCGCCGGGAGGGATCGACGTGCGGTCATTGCGGCCTTGCGAAGCACCGGCGGGCATGGTGAAGATACGAAAAGAAAAACCGAATAGACACGCGGAAAATTCGTCCGGCCGTACGGCGCGTGAGACGATATTTCGCTACATTGCGGAACGGCGTGCGCCGTCCATCCACCGACTCAGCGAGGTTCCGATGCCCGTCATCCGTTCGATCTCCTTCCTTCTCCTCTTCACGCTCACCGCTTCGGCCGGTGCGCCGGTCCCTTTCACGGTGATGACCTTCAACATCCGTCTCGATGTGGCGAGCGACGGTCCGAACGCATGGGAGCACCGCAAAGAGATGGTGACGGCGCTGGTGCGCCACTACGGCGTGTCGCTGCTCGGCATACAGGAGGCGCTGCCGCACCAGCTGGACTATCTGAAAGAACACCTGCCGGAGTACGGCGTGTTCGGCGTGGGGAGGGATGACGGAAAGCGGGCGGGGGAGATCATGGCCATCCTCTACCGCAAGGAGCGGTTCGACACGCTGGCGACCGCGACGCATTGGTGCTCGCCGACGCCCGACCGGCCGGGACTCGGCTGGGATGCGGCATGCAACCGGACGGTGACGTACGGACGGATGAAGGACCGGATCGACGGGAAGGTCTTCCACTATTATAA
>WBUG01000115.1 GCA_008933835.1 Bacteroidota bacterium | reverse complement strand
CCGGCGTTCTGCGTCTCGTGGACCAGCACAGCCACTTCTTTTCCCAAAATGTCGTACACCTTCAGCGAAACGAATCCCGCCGCTGGGAGCGAATAGCTGATGGTGGTCGCAGGGTTGAATGGATTCGGATGGTTCTGGTTGAGCGAGTACTGCACCGGAGCGGCGACGGTCACTTCCACCGCGCTGCTGTAGGTGAAGGAGCCGTCGTTGTTGACCTGCTTCAAACGGTACAGGACGGCGCCGGAGGTGTTGTTGTCCACGAACGAATAGGACTGAGGAGCGTTGGTGGTACCGTGTCCGGCAATAAAGCCGATACCGTGCCATTGATTCATTGATCCATCGGTTGATTGATTCAATGAACCGATGTTCCGATGATTCAATTCCGTCCGTTGTATCTCGAACCCTTTATTGTTCAGCTCCGTCGCCGTCTTCCACGCCAGCTCCACTCCGCGTCCCTTGGCGACGGCGGTGAAGGAGGTGAGTTCAACGGGCAGTGCGCCGTCCGGATTCTCGACCAACTGAGGATAGTTGCCGGGAACCATATCCCATGTCGAGACGAAATCCCACGATGCGTCGGTGAAGGTCGACTGCGTCTTCATCTCCGCGGTGGTCTTGCCCGTACCCCCGGCGCTCGTCGCTTGTCCGCTCGTTTGCGTGTCCCAGAAGCAGTTGTTCACCGTCAGATTGTACTGATATCCGACGAGTCCGCCATCGGTCGTGCCGGAGACACTGCCGGCGCTGTAACAGCGGATGATGCTCGACGATTCGAGGTACGCCGCTAGACCGCCCGCCTCTTCGCCGGCGGAGACGTTTGACAGACTGTATGAATCGGTGATGGTGGTGTTATAGGCGTATCCGACGAGTCCGCCACCATTGTCCCCAGCGTTCACTGTCCCGCGGCTGTACGACTTCTCGACGGTCGCATTATTGAGGTCGCCCACCAGGCCTCCTGTGTGTGCTGAGGTGCCGGTGACCATTCCCGTACTGTAACTCCTTACGATGACCCCGTTACTTTTCAACGCACCCGCAAGACCGCCGGTGCCATAGTAACCGTTCACCGCACCGGAGGCATAGCAATCATCCACGGTGGAATTGTCTACGAACCCGACGAGTCCGCCGGAATAGTAGTTGACCGCACCGGTCACTGTCGCCGAACTGTACGAATCGTTCATCGTCGAATTGTACAGGAATCCGACCAGTCCTCCCAGATAGTTGTATCCGTCCACGGTGCCGGTGCTGTAACAATAGTTCACTCCGCCGCTTCCCCGCACCTCGCCCGCCAGCGCCCCCGTCTCGTAGTACCCGTCGATGTTCACGTTGGTCAGGCCGAGATGCCACAGTCCCAGTGACGAGTTGACGTACCCGAAGAGTCCGGAATAGTCCGATTTTCCCGAGACGAACAGACCGTTGATGGTGTGGCTATCGCCTTCGTACAAACCGGTGAAGGGATTCCCCCAATATCCGATCGGAAACCACCCCGCATCCCAATATCCGCCGTAACCGGTCTCGGTCGCGTCGATGTCCGCCGTCTGCACGTACTGCGCGGCCCAGCGGGCGGTGCGGTTCGGGCTCGGCACCTGCGCGTCCGTGGCGGCGATCCAGACGAGGTTCGCCAGCGATGCGATGAGGTACGGGTCTTCGGAGGTGCCGCTGCCGGCAGGGGCGATCGCCGCCGGGGCCAGGGTCGGTGCCGTACCGGTTCCGATGATTCCTGCGGTCCAACCGCTGTCGGGCGGAAGATCGATATCGGCGTTGTTCTGAAAATAGACGGTACCGGTGCCGTTCGTAATGCGCCAGTGGGGGCTCGACCAAAAAATGAGCCGTTGATCGCCGGTCGTGCGGGTGTAGAAGGGTCGACCTAAATACACGTCCGTTTGTTCGTACACTCCGTTGATATCATCGAGATCAGCCCCGCTGACGGTGAGCTGCGCCGATGCTGCGGGTGCGAAGGAGAGAAGAAGTGCGATGACGAGGAACAGCGGTACAAGAGCACGCATAGAACCTCCGATCAGAATGAGAGAGAATGACAGGGAGTATGTGCGCCGATACCGGGTTGCGGAGTGACCGGAACGAACGCAGGATGATGGCCAGTGGCTCCGCGACGAGGCGGAGCGCTCTTCGGAGGGAATATTCAGTGAACAGTTATCAGTAAACAGTAAACAGGTATCAATGAGCAATCATCAATGAACAATGAATAGCATGAAAATCACAAAACACAAAACACAAAACACAAAACACAAAACAGTGAATAGCGGCCACAACCAAAAACCTAAAACCTCATCCCTTACGAGGTTCCGTCTGTCGCTACCCCATCGCAAAACGGTGGGTCGAGTTTCCCCCACCGTTCTATGTCTCTTCTCTGTCCCTATGTGTCTATGTGTTCTGCTTTTCAGCGACTCTTCCGTCCCCGCAGAACGGTGGGTCGAGTTTCCCCCACCGTTCTTTGGCTTTTCTATGTGTCTATGTGTTTTGTTTTTATCCGGTGACAGCCACCGACGGGAAAACGATGGGAGGTGACTGTCACCATCCCGGATGCGCAGAACGGCGGGTCGAGTTTCCCCCACCGTTCTATGTCTCTTCTCTGTCCCTCTGTGCCTATG
>WBUG01000064.1 GCA_008933835.1 Bacteroidota bacterium | reverse complement strand
TATATTTGTAGTGCCTTCACCCGTCATGCCAGCGAACGCACACGAACCACACCTCCCCGAACGGTTTGTTGAACGGACAACTATCTCCATTTCCTTCACTATATCACTCACCAATCTAAGGGGTATCGTATGAAAAGAATGTTCACCGTGTTCCTCGCTCTTCTGCTGGTCGGCGCGAACGCATCGTCGCAGTCGATGGAAGAGACCATGAAGAACCTCGGCATGGAGGCGGGTGAGAAGTTCGTGCAGCCGATCGTGACGGGATTCGGAATGAATCTGAACGGCGGATGGTTCCACAAATCCCCGCAGGCGAAGATCTTCGGCATCGACCTCGAACTCGGCTTTGTGGCGATGGGGACCATGACGTCGGACGAGGACAAGACCTTCTCGCTGAACGGCGCGTTCCAGTTCGGCGGCGGCCCGCGGGGGTCCAATAGTGAAGCGGAGAAGCTCGCCCAGGGGATCCCGAACTATAATCTCCTGAATGCGACACAGCAGCAGCAGGTCATCGACGCCATCGCGTCGAAGTCGTTCACGGTGGCGATGACCGGACCGACCGTCGTCGGCTCCAAGAACGACAAACTGAGCATCGATGTCCCGACGACCACCATCACCGTCGCCGGCGTCCCCGGCGGCAGCGTCACCATCCCCGCCACGAACCGCGTGATGGATGAGGTCACCGGCCTCCTTGATGGCGCCGCGATGATCCCGCTGGCAGCACCGCAGCTGAGCATCGGGACGGTGTTCGGTACGCAGGCGACGTTCCGGTACCTGCCCGAATACGATATGCAGGACCTCGGGAAGTTCAAGTACTTCGGGTTCGGGGTGCAGCACAACCTCGGCATGTGGCTCCCCATCCCGATCGTGGACGTCAGCGCGAGCTTCTTCACCCAGAATCTGAAGATCGGAACGTTGATGGAAGCGAAATCGACGTCGTTCGGTCTGAACGTCAGCAAGCAGTTCGGTTTCGCGTTCCTCAATCTCACCCCCTACGGCGGATTCATGCTCGAGTCGTCCACGATGAACTTCGGATACGATTTCCCGGTGTACAAGGACCCCTCGAATCCGGCGAACGACCGGTTCGAGCGCATCTCCTTCGAACTCGAAGGTGCCAACAAGTCCCGCATCACGCTGGGTCTGAGCATCCGTCTGCTGATCATCAACATCAATGCGGACTACAACATCGGCAAGCAGAACTCCGCGACCGCCGGCGTCTTCTTCGCGTTCTGACCTATCCGTGTCCATGCTTCCCGGCCGCGCCCCGTGCGCGGCCTTTTTTATTTTAAAGACATTCGCCGAATCGCTATATTGTGCGCACATGCGCCGCCGTCTGTCATACCTCCTTCCGGCCGCACTGCTCATCGCCGCAGCCGGATGTTCGCGCGGTTCCGGCACGACCCCGGCCGAACGGGCTGCGCTCCTCTATGCCGAAGCGGCCGCCACCGCTCCGCGCTCGCCGGCTCAGGCGGAACCGGCCCTCACCGAAGCGCTCCGCCTCTTCGCCTCCTCCGGCAACGACCTCCGCGCCGCCGAGATCGCGGCGTTCCTCTCCACGCTGCAACAGAGCACCGGAAAGCTCTCCCCCGCCCTCGCCTCGCTCCGCACCGCGCTGTCGTTCTATTCGGCGGCGGGGGACCGCGAACGCGAGGTGCAGAGCAAGATCGGCATCGGGCGACTGCTCTCCCAGACGGGGGCGATGACGGATGCCGTCGACGTGCTCGAAGACGCCGCGCTCGCGGCGGACCTGTACGGATTCCACCGTCTCGGGGCGCTCGCGTCCGCGGAACTGGGAGCCGTGCACGGCGCCAAGGAGAGCTGGCGCCTTTCGGCGGAACGATACGGACGCGCCTCCGCCGCGATGCTGCGCGAGAACGACCTCGCCGGCGCCGCGGCCTCGAACGCCGGTACGCTCCGCGCACTGCTGGCTCTGGACGACCGCGCCTCCGCCGAGCGCATCGCCGCCCAGACCGAGGACATCATCGCCGTCAATTCCTCCTCCCTCGCCCCCTCCTCCGCGTACGTGCTGCTCGCCGACGCCTTCCTCGATCACGGCCGGTGGGAAGAGGCGAACGACTGCTTCCGCAAAGCGGCGGCGTGGGACCGCTGGGGAGCCGATTCGCTCCGCGAACGGTGCGCCGCCGCCGCGGGAGCGGGAGAAGCGCTCTTCCGGAACGGCGCGTTCGCGGAGGCCCAGAAACGTTTCCTCGCCGCCTACACGCTCGCGAGGCCGATGAACGACCTGCCGGTCCTCGCCTGGCTCCTGGTCCGCATCGCGGACTGCGACGTGCGCCGCACCGGCGGCCGTCTGCCGCAGGAGGCGGCCATCCGCTCCACGCAGTTCTACGAGCAGGCGCAGAACCTCTACCACCGCGCCCGCTTCCCCCTGGGCGAAGCGGTGGTGATGCACCGGCTCGCCGCCCAGCGCGAGTATGCCGGCGACGTCAACGCCGCGCTCACGCTCTACCGGCGTTCGTTCGACCGGTTCATCTCCGCTCCGCTCGTCCCGGACCGGGACCACCGCGTCTTCCACACCGCCGCGCTGACCGGGAACGCCCCCGCCATGGAGGAATGGTTCTCCGAACGGCTCCTTACGCTGCTGCTGGAACGGCGCTCCGTCTCCGACGCCTGGAACGTCGCCGAACGCGCCGCCGCCGCCGCGCTCCGCCGGCTCGTCCTCACCGCGCCCCTCACCTTCCGGGACCGGAGCAAGGATTCGCTCTGGCAGCAATGGACCGGCGCGCTGCGCGCGATGGAACAGTCCGCGCTCGAACTGCGCGCCGTCCCTCCCGGCGCCGGTTCGGAGTACGCCTCCGAAGTGAACGCGGCGGGTGAATGGTCACGCTCCAAAGCGGCCGCCCTCGCACGCATCCTCGCCCAGCAGTTCCCCGAACTCCGCTTCGTGAGCGACGCCGCGGTGGTGGAACAGACCGTGCCGCGCGACGCCGCAGTGCTGCGGTACGTCTGGACCGAGACGGCGCTCTGGCTCCTCGTCCGGCGCACGGGCGAATCGGACGCCGCGATGCGGCTTACCGCGGACCGCTTCGAACTGCGGCGGCGGATGGACCTGTTCGTTTCGCTCCCCTCCGACGATCCGCGGCGCGAGCGTCTTTCCGCGGAACTCTACGGCATCCTTATCGCGCCGGCGGAACGGTACGGCCGCCAGCGGTTCCTCATCGTACCCCCTTCCGGCGGCGGCGATTTCCCGTTCCACGCTCTGACGAAGGAGGGACGGCCGCTGGTGGACCTCATCGAGGTCTCCTACCTCCCCTCCGCCGCCTTCGCATCCCTCCGCCGTCCCGTCCGGCCCGCCGTTCCCGCGGTCTCCGTCTTCGGCTTCTCCAACGACACGCGGTGGGGTCTGGAGTTCGAACTGCGCGAGGTGCGCGGATTCTTCCGCAACGCGACGGTGGTCATCAATCAGACGGCGACGGAACCCGCTCTGCGGTCCATGACGGGGGATCATCTGCTGCTGGCATCGCGGTTCGGCCCGGCGGAGGACGGCACGCCGGCGTTCGACGGCGCCTCAACCGGTGTCTCGGCCGCCGCCATTCCGGTCACGGCCGCCGCCTCGCTCCATCCATTCCCCTCCGTTCAGCTGCTCGACGCCCAGCGCCAGCGCAACGGGATCACTTCGCTCCATCCCCTCCTCTTCATGATGAACGGCGCCGGAACCGTCATCGTCAACCGGCGTCCGGTCACTCCCCGCACATCGAAGCTGTTCAGCGCCGCGTTCCATGCGGCGTTCGCGGCGGACAACGACCGGTACACGGCGTACCGCAACGCCGTCCGTGCGCTGTACCGCAGCGGCGATGCGTCCATGACGCCGGAGGCGTACTTCTACTACGGGTGGTGACGTCCCGGCGGCCGCCGGTCAGAGATGATTGATGATGATGGGGATGAGGAACCAGGCCCAGCAGAGCGCTCCGAAGACGAATCCCCCCACCGCGACGATCCCCCAGAAGACCATCTTCAGTTCGTTCTCCATCCGGTGAGAGTTCTTGTAGGCGAGGTAGGCGCCGGCCGAACCGGCGAGGAGCGAGAGGAGCGACAGGATGATGAAAATGGTGAAGACGATGGAGTCGGGCATCGGTACGGTCCCGGCGGGACCTCCGGCGGACGCCGGGGTCCCGGATGATGTGTCAGCGGGAGCGGCGCACCTTCACGCTGCCGAGTCCCGATTCGATGAAGACGTTCATGCGTCCCTTGGCGGACGCGTAGTTCTCCGACTCGTACAGCCCTTTCTTCCTCCGGACGAACTCGTCGTCGATGGTGAAGTTGGAGAGCCAGCTGTCCTCGTACTTCACCCGCACGCCGGTCCGCTCCGGTATCACGAGCGTCACCGCGCCGAGTCCGACGTTGATGGTGACGTCCACCGTCCGGTCCAGTTCCCCGCCGAAGTCCAGATGGTACGATCCGACCCCGCCGTCGAAGGAGAGGGAGCGGTAGTTGGCGTAGTTCAGTCCGTTCGCGGAGAACTTGCTCACGCCGGTCTCGATGCGCAGCTCATCGATCTCCCCCTTGTTCCGTTCGTTGAACGAGAGGACCGATCTGCTCGCGCCGGTGGAGACGGAGAGCTCCTTCACGGTGAGGCCGGTGAGATCGAAGTCGCTCTTCCCCGCCCCGAGTTCCGCGTCGATGGAGAGCGGCACGGCGTCCGTGAGCGCGACGTACCATTCGTCCGGCCGGAAGTCCGCTCCGTTCACGTGCACGTTGAAGTCCCGCTTCCCCTCCTTCTCCACCGTGGTATGCTCCGGATGGAGTTCGATGCGGAGGTCGCCGATGCCGCGGTCGACCGAATAGTTCAGTTCCAGGTCGGGTTGGACCTTCCTGTCCCGTTCGCGGTAGTGCACCGTCACGACCTTGTCGGAGGACCCTTTGGCGATGTTGACGGAGCCGAAGGAGGAGACGAGCGTGACGGTGACCTCCTTCTCGTTCCCGCGTTTCACCTCGCGCTGGATGGTCTGCGCGGTGAGCGCCGGAACGAGAAGCGTCAGAAGGACCGCTGCGGATATGGCCGGAATTCGCTGTTTCATACGTGCACCTTTCGTCGGGGGCCTGTTCGGGTGTTACGACCGTCAGACGCCCGAGGTTGCACTAATATTGATGGATCTTCCGTTTGAGCTTCTTGTACAGCAGCTCCCGGGCCCGGAAAATGTGCGCTTTCACCGTCCCCAGGGGGAGTTTCAGCTCGTCGGCGATCTCCTGGTAGTCCTTGTCCTCGGTATGCCGCATGAGGATGACGATGCGGTATTTCTCGGGGAGGGACTGGATGGCCTCTTCGAGCACCCGGGACCGCTGGCCTGCGATGAGCTCGGTGTCCGGCTGGTAGGTGGTGTCCGGGATCTCGAACGAGTACTCGCCGTCCTTCGATTCGATCGGCTTGTCGATGGAGAAGGTGGCCAGCTTCTTTTTGCGGATGTAGTCGATGCAGTTGTTGGTGGCGATCTTGTAGAGCCAGGTGGAGAAGGCGAACTCTTCGTTGAAGTGGCGGAGGGACTGGAACGCCTTGATGAAGGCCTCCTGCGTCAGGTCCTCCACCTCGTCCTTGTCATGCACCATGCGGTACAGCAGGCTGTGGACCTGGTCATGGTACTTCTTCATGAGGGAACGGAACGACGCCTGGTCTCCCGCCAGCGCCGCCTTGATGAGGCGCGAGTCCTCGGCGCGGGAATCGAGTCTGCGCTGGGTGAGGACCTCCTCCTTCGTCTTCGGGGCGCCGGCGGTCTGTTTCAGAGCGGGGGTCCTGGGTGGTGGCATCGTTCCGGATCGTTCGTACTGTGGTGGCTGAAGGAAAGTAAAAAAAAATGGAGGGAGTTGCAAGGAAGCGGGAGGCCGCGGCAGCGGTTGAGATTCGTGTCAATTCTTGCTATACTGAACCGTACCGCGCTTCCGAACCACAACCGTCCATCCGGGGAACACTATGTCCGCAACCGTCATCGTCGGCGCTCAGTGGGGCGACGAGGGAAAAGGCAAGATCGTCGACATGCTCAGCGAGCGCATCGACATCGTCGCACGCTATCAGGGGGGCGCCAACGCCGGCCACACCGTCTGCATCGGGGACAAGAACTACGTCCTCCACCTCATCCCCTCCGGCATCTTCCACAAACACGTGAAGTGCGTCATCGGCAACGGCGTCGTCATCGACCCGGTCGCCCTGATGGAGGAGATCGCGATGGTGCGCTCCTTCGGCATCGACATCGAAGGACGGCTCTTCATCAGTCATAACGCCCACCTCATCATGCCGTACCACAAACTGCTCGATACCATCCGCGAGCAGGGTTCCCAGAAGATCGGCACCACGGGCCGCGGCATCGGTCCGGCGTACATCGACAAGTACACGCGCACCGGCATCCGGGTGGTGGACCTGCTGGACCGCGCCGTGCTGCGCGAGAAGCTCACCCGGAACATCGAGGAGAAGAACGAGCTCCTCCGCAAGGTGTACGGCACCGCCGAGCTGAACGTGGACCGCATCATCGCCGAGTACCAGGAGTTCGACAAGAAGATCGACCCGTACGTCACCGACACCGCGACGCTGCTGAACACCGCCCTGAAACGGAAGAAACGCATCCTCGCCGAAGGGGCGCAGGGGGCGCTCCTGGACGTGGACCACGGCACCTACCCGTACGTCACCTCCTCCAATCCCACCAGCGGCGGCGCCTGCACGGGACTCGGCCTTCCCCCCACGGCGGTGAAGGACATCATCGGCATCGCCAAGGCGTACACCACCCGCGTCGGCAACGGTCCGTTCCCGACCGAGCTCACCGACACGACCGGCGAAACGCTCCGCCGCGTCGGTCACGAGTTCGGCGCCACCACCGGACGTCCGCGCCGCTGCGGCTGGCTGGACATGGTGAGCCTCCGCTACTCCATCATGGTCAACGGCATCACCGAACTGGCGCTGACGAAGCTCGACGTGCTCGACGACTTCGACGAGATCGCCATCTGTACCGGCTACACGAAGAACGGCGTTCCGCTCCGGTCGTTCCCCACCGACATCCGGACGCTCGAAGCGGTTCGTCCGGTCTACAAGACCTACAAGGGATGGAAGGAGACCATCTCCGGCGCGAAACGGTGGAAGCAGCTGCCGCCCCGCTGCCGGAAGTACGTCGAGACCATCGAACGCCTGGCGGGCGTGCCGGTCTCCATCGTGTCCGTCGGCGCCCGCCGCGACCAGACCATCGTACGGTGACGCGGCGCCCCGCCGCCGCGTCCCGGGAGACGCCATGAGCATCAACACCCGCAGTCCCCGTTCCGGCCGGATCAAGATCGCCCTGTTCGTGGCGGCGGTCTGCATCGTCATTCCCATCCTCATCTACACCCACCGGCTCGTGACGCAGCTGCAGGCGAAGCAGAGCGAAACGGCGGGCCTGTACGCGCGCTCGCTCGAGTACATCGCCAACAGTCCCGCCACCGGCACCGACTACACCTTCATCTTCGACGAGATCATCGGCTCCATCGACTTCCCGGTCATCCTCACGGACGGAACGGACCGCGAGGTCATCACCACGAAGAACGTCGAGATCGACACCGCGTGGACGCCGCAGGAGCGGACCGAGCGCCTGCAAGAGCTCATCCGCCGCATGGACGCGGAGAACCGCCCCATCCGCGTCACGTTCCAGGACACCATCGTCCTGAACCATGTCCACTACGGCGAATCCCCCCTCATCGCACAATTGCGGTGGCTGCCGGTCGTGGAGTTCGCCATCGGGGCGCTCTTCATCCTCGTCGGATACATCGGGTTCAGCTACATCAAACGGAGCGAACAGAGCAACATCTGGGTCGGCATGGCGCGCGAAACGGCGCACCAGCTCGGCACGCCGCTCACCAGCATGATGGGGTGGATCGAACTGCTGAAACATCAGGCGGGGAACGATCCGAAAGTGCTCGAGACCGTTTCGGAGTTCGAGAACGACGCCCGGCGCCTCACGAAAGTGGCGGAACGCTTTTCGAAGATCGGCTCCAAACCGGACCTGAAGGAGGAGGAACTGACGGAACTGCTCCGCCGGACGGTCCGCTACTTCGAGCGACGGCTGCCGCAGATGGGGAAGAAAGTGGACATCACCGTCCGGTCCGCGGGACCGGTGACGGCGGCGGTGAACGCGGAACTGTTCGAGTGGGTGGTGGAGAACCTGGTGAAGAACGCGCTCGATGCGATGGAGGAAGGGACCGGCTCCATCGCCGTCGACATCTCCGGCGACCGCTCCCGGACCGTCATCGATGTGACCGACACCGGCAAGGGGATCGATCCCGCCTACCGGAAGGACATCTTCCGGCCGGGATTCAGCACGAAGAAGCGGGGATGGGGACTGGGATTGTCATTGTCGAAGCGCATCATCGAGACGTACCATCGGGGGAAGCTGACCGTGCACCGGAGCGCGGTCGGCGAAGGGACCACCTTCCGCATCGTGCTGCGCGGCCGCTGACGTCACTCCTTCGGACCGAACACCCGGAAGCCGATGAGCGCACCGATGACGGAGAAGATCCCGTTGGGGATGAAATAGATGAACATCGCCAGAATGCTCCCCGCCGCCGTCGGGTCCTGTTCCTTCGCCTGTTCGATCATGCCGTAGAACTCCGGCGGCATCTCCACGTTCATCCGCTCCACCAGTCGCAGCATCACCTCCACCGCCACATCGCCGAACACCAGCGTCACCAGCACCTGAATGACCACCGCCGCCACCGAAGCGACCGCCGCCGTGGTGAGACCCAGCGACATGCAGTCTCGCTGTTCCAGCGCTGGTCCTTCCGGCGGGATCTCGCGCTGATACAGCAGTACCGCCAGGAAGCCCCCCAGCATCACACCGGCGCAGCACAGGCAATTGAGAAGGTTGAGTCCCGGCACCGCCCAGAGCGTGGCGATGAGAAGCCCGCCGTACAGGGAGGGCATGAACTTGTCAGGCGTTGGTTTCATGGGTCGAGGTATGGTTGGAGAAGAGTGAACCGATGGCGTCCGTGAGCGTACGGTAGAGCACTGCAGCGAGACCCGCACCGGCGAAGAGGCCGGTGACGGTCCGGACGGCCGTCGTGACCTCTGCCATTCCGCCCCATTCCGCCAGGAGCGACGCCGCGAGCGGCAGCAATGACGGAATGAGGAGTCCGGGCCCCGGAGAACGCCGGAGCGCGAGGGACGGTACGGCGAGCATCACTCCCGCGACCGCCAGGAATCCGGCGTAGATGCCGCTGCAGCGGCCGCAGACCGCCAGCGGACGCTCCGCGATCCGGAGAGAACGCGATTCGAACTGATGGCAGACCGGGGAATAGAAACGGTACACCGTCCGTTCCCCCGTCAACGGGGCGGCCACGATGCCGGCACACCAGAGGAGCGCACCGGTGAAGAGGAGCAGGCGTTCTCGAAGCATGGACCAATGTAGCGAGAAATCCGGCAAAATCGTAATTGATTTCTTCCGTCACTCTTCGTACACTCTCCGCACACCAACGACAGGAGAACGCATGACCTTCCGTTCATTCGCCGCCGCGGCCCTTTTCGCCGCCGCTCTCACCCTCAACGCCCAAACGGCCGCCTCCCTCATCGCTGAAGCGGACCGTTTCGCCACCGTCACGTTCGAGAACCAGAAAGCGTTCGAAAAACTGCAGGCCGCGGAGAAAGCGGAGCCGAACAACTACGAGGTCCTCTGGCGTATCAGCCGGTCGTACGTGGACATCGGCGAGCACCTGCCGGGGAACACCGACGCCGAGAAGGAGAAGCAGCTCGAATACTACCAGAAGGCGCTGGACTATGCGAACAAGGCCATCACGGCGAATCCGAACGGACCCACCGGTTACGTCCGCCGCGCCATCGCCAACGGACGCGTCGCCCTCTTCAAGGGGGTGTGGAGCGCCATCGACTTCGTGAAGCAGACGAAGGCGGACTGTGAGAAAGCCATCCAGCTCGACCCGAACGACAACGTCGCCTACTACGTGCTCGGCAGGACGCACGCCAAGCTGTGCGAGAAGTCGAAGTGGATCCGCGTTCCGCTCGGTCTGGGGTGGGCGAACATGGAAGAATCGTTCACCTACTATGAAAAGGCCATCGCCCTCCGGCCGAACTTCATCATGTTCCGTCTGGACGCCGCCAAGGCGTACATCGCCGAAGAGGAGTATGCCAAAGCGAAAGAGCATCTCATCGCCGTCGCCGCCATGCCGAAACAGGACGAGGATGACGACAAGAACCGGGCGGAAGCCAAAGAATTATTGCAAAGCATCAACGGAAAATGAACTTCCGCAACGACGCCATCCCGACAGGATGGCGTCACTGTTTTGTATACAATTCCTCCCATCTCTGCCCTGAAGTGTTGAATTTATAATCAGTCCGTAGGATTGACCATTTCAACAAAACTTTTGCTTTTGAATGTGTCATTCACCATATTCGCTTCACCCTGAACCAATTTAATATGGAGGTAACATTGAAAACACACCTGTACCGTTCGATCGCGATGGTCATCATCGCTCTGATGGCACTGCAGCTGACCAATGCCGGCGGATTCCAGTTGAACGAGCATGGTTCCCGCGCGATGGCACAAGGCGGAGCCTGGGCGGCGCGTGCGTATGACGGTTCCGCCATCTTCTTCAACCCGGCGGGCCTGGGATTCCAGAACCACGGTTCTCTCTACCTCGGCACCACCATCATCGCTCCGGGGGTCTCCTTCTACGGACCGACCAATCAGGGGCAATCCGGAAAGACCGAAATGGTCTCCCAGGTGTTCACCCCCATCAACGTCTATGCGACCTATCCCCTCATGGAAGGACTCACCGTCGGTCTCGGCATCAACAATCCGTACGGCCTCGGCACGGAGTGGGACGATAACTGGACCGGCCGGTACATCACGCAGAAGATCGACCTGAAGTCGTTCTTCTTCACGCCGACCGTCGGTTATAAGGTGAGCGACAACCTTGCCATCGGCGCGAACGTCTCGTTCGTGACCGGCGACGTCACCCTGAGCCGGATGGTGAGTCCCGGCGACGCGAAGGTGGAACTGGAACTGAGCGGCACAGGATTCGGCTTCGGCGGCGGCGTCATCTTCAAGGCGACCGACGAGCTCTCCATCGGCGCCTCCTACCGTTCCTCCGTGAAGATCGATGCCGAAGGGACCGCGGCGTTCACCCCCTCCAGCGCCCTCTTCCCGGCCGGCGATGCGGCGGCCTCCCTGGAACTCCCCTCCACCGCCTTCATCGGCGTCGCCTACAAAGTGATGCCCGGACTGGAGCTCGAAGCGGACTACCAGTACATCGGCTGGGAATCGTACAAGGAACTGAAGATCGATTTCAAGGCCAACAATTCCTCCTCCGTCTCCCCCAAGAACTACGAGAACACGTTCATCATCCGTGTGGGCGGCGAATACACCATGGACGAGTACCAGTTCCGCGCCGGTTACCTGTACGATGCGAATCCGGTTCCGGACCATTACGTCGAGCCGCTGCTGCCGGATTCCGACCGGAACGGATTCAACGTGGGTCTCGGCTACAAGCTGAGCGAGACCATGACGCTCGACCTGTCGTACCTGCTGCTGAAGTTCGACGAGCGGACGGTGACGGGGACCGAAGTGCAGTTCGACGGCACGTACCAGTCCACCGCGCATCTGTTCGGCATCAACTTCGGCTACCAATTCTAAGCGAATGTCCCATCAACACGGAGTACACTCTATGAAGCTCTTTGCACGCATCATCACCGCGTCGGCCGTCGCGGCCCTCACCCTGTTCACCGGGTGCTCCGAGGACGCGCCGTCCGACCTGCCGAAACCGGGTCTGGGCGGTCTGACCATCAATAAGTACGTCGCCGTGGGCAACAGCCTCGCCGCCGGCTATCAGTCCAGCGGTCTCTACAAATCGGCTCAGATGTACAGCTATCCGAACCTCCTCGCCGGACAGTTGAAGCTCGCCGGCGCCGGTCTCGGCACGTTCGAGCAGCCGTACTGGCCGGATCCGGGAAATCCCGATCCGAAGACGGGCAAGGCGGCGCGGTACGTCATCATCTCGCTGGCGGACCCCAACAACCCGGTCATCGGTCCGAAGGGTGAGACCGTGACGGCGATGGCCCCCGAGAACGCCGCGACGCTGATGCGTCCGTACGACAACCTCGGACTGCCGGGCGCTCCGCTCGCCGGATTCATGGACACCGTCGGCACGTATCAGGGTGGGTTCGGACCCGCCATCGTTCGCGGCGCCGCAGGCCTGCCGAAGAGCGTCTTCCGCTCCGTCGTGGCCCTGCAGCCGCAGCTCGTCACCTTCTGGCTCGGCAACAACGATGTGCTCGGTTATGCCACCACCGGCGGAACGTCCCCCTCCGCTCCGACCAATCTCTCCATCTTCCAGGCGCTCTACACCCAGGCGCTCGACACGCTGAAGAAGGCGCTGCCGAACGCCAAAGTGGCGGTCGCGACCGTGCCGGACGTCCGCACCGTTCCGTTCTTCACCACCATCGGTCCGAAGGTCGGAGCCAAGCTGGCGGCGAACGGCGGTCTGTCGCTCTATTATCAGAAGAGCGGCGAGACCGGCATGGGGACCGGCACCACGAAGTTCAGCGGCGGCTCCGGCGATCCGCTCATCTGCCTCACCGGCAGCGCGTACGCGGGACTCATCGGGACCCCGACCGGCAAGTTCTACAAGGACAACGGATTCCCGGCCCTTCCGGCCGGCATCGACACCACCAAGCCGTTCGGCGTCCATCCGCAGAACCCGTGGCCGAACGCCCTCACGCTCGATTCGGCGGAGCAGGCCATCGCCGGTCTGGCGGTGACGAACTTCAACGCCGCCATCAAGACCATCGCCGCCTCGTACGGCGCCGCGGTCGTCGACGTCAACGCCGTCTTCACGGACATCCATAAGAACGGCGTCCTCATCAGCGGCGTGAAGTACACCACGGCGTACATCACGGGCGGACTCTTCAGCCTGGACGGCGTGCATCCCTCCAACCGCGGAGCGGGCGTCGTCGCGAACGAGTTCATCAAGTCCATCAACGCGAAGTTCGGCACGACCCTCACCGGCGTGGACGTGGCGTCGCTTCCGGCGCTGGACATCCCCCTCTCCAAGTACATGGCCTCCGGCACCGGCATTCCGAAGGTGGCACCGGCGCGGTGGGATTCGTTCCTCGGTCTCTGGCAGTGATCTGATCAGCGGTACGGTGTACAACAGAAGGTCCCGGCCGAACGGTCGGGACCTTCTGTTTTAAAGGGAAGCGGAGGTCAGTGCTTCAGGTCGCCGACGTGCACTTCGTCGTGGCTCTCCATCGGCTCCAGATGGACGGTCAGCCGGACCGATTGCGGAAAGTGGGAGCAGACCCGAGCTTCGATCTCGGTGGAGAGACGGTGGGCGTCGTCGAGCATCGTTTTCGGCGGGAAGAGGAGGTGGAACTCGGCCCAGAGCGTGCTGCCGCTGTTGCGGCACCGCAGTTCGTGGTATTCGAGGCCGCGCGGCGCCGTTTCGGCGTCCAGGACGGTGCGGAGCGAACGCTCGGTCTCCGGATCCGCTTCGTCCATCAGCCCTCCCACCGACTGCCGCACGAGCTTCCCCCCCTCCCATAGGATGTTGAGCGCGACGAGCATCGCAACGATGGGGTCGAACGGCAGCCATCCGGTCCACATCGTCAGCAGCAGGCCGGCGACAACGCCGAAGCTGGTCCAGGAATCGGTGAGCACGTGCTTGCCGTTGGCGACGAGGATGAGCGAGCGGGTGCGCTTGCCGCGCCAGACGAGGAAGCCGCCGAGACCGAGGTTGATCACCGACGCGCCGAAGATGATCCACGTACCGTCATCGAGGTTCTCCAAGCGGTGTCCGGCGATGAGCTTCACCACCGATTCGTACATGATGAAGAGAGCCGCGATGATGATCAGTGCCCCCTCGATGCCCGCGGAGAAGAACCCGACCTTGTCGTGTCCGTACGGATGTGTGTCGTCCGCCGGCTGGTAACTGAGCCAGAGGCTGTAGGCGGCGAACGCCACGGCGATGATGTGCACGACGGACTCGGCGGCGTCCGAAAGGATGGCGGCCGAGCCGGTAAGGAGGAAGGCATACCATTTGCCGACGAGCATGAGCACGCCGACAGCGAGGGAGAGACGGATGGCGAAGTTCTGGTGGTGCTGGTGTTCGAGGCTCATGGGAACGACGGTTCGTGACGCTGATGGAACGGGGACTTCGCACCAATGGTACGAAGAAATTGCTCGTGAAGAAAAGCGATTTTTGCTATATTGCGGTCGTCGGTACGCCGAGATGGTGGAATGGCAGACACGCTGGTCTTAGAAGCCAGTACCGCAAGGTGTGGGGGTTCAAGTCCCCCTCTCGGCACCATCGGATCTCCCGCCGTTCGGCAATCGAACGGTGAACGTCGACCCCTTCCCCGGTTCGCTCCGCACTTCGATGGTCCCCCCGTGTTCCGATATGATACGGCTCGTCACTGCCAGACCGATCCCCGTCCCTTCCCGCCTGGTGGTATAATAGAGATCGAAGATGCGCTCGATCTGATGCGGCGGTATCCCGGTCCCTGTGTCCGAAACGGCGATGAGGGTCCGTTCCGGTCCGTCGGCCGATATGCGTACGTCCACCGTTCCCCCAGCACCGGTCGCCTGCACCGCGTTCTGCAGCAGGTTCAGCAGCGCCTGCGTCAGCTGTCCGTTATCGGCCTGCAGGACGATGTCCGGACCTCCGCTGCGAAGTTCCACTCCCCGTTCCTCTGCCGAAGGACGCACCAGGGTCATCACATGCGCCACCAGTTCTGTGGTCGAAACCGATTCTTTGACCGTTCTCGGCGGACGCGCGAAGGTGAGGAACTGTTCGATGATGGCGTTGACGCGCCGCGCCTCCTTCCGGAGCACTCCGGTCAGTTCACGGTATTCCTGAGGTTCGGCGGACGGAGCGAACTCCCGTTCCATCCGCTGGGCGATCATCGAGATGGCGTTCAGGGGATTCCGGATCTCGTGGGCGACGCCGGACGCGAGCTCTCCCATCGCGGTGAGCTTCTCCTTCCGCCGCATCTCCCGTTCGAGCCGGTGCGTCGCCGTACGGTCCATCGCGACGATGGTCCTCCCCTCCTCAACTCCCGAGGAAGAGACGTTCGGCGAGACGGTCACGGAGAGCAGCCGTTCACTCCCCTCGGCGTCACGGCAGGAACGGTCCGCCGCTCCTCGGTCCGCGGTGGAGAGGTCCGCCAGCATCGATGCCGCGGGGCCGGACAGCTCGTGCGGGAAACGTCCCGCCGCACCGTCGGAGGTGATGCCCAACAGACGTTCGGCCGCCGGATTGAGGAGCGTGATGCGTCCTGCCGTGTCGAACGAGATGACGATGTCCTGCATGGAGTAGAGGATGGTCGCCGTCTCTGCCTGCACACGGCGCAGCTCTCCCCGCAGCGTGCGGCTGTTCTGGTCCGCGATGACCGCCGTGACGATGACCACGCCGACGGCGACCAGCACCAGCGTCATCAGAATGAGCCGGCGGCTCATGCGCTCTTCCAGCGACCGCATCTCGTCCATCGACAGGCCGATGCGGAGCACGCCCGCAGGTTCGCCCGCGACGGAGATGACCCGCGCGACCTCGAACACCTCGCGCGGACCGTACCGGAACTGACGCGTGAGCACCGTACCGCTGTCCAGCACCGCCGCGAGCGGCGGGTCGCTCTCGATGCTCGACATCTCCTCCACCGAATCGGTCGCGGCGATGATGCCGTCGCGGTCCTGGAGCACCACGTACTCGATGCCGGTGCTGCCGCTGAAATCGGTGATGAGCCTGCCGATGCCGATGGAGGAACGGAACCGGGTGAGTCCGCCGGCGTCCATGGCCAGCACGACGGCTCCGCCGCCGGAGCGGGTCCGCCGGACGGCGGCGGAGAAGCGGTCCGCGTCCGCGAAGCGGGCACGGCGGAATCCCATGACGATGCGGTCCGTGTCGCCGGAGAGGATCGGTCCGATCTCCGGTCCCTGCCCGCGCGGAACGCCGGGTCCGAAGCCGAAACCGAGCGGCTCGTGGCTGGTGGCGACGCGCCGGCCCGAGGCGTCGAAGATGTTGATGCGGTGGATGCCGTTCCGCCGGGCGATGGCGCGCAGCCGTGGACCTGTCATCGGCTGCATGCTGTCCATCGCAGCGATGAGCCATGCGTTCGTGAGGAGCCGTTCGGTCAGCTGTTCTTCGACGACGTCGGCGGAGAGGACGATGTTCTCGCTGCTCCGCTGCACCGCGGACGAGAGCGTGAGCGAATGTTCCGCGAGCACGTGCAGCAGCTCCTGCTGGCTCTGCCGGAGTTCGATGAAGGCCGAGGAGAACAGCATCACCGCCAG
>WBUG01000063.1 GCA_008933835.1 Bacteroidota bacterium | reverse complement strand
CCGGCCTCCATATGGAAGACGGGGATCTTCCTCCGTTTGGCCGAGATGACCGACAGGCAGCTGTTCGTGTCGCCGTACAGCAGGACGGCGTCCGGTTTCTCCTTCGCCATCACATCGTCCGCTCGGGCGATGATGTTGCCGATGGTCTCCGCCGTGGTGGAGCCGACGGCGTTGAGGAAGTGATCCGGCTTCCTGATGGCGAGTTCTTCGAAGAAGACGCCGTTCAGTTCATAGTCGAAGTTCTGTCCCGTGTGCACCAGCACGTGGTTCGTGTGCCGGTCGAGTTCGTCGATGACGCAGCTGAGCTTGATGATCTCCGGCCGCGTGCCGACGATGGTCATCACTTTGATCATGAATCGTACCTCACTTCGGACCGGTTCGCGAGCACATCCTTGATGAAGTCGAGCTTCAGCAGCAGTTTCTTGACCTCGGGCACGCTGAGCCGAGTGGTGTTATGGGAATTGTAGTCCTCCACCGCCGAGATCTTCTGGTCCCCCTCCACGAAGTACTTGTTGTAGTTGAGGTCGCGGTTGTCCGCACGCACCCGGAAGTACCCCGGAAGGTCCTCGGCGTTCGTCCGTTCCTCGCGGGTCAGCAGCGTTTCGTACAGCTTCTCGCCGTGACGGGTGCCGATGACCTTGATCTCGTTGTCCGCGTTCATGACCTCTTTCACGGCGATGGCGAGGTCCATGATGGTCGACGCGGGCGCTTTCTGGACGAAGATGTCGCCGCTCTTCGCGTGCTGAAAGGCGTACAGCACCAGGTCCACCGCGTCCTCGAGCGACATGAGGAACCGGGTCATGTTCGGGTCGGTGATGGTCAACGGCTGTCCGGCCTTGATCTGGTTGACGAACAACGGGATGACGGAGCCGCGCGAAGCCATCACGTTGCCGTACCGCGTCCCGCACATCACCGTTCCTTTCACCGTGAGACGAGACTTGGCGACCATGAGCTTCTCCATCATCGCTTTCGACATCCCCATCGCGTTGATGGGATAGACCGCTTTGTCGGTGCTCAGGACGATGACGTTCTTCACACCGTTGGCGACGGCCGCGTTCAGCACGTTCTCCGATCCGAGGATGTTGGTCTGCACGGCCTGCATCGGATAGAACTCGCAGGAGGGGACCTGCTTGAGGGCGGCCGCATGGAAGACGTAATCGACCCCCTGCATCGCCGCGCTGATGCTTCCGTAATCCCTCGTGTCGCCGATGAAGAACTTCACCTTATCGTTCTTGAGCCGAATCCGCATATCCTCCTGTTTCTTCTCGTCACGGCTGACGATGCGGATCTCCTTGATATCGGTGTGCAGGAACCGGTTGAGGACGGCGTTCCCGAAGGACCCTGTGCCGCCGGTGATGAGCAGTGTGGAATTCTTAAACATGTGACATCCCTTGATAGTTGGACTGAACATAATCCGTGTGCATCGCCGTGATCATCTCGGGCCACGGCACCATGCGGTATCCCGTCTCGGCGATGTACCGTGAACAATCGAGGCTCTTGTCGTTCACGAATCCGTCGTACGGTTCGATGGTGATGCTGCTGCCATAGGCCTCGTTGATGAGTTTCAGGAGGTCGTATTTATTGATCGGTGAGGACGACACCTGATACAGCCCCTGCAGCGACGGGAAGGTGTCGATGATGCGGGCCGCCTCGCGCGCGAGGACCACCGTCGGCAGACCGGTGTAGATCGCTTTCGCATATCCCCGTACCGTTCCGCCGGCATTGCCCAGGAACCAATCGACGAGCGAGAGCCGGCTGAAGAGTTCATGCCCGATGATGGAGGTCCTGATCGTCAACATCCCCGGCGCGGTGACCTCGCCGAGGTACTTCGTGCGGCCGTACAGATCGTACGCGTCGGCGACGTCGCTTTCGGTGTATCCCCCGCGCGAACCGGAGAAGACGCAGTCCGTGCTGATGTGGATGAGCCGGCTTCCCGCTCCGGCGCAGGTCCGGGCGAGCAGATGCGGGAACAGGGAATTGATCTGGATGGTCTGGACCGGATCATGCGCCTCTTTGAGCTGCTTGATGACTCCGACACAGTTCACGACCACGTCCGGCTTCCACCGCTCGACGGCCGATTCCACCGTCGCCATCGAGAAGACATCCACCCCTTGGATGACACGGGACGGATCGAACAGTCCGGTGGAGGCAAGAGCGGGCGTGAAGGAGCGGAACGTCACCGCGGTGTCAAATCCCGCGCGAAGGACCTGGTACATCTTATGGCCCAGCATTCCGCCGCCGCCGAGGATGAGGATCTTTTTCATTGAGTGCCGATGTATGGTGATAGGATGTTCCGTATCGGTTCCGTCACGGCGTCCGGGGAGAACCGTTGCCGGTAGATCTCATGTCCCGCTTCGCCCATCCGCCGGCTCCGTTCAGCATCGTTCAGCAGCGCCGTCATCGCCTGCCGACACGCTTCGATGTTCCCCGGTTCGACCAGGAGACCGTTCACACCGTCCGTCACGAGCGGTGCGGTGAAGCGGTCTCGGACAGAGACCACCGGTTTTCGGTACGCCCACCCTTCGATGATCGGTCTCGAGAAATGCGGGTACTCGTTCAGAACGACATGGAATTCGGACGCCATGAAGAGCGGTCCGATGTGCGGAGTCTCTCCGATGAAGCGGAACCGATCTCGAACCGACGGAGCATTGGCGGACGAAAAGACGCGCGCGTTCACATCGGCATCGATGTCCGTGGTGCCGACACCGTACGGACTCTTCTGTGCACGGTGGAAAGGTCCGGCGATCACGAACAGCACGTCGTCCCGTTCTGCGCATACGAGCGACGCCGCTTTGACGAAGAGTTCTGTACCCTTGATTCGGCTCACTCCGCCGAGGAATAATACGATTTTTTTCCCTTGAATCTGAATCCCGTCGAGGAATAATTTCCCTTCTCTGTCCTCCGACACATCGGGACGGAACGTGTTGGGGATCACCGCATACCGCGTCTGTCCGGACGATCCGGACCGAAGTCCGTCGAGGTGCGCATCCGTGATACCGATGACGGCCTTCGCGTTGCGGAGGAGCGACCGGACAAGCCGGCGTTTCAGCGGATGCTCCGACACTGAGGTCTGCACCAGCACTACGGCCGGGATACGGAGGAGCGCGGCAGCAGCGACGACGGGCAGCAGCGGGAAATCGCCGATCACGATCGACGCCGGCCGGACACGCATCAACAGGCGGATCGCGATGAGGAATGCGACCGGAGCCTTGACGACGTCCTTCACCCATTTCATCAGCGCATCACCGGGAGTCAGGAACCGGTCCATCCCCGTCACATTGAGGGTCAGCGGGAACCGGCACACGATCGTCTCTGCAACGTCACCGGCGAAGAGAGCGGCCCCCTCGTCGTTCCTTCGCGTGACGAGGATGCACCGTGTATCAGAGAGCGCCTTGACGAACGGCAGCATCGCGATGGTCGATCCGCCCCGTCCATAGTGGACCAGGAACACCATCGTGGTCATCATCGAACTCCCCGCGCGGCTTCGACCAGCATGGAGACTGCGGCGGCATTCTCGAACTGTGCGCGGGCTGCGGCGGCACCCTCCGCCCCCATCGTATCGCGCAGCGATCGATCCCGCACCAGACGGAGCAGGTTCTCGGTATACCGTTCTTCGTCCCCCACCGGCGAGAGCATTCCGGACCGGCCATGCACGATGTACCGGGGGATATCGCTGAACTCGGTGGCAATGACGGGCCTCCCGGAGGCGAGACATTCGCTGGTCTTGCTCGGGAATCCCGCATTGGCCACGACATCCCCCATCTCCGGAATGACGATGATGTCCGCTGTCTGATACAGCGGGACCACATCGGTGAAGGCAAGGCCGCGGAGGACGCGGCAGCGGTCCGCGACGGCCAACGTACGGACGAAACGGTCTATATCGTCGATCAATCCTACGCTGAGCACCAGAACGACCTCGATGTCCTCGCCGTGCCGTGCGTACACCGCATCGGCGCACCGGAGCATGTGTTTGATGCCGTTCGTTTCCAGACAGCTTCCGGCGTACAGGATGCGGACCCGGGATGCGGAACGCGGCGGAACCGCGCTCTTCGCACGCTCGGACAAGGGCGCCCTTTGCAGTCTCCGGTACTCCTCCAGGTCGATGAGCGCAGGGGTGATCCGCCGGAGGGAACCGGTCGGCATGATACGACGGTACCGTTCCTCGAGGAACGACGACACGACGAACAGGACATCGACATTGCGGAGGATGAGCCGGTCGAACAGCGTATCCTGGAGGATGGCGAGACGCTGCACCAGCGTGATGCGCACTTCGGAGTACCGCCACCGGATGACGTCGCCGCGTTCGGCGAGGAAGCGGACGTTCCAGAGCCGGCAGAACAGGAGCACCAGCGCCCCCTCAAGAAAACCCGGTGCGGTGAGGAACACCGTTGTGATCTCCCGCCGCCTTCGCAGGAGCATCCGGAATCCCGTGACAGTGCCCCGGATCTTGAGAACCACCTTCCGGATGCCGGTCAGCGGAAACGCGGCCGGGCCCAGCGTGAACGACTCTTCGCGCCGCAAGAGTGGCGTCGAAGAGCGGTCCGGCGGAGGGAACGTGACGATGATGGACGCTTCGATGCCGTTCGCCCGCAGTCCCTTCACCATGTTGCGGGTGCGGAGGGCGTTCGAGCCGTTGGGGAAATCACCGCGGAAGAAGAACGCGACGTGCAGCCGCTCGGGCGTGGTCATGGCGTCCTCGCCGTCCGGTTGCGCAGTTCCGAGGCGGCCAGCACCATCGCCGGAATGATGGCGACCTCATCATCGTACGACCCCCACAGGACCAGAAGTGAATTGATGAAGACGAAGATGAGATAGAATGCGATCGCCCGCCCAGGCGCCGGATCGTAACGGTCTTCATCCCCGGAAACAAGGAGGCGATGAACGGTGCGCCAGTAGAACGCCATGAGCGAGAAGCCGGCGATGAATCCGATCTCCACGAACAGCGACGTGAGCGTATTGATGTTGAAGGAAAGGAACGAGATGAACTCGCTCGATTGGTTCAGTGTCTCGTCCTTGCTCGTCATGGCCCAGATGGAGTACCCGTTATGCTTCCGTGCAAGCGGACTCATGGCGCCGGTCGCGTTCGCACGCGCCACGGCGATCGTGGAACCGTAGTTTCCGAACCCTGCGCCGGCAACGGCCACCTCGGGATGCTCCGAATACACATCGACAACTTTCAGCAGCGGGTTCAGGACCGGAGCATCGGCTGGCGAGATGTCCGTGAAGAGCTCGATGCGGTTGTCGTAGTCCACCGCGACACTATAGAGCGCGCCGGACAACCCGGCGGCGGCGAGCCCGGCGACGACGACGAGTCCCGGTCGTTTCCGGTACAACGCCGCAACGGCGAACACGCCCGCCAACAGCAGGAACACCAGGAGCGCTTTGGCATTGTAACCGAGGAATCCGACCGCCGTCAGTGCCCCGGCAAGCAGCACCATGGTGCGGCGCTGCCGGTGGTAGTAACCGGCGGCGAAGACCGCCATCATGAAGAAGAAGATGGAGAACTGGTGCGAATCGGAGAAGAAACCGTTTACGACGTCGAAGCGGTTGACCCGGTATCCGCGGTACGTGAAGTACACATCGCCTCCCAGTCCGAACTGCAGGAAGGTGTACAATCCCGGCAGCACGTTGACGGCGGCGATCGTCAACAGCATCGCCATGATGCGTTGAGGACGAACGCTCCACCGGTCGAACCCGAGGATCGTTTGCGCGATCAGCGGTGGCATGAAGACCATATAGAGTCCCTGAACGAGCTCTTTGATCGAGGTCTCGGAGAAGAGGCTTCCGCCGACGGAGAGGACAAGGATCGGCACCAGGGTGGCCCCTCCCGCCAAGGGGGACGTGCGGAGTCCGTGCCGCAGATAGAAGTACAGGACGATGATGATGAACGGTATGATGAGGGCGGTCGTGCTCACCTCCCGCAGGACGCTGAACAGCGGAAAGCCGGGGAGCGAACGCAACATCCGGGCATTGGCGATCATGAACGGAAACGCCACGACCGCCGCCAGGAAGACCTCCTGCTCGGTGATGCGGCGGGACGCGGAGTCCCGGCCCGATGCCGTTCCGATCGAGGTCGTCGTCATAGAACGGCGTGCCTCCGCCGGAACACCCGAAGCGCCGCGAGACCCATCATGACCGCGTACATGACGAAGCCGGCCGCCACGACGGGATGGAGCGGATCGCCGAACACCTCCATCGCTGCGATGACAGCTCCGGACAGGACGATCAGACCGGAGAGCATGATGAAGAGAGTGCGCTTCGATCGCGAGGGCAGCGCGTACTCTGGTTGGCGTACGACCATGGAAAAGAGGGCGACGGACGAGACGCCGTGGGCCGCCGAGATCAGTACGGCCACCATCACCGTGGGCAGATGGAAATTGACGAAGACGGCGATGCCGACGAGAAACAGCGCCATGGAACCGGCGTACACCTTCAGGACCGTCCTCTCTCTGTGCACAGAATAGAGCGCGGTCGAGAGCATCATGCCGGGCGCTGCCAGCCCCATCGTGACCGAAAAGACCTTCAGGACGGGGATCGCGGGCGTGTACGCGGGCAGCAACACCGCGATGGCGGCCGGCAGCACGAGATAGCTCGCCACGGAGAGGCACCACATCGCCATCGAGACGATGAGGAACGATAGCCAGAATCCGGAACGAAGTCGCTCGTTCTGCCGGTCCTTCCCGTACTCCACATTGAAATAGCGGTAGGAGATGAGCCGGATGCTCTCCGGAACGAAGATGGCCACCTGAAAGACCGACGCTCCGATGGAATAGTAGCCGAACTCCTCTGCACCCCGTGTACCCACGATGAAGATCTTATCGATGGTATAAAAGATGTTGAACGTCATCGCGGAGAGCAGTATGGGATATCCTTTGGACATCATGTCCCTGATGACCGCACCGTCGGGACTTGCCCCGGCAAGCGGGACCGGTTTCTTCTTCACCAGGAGGAAGGAAAGCAGGGCGGCACTGACCGCGAGAGAGACGAGCTGACCGGCATAGCCCCACACGAAGACCAGAGCCAGCAGCGCGAAGAAGAAGAGCGACTCGAGCACCTTGATGCGGCTGAACTCCTGGAACCGTCCATGAGCCGTGTACAGCACCTGGTAGAACTGCCCCAGCGGCTGCTGCAGCAGGGTCGCGGCGAATCCGATCCAGCAGATGCGCGCGACGACGGAGAGTTCCGGAAGGTTCCAGAGGAAGATCGCCGTATAGACGAGCAAACCGGCAGCGCTCGAAGCGGCGAGCACGACGATGCCGTTGTACTCGATGGAACGGATGCGCTCGTGGTCGTTGCGGCCGATGAGCTGAGGTATCTCGCGGTTGGCGGCCTGAAAATAGCCGAGCTGCAGCACCGGGATATACAGGAGGAAGATGTTCAGTCCTTGAATGATGCCGAACAGTTCGGGGCCGATGAGTCCGGCGACGACGAGGTTCCGTACGATGCGAAGGACCTGTCCGAACGAGGAGGAGAAGAAGACGTACGCGAAATCACGCACCGTTGTGCTGAGCTGTGCCATCGCCGGTACCGTCACCTCCCTTCGATGGTCCGGTACGCCTGAAGACGCACCGTCGTCGCACGATCGTGGTTACGCATGTCAGCGACCACGTCGTTCTTCCAGCGACCGGTACAGGCGTTCGCATGAGGTCCCGTCCGGGAATGCATGAAACATCCCCTTCACGAACCGCTGTCTCTCGGTGATCGCGGGGGTTCCGGTCAGGGCCTGTTCAAGGGCATCGATCAATTCACCGAAGGAACGGACCATCGGACCCGGAAAGATGGAGAAATAATCATAGACGTATCCGCGCTCCGCCGCATAGGCCTCCCAATCATAAGCGAAACCGATGACCGGCCGGTCCAACAACAGATAATCGACCCATACGCCCGAATAATCGGAGACGAGCACATCGGTATGCCGAAGGAGCATCTGCACGTCCTTGAAGACGGCACGGCTCATGTCGATGATGACATCGTCGTACCGGAGACGATCGTCTCCGCCCCGGTTGATGTGCGGACGGACCCCCAGAACGGCGTTCCGTGAGACGAGGAGCGACCGCAACCGGTCGAGTTCGTCGTTCGTGAACGCGTACACTCCGCTGACATCCGCTCCGGACGATAGATGATGTCCGCGATACGTCGGAGCGTACAGGACCAGGCGGCGGCCGTTCTTCACCCGGACCACATCGGCGGCGGTCCGTGCGAGGGACGGAGAACGCCGGACGGCGTCATCGGACACGAGCCAATCGTTCCTCGGATACCCCGTCATCAGCACATTGGGATACTCCACGCCGAAACTCGCCGCCATCACAGACCGGTCGATATGCGACGAGGCGATCATGTATCCGATCCGTGCGGCCTCTCGCACCGACGACCGGTTCCCGTCCGCGATGCCCATCCGCTTGATGGGGATGCCGTGCCACAGGTTCATGATGGTGCGCCGGCTCCGAAGGATGCCCGGCCAGTACCAATCACCGCTCCAGTATTCGATGAAGAGCGCTGACGCACGCAGCAGCGTCCACAATCCGCGCAGCGACGTCACATCGCCGGCCGGTTCCGCATCGCCGGATTCGCACAGGGTCAAGTCCGAGGAAGGATGTGCAAGAAGGAACACGTCCCGGCCGTGCTTCTCACGGTAGTAATCATGCGCCGCTTTGATGTTCCCGGAGAAGGCGTTCCCGGCGCCGACGACGAAGACGTACATCGGAACCTTTTTCGGAACGATGAGGTCCAGCGCTGCGACCGCCGTACCGAGAATTCGGCGTACGACGGCGAACACGATTCGCGGTATCATGGTCCGTGCAGGGGTCACAATGTCCGCCGGACGGTCACTTCACGAGGGTCATTTTACCGGTCCGCACGGCAGAACCGATGCGCAACACATAATAATAGACACCGCTCGGGGCCGTCCGTCCGTCACTCCCCTTCGCATCCCAATGGATGTTGTGGCTCCCCGGTGACAAGCGCCCGCGCAGAAGCTGCCGGACGTGTTGTCCGGCGATATTATAGAGGTCGATGGACATCAGTTCCTGTGACATCTGCTCGGTGATGGAGACCGGGATCACGGCCCCTGCATTGAACGGATTCGGATAGCTGTTCCCGATGCGGAACGTCATCTCGTTCGAATCGACCGAATTGATGAGGCGGTCCGTCCTGTCCACGTTCACAAAGATGGGGGACGACCATGCCATGTGTCCGTTCCGCTGCGTGACACGGAGATAATAATACGCGCGTGCGGTGTCGCGGTCCGTCACCGCGGAGGCGAACTCCGCGGCCTCTTTGGGTGACCATTGCCGGAAGACCGAACCGTTCTTAACCACTTCGACCTTCGTCAGGTAGTCGGTACCGGTGATGTCGAACCGGAACGTGAAATAGTTCGATGTCGGCCGGTACAGCACTCCGCCCATCATCGTTTCGTCGCATTCGAACGAGAGCAGGATACGGGCGCCGGTGGTGGCATACACCTTCCGGTTGCGGACAGCGTCGAAGATCTGATCCCTCGTCAGGGAATCGGCGAAGACGGCGGTCAAGCCCCGCGAGCCGGGCCGGCCGGAATGATCATCGGAAGCCCCCGTGAAACCGAAGATGCGCCCGCGATTCAGCCGGTCGATGACGGAATGCCCCTGCAGCTGGTTCGGAGACCCTCCCGGATTCCCGAAGAACTCGAACCGCTGATTGTAATTCCCGTACACTTCGATGTTCCGCTGGATCGGGCTGTAGAACGATGTGTCGGACGCATAGAGTCCGTTGTCAGGATGGGCGACATTGATCAGAGCGTCCGCCTTCTGAACGTCCCGGAACAGGTCCTCCGCCGTGTGGTCGATGGTGCGGTAAAGGAGGCCTGTTCCGTCGCGATAGATGACCGTCATGTGTCCGTACTTCGTGATCGGATACGCCGTCCATTCGTATCCGAAGAGCGTGACAAACTTGCCCGGAACATAGTACCGCTGTACGTATTCCTTTTGTATCTCCCAGAGTTTCTCCGTCAGGGAGTGGTCGTGATCGGTCACACAGAGGAAATCGACCTTCGCATCCCGGCGCGCGCGGATGTAGACGCTGTCGAGGTCCCCGATGGCGTCGGATGAGAACGCCGAATGGGTATGCAGTTCGCCGAAGTAGACCTTCTGTTGAGAGCGAACCGTCGTCCACGGCGCCGATACGGCGATGCCGATGATGAGCGCAGCGGCCCGCGCGAGATTACCGGAAAAGTGCATGGTCGATCTTCCCCTGATCGTAAAGTGAGGTCTGCAGTTCGTAATCTTCGTTCGTATCGAACTCAAGCCACTCTCCGTCCGTCACGACCGGATGGACATCCTGACCGGACAGGATGGTCTCGTTCAGCAGGTCGGTCATGTATCCTTGAAGGAACGCCTTCCCCGACTGCTTCCATGATTCGTTGGCGGCGTGTTTCCGGTCGTACACCGCAGTGACGGCCTTCAATCCTGCGGCGGAGAACTTCAGCAGTCCGATGTACCGGTGGTCGATCCCGTCGCTGGTCTGGACCGGCCGCCCCAATTCGACGATCCTCCCCTCCCGGACGGTGAGCGATTCCAGGTCGTTCTCCGTCGTGCCGTACCGCAGGGTCCAATACTCCCTCCATCGTGCATCGACGGAGACCGAGACCGCGTGCGGTGATTGCACCATCTTCCGGACCAGCGCCGATGAGTAGATGATGTCGGCGTAACTGACGATGAGGTCCGCCGTGAAGCGCTCGCGGGCGCACATGAGCGATTCGAGCATGTTGGTGGTCGTGAAATCCTTGTTGTGATAGTACGTCACGCCCGGGAACGCTATCTTTTCGGCGTGATATCCGGTGACGACGGCGATATCGTCGACTCCAGCGCGGCGCAGAGCGCCGATCTGCCATTCGATGAGCGGTTTCCCGTTGAAGACCAGCATCCCTTTGGGCAGGTTCTCGGTGTACTTGGACAGGCGGGCACCCATTCCGGCGGCGAGGATCAATCCTTGTTTAGCCATGTGTGGTCCGTGCATTTCTCCAGAAGAGTGTTCGGTGCAGGAATGAATCGATGAGCAGTGCGTCCAATCGTTCGGAAGGAGATGTCCGTTCCGGATGCCACTGGATCCCGGCGACCGGGTACCGTGCATGGTACAGCCCTTCGACGATGTCCGTTCCGGGAACGACGGCGAACGGTTTCAGGCCGCGGCCCAACCTCCCGGACGTCACCCCTTGATTGTGGAACGAGTTCACGGTATGGCGACCGCAGGCCGCCGCCGGTCGTTTGGAACGGCTGCGACGTGCGGGCAACGTCACGTCGACGTCGTGCTGGCCCACCGGGATGTGCGCCGGAGGAGGCGTACGTTCACCGAGTCGCTGTTCGATGCTGCCGCCGAAGTGGACGTTCAGGAACTGCATCCCGCGGCAGATGCCGAACACCGGCAGCCGGCGCCGCAGGGCGTAGCGGACGAGAGCCTGTTCGTGTCGGTCACGGACGGCGGAGCAGTTGGAACTGGCATCGGCATCGCCGCCGTACAGCGCCGGCGTCACGTCTTCGCCGCCGCACAGAACGATGCCTTGAGGCCGGACGGTTTCGATGAATCGCGCGATGGAGGGGGTCTCGTTCGGCATGGGGAAGACCGTCACCCCTCGCGCGGCGAAGAGCCGGACATAGGTGTTCTCCAGGTAATCGATCCACCCTTTGTTCCCGAAGACGGTGTGCCGCTGCGAGATGACGATGCGTGCTGTCATACGATGTTGATGGTCTTGTTCTTGCAGTCGAGCAGGATCCGGTCCGCACTCGCGACCTTCGTGAAGATGATCTCGCCGCATCCGATGGCGGCCGGGAGGTCGAATTCGGCGCACCGGATGGCCATGTGCGATGCCGCACCGCCGTACTTGGTGATGAGCCCCTTGATACGGTGCGTGAAGATCCAGTCGTATCCCGGGTCCGCCTTCTCAATGGCAACGATGCGGTCGTCGATCTGCGTCGACGCGTCGGCGTTGTCCAGCACCACGACGTCCCCGGAAACGGCGTTGTCCGTGATGTAATTCGGCCGAGCCGTGGTGGTATGGATGACGGTCAGGTCGCGGGTCCCGAACAGCAGCGGCGGCAGGGAGAGTCCGGTGTTGAGCGCATACTCCCCCTTCCGTTGTTCGATGAGCGCCGTCCAGAGACCGAACACCTCCGTGGCGCTGCACGTATCGCGATGGTTCACAAGGGAATAGAAATCAACGTACGCCATATCTTCGCGCGACAGACCGGCTTCGGCGCCGATGTCCGCTGCAAGTTCGATGGCCAGACTGATGGCCTTCGTGTAGACGAACTTGTAGAATTCCCGCCGCTGGGTCGATTCGGTGATGAAACGGACGGCGAGTTCACCGGTGACACTGAAACCGTGCTGCTTCAGTCGTCGGCCGAGTTCCGCTGTGAGCTCCGAGGCGGCAGCGGAGTGATCGGGGCCGGTGCTGGCCGGCGCAGGTCCGGCGGGCGCGGAGGTCATCGTGAAGTACGAGGGATTCTTTCCGTACGGTAACTTCGTGATGTCGTACGTCCCGGGCCGCAGATGCCAGTACTTGGACAGGAACCGGTCCGAGGTCAACCGGCCCTGCTTCAACCGGTCGAAGTCGGCGTCCATCTCCGTGGCCACCGTTGGGATGGTGCTGAGGAAACCGTGCAGCGTCTCGGAGGAGACCGCTCCGGTCCGGACGAGACTCTTCAATAGAGCGTTTCCGATGAAGGCGAACCGCGCCGCCCGGACGAACGCCGGAATGCCGAGCATACGGCAGCGTTCGATCAGTTCGGCGATGGCGGTCAATCGCGCGTTCACGGACGGCCGAGCGGACGACGCCGACCGCGCCTGTTCGGCGTACCGGTCGAGTTCGCGGATGCTCCGTTCGTCGTCCGCCGTGATCTCGTCGAATCGCGTGAGCACGTCATCCGTGAGCGTGAACAGGGAGCGGCGCAGCGTCTCGATCTCCGGCTCGGCCAGTCCGTATCCGCGCAGTTCGGAGAGTCCGGATTCGAGATCAAAACGGTAACAATTGTGCACGATCTCGAACTCGATCTTGTCGTGCAGCGTGTGGTCGGAGACGATCCTGTCACGGTAGAACCGGAGCAGCTTCGCCGCGAGCGGTTCCGGCACCGATGCGGGTGTCAGCGCCCGGAAGGAATGATGCAGATTGATGTACGGCTTTCCCGCCACCATCTCCATCAGGTGGTCGTTGACGGCGGTGTATCCCAGCGGCGTCAACGCATTCGACCACAGCTCCTTCATGATGAGATGATTGAAGAGCGAAGCGTCGAGGTACTTCGGGCGGTCACCGATGAGTTCGGCGGGATTCCAGAACGCCATGTCGCTGAAGCACGGTCCCACCGCCGTGTACGGATAGGCGTCGCTCAACCGTTCGAACTGACGCACGCACTCGTCCACCCGACGGATCACCGACTGGTCGTTGAAATTATGGAACCGCGAGTTCGCGGCGAGCGGCCGCACCTGGAAGATGACGATGGATCCGTCCCGACGCACGGCGAATTCGATGTCCAGCGCCACCGACTGGAAGATGTCCTCGATCTCCCTCACCGACCTCAGGAGCTCCTTCCACGGCGAGGGAAGCGTCTCAGGTTCGACCGTCCGCAGGATCTCCAGCTTCTTACCGCCGTCTCCGCCGGTGACGGAATCGGTCCGGCCGGTACTGTCGTCGTAATTGATGAGATAATAGGGAGTGTTGACCCGAAGGTTGCGCGTGAAGATGACGCCGCTGATCGCGACATCCTTCGTCTGACGCTGGACCAGCACCTGGTCATGTTCGGTGGGGGTCTTCCCCCGCCGGTAGCTTTCCAGCACCTGTTCCACCGCCTCCGCCAGACCGTCGCCGTCCGGCCGGACGTTCAGGATGCTCTCGAAATGACCGGCATTGGAGAAGTGGTGAAGGTCTTCGCTGAGACTGGAGCTCCGAACGACGACCGGCTCCTGTCCGAACCGGGTCCGGACCGTGCCGATGATCTCCTCCCGGTCCCGTTCCCACTCCCCCTGCGTGAAGACGACCTCCTCCTCGATGACCGCATGCCGGAGAAGGTCCTTGAGCTTCTGCAGCGTGTTCGCCTTCGTGCCGAAGAGCATCGGGGCGGGCCTCCGTCCGGACTCGGAGGAGTGTGTGCCTCCCCGTTTGTTCAACGAACGATAGAACGCTTCGGCGATGTTCTCGCGGGAGAGCTTCGGATAGTACTCATACTCCACCGTCTCGCCGCCGATGGACTCGACGTATTCCACGCCGTATGAGCTTTTTCCGAGGATATGATTCTTGATCAGGACGATGGTGGCGTCGGGGTAGCGGGTACGGATCGCGCGAAGGTTCTCGGTCGGGTCGATGCTGTCCTGCTGCATCACCTCGTCGATATGGCGCATCTTCTCCAACACCGCCTTCCGTTCGGCGAAATCGCAGAGCTTCGGATCGATCCACTGATCGACCACCCGGTCGCTCAGCAGACCGCAGATGTGCCGGTCGGCGTTGCGACTGGCGATCTCGAACATCTTGACGTGTCCGATGTGGATGAGATCGCCGATCAGATAACTATAGGATATTCTCATTGGTGCTTGACGATACGCGAAAGGACCGCCCGTCCCGGCGGAGGTGGTTGCTATGCCCGGCCGCCGGACCTCATTGCGGCGAAGAACGCTTCGACGCTCCCCGTCATGGTCTCACGGAACATGTAGTACGCCGCCGTGACCGATACTGAAAAGACGAGGACGGCGAGGAGGTACTTCAAACGGCTCGGCCCCGATTTCTTGACGGGGACGCCCGCCGCCTCCTGGACGTTGATGATGGGTGAATCCTTGATCTCTTCCAATTTGACGAGCTCCATCTGCCTCGTCAGTTCGATGTAAACGGCCTGCTGGATCTCGACCGAGCGCAGCAGACGGCTCTGTTCGAGCAACAACTGCGGGGATGTGACGATACGGTTCTGTTCCCGGAACCGCCGCAGTTCCTCTTCCGCCCCGTCGAGAGAGTCCTTCACCTGCGTGGTGCGTTCCTCGATGTAGATCCGTTGGTCGACGGCGTTGGACCGGCGTTTGGTCCGGACGTACCGGTCCAGCGATTCGATGAGGGTATTGGCGACGGCGGATGAAAGCCTGGGTTCGGGTGTCCGAACGGTGATGGTGAGGATGTTCGTGATGCGGTCAAGTTCGGTCATGACCATCTCCGTCCGCATCATTTCGACCATCTGCAGGAACTTGTCCCGCTCCTGCAGGAACGGCGGATCCGATGGACCGGTCTTCTCCAGTTCGATCTCGAAGTAGGCGATGAGGTCGACGGAGTCGGCAAACTCCGCGGTGGAGTACTTCCGGTAGATCGCCTCTTCGAGCACCGATTCGCTCACGATCAGTTTCTGGTAGACCGCCGCGGGATTGGATTCGCCGATGTTGAGCCCGGCGACCGCCGCCAGACTGCCGAGGCCGCCCAGCATGCTGGTCCCTCCATAGTTCGGAAGGATGACGATGGTGCTGTCGTAATCGTTCTTGACGAACACCAACAGCACGGTGACGGCGACGGCGATGACGGCGCCGTTGACGGTCAGGAACGTTCTTCGATGCCGGTACAGCGGCGCGAAACGCGCGGCAGCATGGTCCGACGGACGTTCATCTGCAGATGAGGAATTCTCCACGGTTGGACTCACAGTCTTTGATGTTCGTTGGCCCACACTTCCGGTCGCATGGATGGCCCCCGTTAGAGCTGTCTGGATAGGACAAGGATCGTCAGCGCGCTGGCGGCGATCGCGAAGAGGTCCCGGATGAGGTTCCCGATGTCCAGTTGGCGCTCGTCGCTCCGCGGCGCGGGGACCTTCGTGATGACGATGCTCGAACCGTCGTACACTTCCGTGTTCCCGCCGAAGATGCCGGTGCGGAACTTCTCGGCGTTCCCGTTCGGATGGAACAGGATGACGTAGTCGGCGCTGTCTGTCAGTCCGCCCGCCCGGTCGATGTAGTCCCACAGACCGTCCCCCCGGATGTAGCCGAGCAGGCCGGGATTGTTGATCTCGCCGCTGACGGAGACGGCGTTCGGCCTCTTGGGGATCTCGATGAGGTCCCCTTCATGCAGGATGATGTCCTCGCCCGTCCGGGGATTCGCCATCACGTCCACGAAGTCGACGTTGACCCGGTTGTTCTTCCGGGTGAGCTTCCCTCCGCGGAGATATCCCGCGCTGGAGAGACCGCCGGCACGCTCGATCAGGCCGGAAAGATAGTCGGTGTGGGAGATGAGCGAATAGATGCCGGGGTACCCGACTTCCCCGTTGATGGTGACGAGCTGCTGGGTGATGAACGCGGGGTTCTGGCGGATGAAGACCTGATCACGGTGCTTCAGTACGAAGTCCTTCGCGCGGTACTCCTCGAAGTAGGCGTACGCGGTGATGGTGAGCGTGTCCGCAAGATCCGGGATCGACGCCATGCTGATGGTGATGAGGGTGTCGTTCCGCACCTTGTCGTCCAGACGGGCGATCTCGGCGTTCAGGCGGCTCGCATCCTCCGTGAATCCGCCAGCAAGCATGAGAAGATCGACCAGGGACATCTCACGGGTGAGCACATACCGCCCCGGC
>WBUG01000062.1 GCA_008933835.1 Bacteroidota bacterium | reverse complement strand
TGGCGGGGGTGGGCACCGGGTGGTGCTTCGCGATCAACGCCGTCTCGTTCGGCGCGGTGATCGTCGGACTGCTGATGATGCGGATGGAGCCGGTGACGGTGCGCCGTCCCGCGTACGGGGTCCGCGATTCGTTCACCGCCAGCGTCCGGTACGTCCGCTCGGACGTCTCGCTGACGGGACTGATGACGCTCGTCGCGGTCATCACCGTGTTCGGATGGTCCTACTCGGTGCTCCTGCCGGTCTTCGCTGACACCGTGCTCGGCATCGGTGCGGCGGGATTGGGGAACCTGCTGACCGCCGTGGGGATCGGCGCCTTCATCAGCGCGGTCTCGCTCGCCAGTTTCGAGAGCCGGTTCCGTCCGCGCACGTTCATCTACACCGGCATCGGACTCTTCGTCGTTTCGGTCATCATCTTCGCCCTTTCCGGAGCCGTTTCGCTCTCCGTGCTCGCCCTCATCGGGGTCGGGATGGGACTCGTGATGTTCCTGGCCACCGCCAATGCATCGATGCAGCGCCGGGTGCCGGACGAACTGCGGGGGAGACTGATGGGGCTCTACTCACTGGTGTTCCAGGGATTGGCGCCGTTCGGGAGCATCGGCATGGGTCTTGCCGCTCATGCGGTCGGGGTGAGGGGAGCGGTCATCACCGGCGCGGTCATCTGCGGCATCAGCGCCATCGCGGTTCGACGTTCCATCACCCGCCATCGTATGAAAAGCGCTTCCGCACCGGCAGCCCCCGCACAGTAATCGTTTAAGTAAACGTACAAGTTTTGGCGATTCTCTCTTCCTTCATTCCTTGACAATAAATCATTATTACCCTACCTTCTGAAAGCCCTTCCATAGAGGATCACACTTCAGGGAGTCCCTTGGCGGTAACGATCTACGACATTGCCCGCGAGGCAAAGGTAGGCATCGGAACGGTGTCCCGCGTCTTCAATAATAGTCCGAAAGTGACGGTGGAGACGAGAGACAAGGTCATCAGTGTCGCCCGCCGGCTCAACTACCAGCCGCATGCGTTCGCTCAGGCGCTCGCCCGCAAACGTTCCAACACCCTCTCCGCCATCATCCCGTTCTTCACCAACTATTTTTTCATCGAGGTCCTGCAGGGCGTTCAGGAATCCCTCGGCGCTCTCGGATACGATCTCATCATCCACGGCGCCAACAGCCGCGAACAGCTCGAAGAGTACCTGTTCCGCTCCATGAAGAAGGGGAGAGTGGACGGGACGCTCATCTTCTCGCTCCCCCTGCCGGACCGTTTCGCGCAGGAGTTCGCGGAGAAGAAACTCCCCCTCGTCCTGGTGGACTCGTCCCATCCCAAGTTCGACTCCATCCGGGTGGACAATCATGAAGGGACCAGGGCCGCGGTGCATCATCTCATCTCCCTCGGCCACCGCCGCATCGGATTCATCAACGCCAACCTGCGGAGCATCCCGGCGCAGGAACGGCTGCGTGCGTTCCGGGAAGCGTTGACCGAACGGGGCATCACGCCGGACGAGCGGATCATCAGCAGCAGCCGGTTCACCGAGAACGACGGATTCAGCCGTGAATCCGGTTACAAGGACATGCACGAACTGCTGCAGAAGGGGGGAGAACTTCCTTCGGCGCTCTTCGTCTCCAGCGACATCCAGGCGGTGGGCGTGCTGGCCGCTCTGCGGGAACGGAACCTGCGGGTGCCGGAGGATGTTGCCATCGTCAGCTTCGACAACATCGAACTGTCGAAGTACTTCGGCCTGACCACGATGAGCCAGCCGATGCACAAGATGGGGGAGATCGCCGTGCAGACGATGCTCAACCGCATCGAGCACCCGGACGCCGACGTCACCTCGGTGAACTTCACGCCGACCCTCGTCGTCCGCTCCTCCTGCGGTGCGAACCGCGAATACATCCTGCTGGACAGCAATTAACGACCTTCAACATCACTCGGACCATATGACGGAGCGTCTGGAATGAAAAACATCGGTACCATGACCCTGGCGGCGGCCCTGCTGCTCGTGTCGTACCTCACCGCCGGAACCACCGGCAAGATCGCCGGCACGGTGACCGACGGACGGAGCGGCGAACCGCTGCCCGGCGTGAACATCGTCCTCGTCGGCACCACCTACGGCGCCGTCTCCGATTTCGAGGGGAACTTCATCATCATCAATCTTCCCCCGGGGACCTACACCATCCGTGCCTCCGCCATCGGATACTCCCCGCTCTCGTACGCGAACATCCGCGTCAGCGTGGACCTGACGACCCGGCAGGACTTCAAACTGTCGGAGGAGACGGTCCAGTTGGAGAACGAGGTGGTCATCACCGCCGAACGTCCGCTCGTGCAGAAGGACCTCACCGCCACGACCGCCGTGGTGGGCGGCGACGACATCAAGCAGCTTCCCATCACCGAGATCAGCCAGGTCATCAATCTCCAGGCGGGCAACGTGGCCGGCAGCATCCGCGGCGGCCGGCGCGGCGAAACGGCCTACTGGATCGACGGCGTGCCGGTGACGGACGTCTTCAACGGCAGCGCGGTGGTGGACGTGAATCCCAGCATGGTGCAGGAACTGCAGGTGCTCTCCGGCGCCTTCAACGCGGAGTACGGACAGGCGATGTCCGGTATCGTCAACATCGTCACCCGCGAAGGGGCGGACAAGTTCAGCGGGAGCGTGACGGCGTATGGCGGCGATTTCCTGAGCAATCACGGCGGCACGTTCAAAGGGATCCAGAAGTTCGAGCCGTTCAACATCCGGAACATCGAGGCGAGCCTCAGCGGTCCGGTCATCGAACGCGACCTGTCGTTCTTCCTCAACGCCCGCAACATCTACTACGGCGGCTACCTGGAAGGGATCCGCACCTACACGCCGAGCACCGTCATCACCCTGCAGAACGACAAGCCGTACATCGTGGGGACCGATCACACCACCGACTCGGCCCTCGTATGGAACAGTCTCGTCACCGCCAACCCGAGCATCCAGGCGGCGAGCGACTCGGCCCGCACCGCGGCGTTCAACAACGCCTACGGGTCGTTCAAGAACGCCTACGTCAACGGTGTGGGCGACGGCGCCCGGGTGAAGATGAACTGGAACCGGAAGATGTACCTGCAGGCCAAACTGGCCGCCCGGTTCTCGCCGGAACTGAAACTGAACGTCACCGGCATCTATGACAATGTGGAATCGGTCGGGTACAACCGGGACCTGCAGTACAATCCCGACGGACAGGGACACGATTTCTCCACCAGCTACACCACCATCTTCCAGCTGACCCACACCCTCAGTGCCTCCACCTTCTACACCATCGGCGGCTCCTTCTTCGAAAAGACGTACAAACACTACTTGTACGAGGATGCGGACGACCCGCGGTACACCCATCCGAAACTGTTCGAGCTCTCCAAAGGACTGAGCCAGTACTCCTATTCCGTCGGCGGTTCGGACATGAGCCGGTACCACCGCGTCACCACGACCGGTCTGCTGAAGTTCGACCTCAGCAGCCAGGTCAACAACGAGCACTTCGTGAAGGCGGGGGTCGAGGCGCGGCAGCACCGACTCTTCGTGCAGGACGTCACGTTACTGCCGGTGCAGACACAGACCGAGTTCACGCTCGGGCTCTCGAGTCCCTTCATCGCCACCCGCATCCTGCCGGACAGCACACTGTCGCATGACCGGTACACCCGCACCCCGATGGAGATCTCGGCGTACCTGCAGGACAAGATGGAGTTCAAGGACCTCATCATCAACATCGGCGTCCGTGTGGACTACTTCGACCCGAACGGCAAGGTGCTGGCGGACGAGGAGGACCCGAACATCTTCAATCCCTTCAAGGAATCGAACAAGTACTTCGATTACAACGGCAACGGCGTGCAGGACGCCAACGAACCTGCGAAGACCGTCGACGACCGGATGGCGTACTGGTACAAGGATGCCTCGGCAAAACTGCAGCTCAGCCCCCGGTTCGGCGCATCGTTCCCTATCACCGACCGCGGTGTCATCCACTTCTCCTACGGCCACTTCTTCCAGATCCCGAACTTCGAACGGCTGTACGCCAATCCGGCGTTCAAGACCGGCAGCGGCACCGGCAATGTGGACCATCGCGGCTCGCCGACCGGCAACGCGGACCTGAAACCGGAACAGACCATCAACGGCGAGATCGGACTCCAGCAGCAGCTCACGGACGACATGAGCATCGACGTCACGGTGTACCTGCGCGACATCCGCAACCTGGCCGGCACGCGCGCCGAGCAGATCCCCATCGGCGGTCCCGGCGCGGCGCAGACCTACTCCAAGTACGTGAACAGCGACTTCGGCTTCATCCGCGGGTTCATCCTCTCGCTGGACAAGCGGTTCGGACAGGGAATGGCGATGACCGTGGATTACACGTTCCAGATCGCCCGCGGCAGCGCGTCCGACCCCAACGAGGCGCGCAACCAGCTCGCCAGCGGACAGCTGCCCGAAGTGCAGCTCACGCCGCTGGGATGGGACCAGCGCCACACGCTCAACGCCACCTTCTCGTATTCGGAGGAGACCTGGGGCGGCAGCGTGGTGAGCTCCTACGGCAGCGGCACCCCGTACACGCCGCGGCTCAGCCGCGACATCTCGGTGTTCCTCACCAACTCGCAGACGAAACCGACGTACTTCAACACCGACGTGCGCGTCTATAAGTCCTTCGTCTTCGATCCGGTGCGTCTGATGCTCTTCCTTCGTGTGAACAACCTCTTCGATACGATGAACGAGACCGGCGTGTTCGACGACACCGGCCGGGCCGGCAAGACGTACGACGAGGACCGCGCGCGGCTCACCAACTCGCGCGAGTACATCAACACCATCCGGGACTACTACACCGTTCCGACCAATTATTCCGAACCGCGCCGCATCGAGTTCGGTGCCACCATCGAATTCTAGCTGAGGACGTCCCCTATGAAACGAACCATCATCCTCCTTCTGCTTCTGATGCTCGCCGGGGCGGCGCTGGCCCAGCAGGCGTCCGGGCCGGCGTTCTACCGCGCCTCGGTGCACAATGGGAACCGCGTCAAGACCGTGTTCGGCAACTGGGGCGTCATCGGCCAGCCCTCCGACACCCGGCCGCGCGGCGCGTGGATCTACAGTTCCAACGGCTACGTCGGTGACGTATCGCTCTTCGTCGGCGCCGAGGCGGTGGGCCGCCGCTGGAACGGCAGCGGGTACACGGACGTGAAGTTCCATTCGGTCGTCACCACTCCCATGTCCCGTCCGGCGACGAGCCAGGATGAAGCGCCGACCGGCGAGAAGTGGACCTTCATGCCGGTCTCCGGGTACTTCAATCCGAACAAACAGAGCATCGCGATGAGCGACGACCCGACCTCGTATCCCGCATCCTGGCCGGACCGCATGTCCGACGCTACGGACCCCGGATGGAAGGGATTGTGGAACGGCTACTTCGGCAAGGATGTGAAGAGCGCCGACCAGGAGAGCTACTTCGTGATGGACGATAACAACGACCGCCGTTTCAGCGATTCCACCACCAACAACGTGGGCGGCGTACCGGGCGTCAGTTTCAAGCCCGACGCCAACAACCTCGCGAAGAACGGTCTGGCCCTCGAAGTGAAGGTCCGCGGTCTGCAGTGGGCGCAGTTCCTGGCGCAGGACAACATCTTCTGGCTCTATGAGATCACGAACACCGGCACGTCGAACTACGACAAGGCGGTCTTCGGGATGCTCGTCGGAACGTACGTCGGCGTGACCGGAAACAACGCCAGCGGCTCGGAGTACGACGACGACTGGTCCTACTACGACGCCCGCGAGAACATCACCTACACCGGGGACTACGACCGGAACTGCTCACGCAATCCGTTCTGGACCGGTCCGGTCGGCATGGTCGGGTACGCGTTCCTGGAAAGCCCCGGCAATCCGTTCGACGGCGTGGACAACGACGACGATGCCAAGAATCTGGGCGCCAATCCGGCGACCCCTCCGTTCGCCGATGCGGACTTCGATACCACCCGCACCATCAACGCCGGGAGCACCATCATCCTCATCAAGGACGACTTCTCGCGCACCGTCTTCTCCGTACCGGCCTCACCGGTGAACGTGAAGACCCGCGGCGCCGATTCGGTGCTCATCGTGCCGGGCGTGACGAAAGCGGCGGACGAGGGTGCGCTCATCACCGTGAGCACCACGCAGGGGCCGGCGCAGATCATCAATCCGAACGCGTACGACGGCGTGGACAACGACTTCGACGGCCTCATCGACGAGAACTACTACATCCACCATACGAACTACAAGAAGGTCGGTTCGCAGGTCATCATCAACCAGCCGCGCAACGTGCGCTACACCCGCTTCGACATCGGCGGCGGAGCCAATCCGCTCTCGATGGTGGACGAACGAAGGGATGACGGCACCGACAACGACGGGGACTGGGACATCCGCTACGACGACGTGGGACGTGACGGCGTCGCCGACGTCTCGAACCCTGACGCGGGGGAGGGGGACGGTCTGCCGACCTCCGGCTATCTCATGAACGGCACCGATACCGGACTGCCCGGCGAGCCGCATGTCGACAAGACCGACGTGAACGAATCGGACCAGATCGGACTCACGTCGTTCCAGTACTTCACCCCGTCCAACGACGTTCCGCTGGCGGACGATGAAGTGCTCTGGACCCGTCTGCGTCCCGGCTTCTTCGATGCACCGCAATCCATCACCAACGGCCGGCCGGACTTCGGACAGGATGGCGACTTCATCTACGGTTCCGGCTACTTCCCGCTGCTGGCGAAGAAGACCGAGCGCTTCTCGCTGGCGCTCGTGTACGGCGGCGGCAACGGCGGTTCGCGCGAGGACGACATCACGGACCTGCTGAAGCACAAGAAGACGGTGCAGGAGATCTACGACCTGAACTACCAGTTCGCCGTCCCTCCTCCGATGCCGACCCTCTCCGCCGCCGCGGGAGACCAGAAGGTGAAACTGTACTGGGACCGCAAGTCCGAGAGCGCGTTCGATCCGGTGCTCCGCACAAAGGACTTCCAGGGATACAAGATCTTCAAAGCGACCGATTATGAGTTCAACGATGCGTTCGACGTCACCAACGCGCTCGGCGTGAAGAAGGGGTACCGCGCCGCGTTCCAGGTGGACGTGAAGGACTCGGTGCAGGGGTACTTCCGGGCGCCGGCCGACATCTTCCAGTCCGCCGAAGGGTTCACGTACTACCTCGGCAGCAACACCGGGCTGGTGCACGACACGACCGACTACGACGTGCAGAACGGGCGGACATATTACTACGTCATCGTCGCCTACGATAACGGCAGCGCGACCGCCGGGCTCTTCCCGTCGCAGAACAGCTGGAAGATCGACATCGACCAGGCCGGGCGCATCCGCGGCACCTCTCCCAACGTCGCCATCGTGGTGCCGAAGAAGAACGTCCTCGGCTACACCGCTCCGCCGAACGGACGCTTCCTGACCCCCGATCCTTCGGTGATCGGCACCGGCCGGCTCGGATACAACGTCGTGGACGAGACGAAACTGACCGGCAGCACGTACGAGGTCACGTTCCTGGACACCCGCGACAGCGGACGCTTCTCGCCGGTGACGACCTTCTACTCCGTTCGCGATACCGTGACCCGAGTCGCCTCCGTCGTACCGTCCAGGGTCGACACGCTTCCCGTCCTGCTGCCGCATCAGAACATCGAACCGGGCTCGGTCCGGGTCGTCCGGGCGGACGGCACGCTCATCGACACGTCGAAGTACACCGTCAGCACGGACCGCGGCGCCATTCGCGCGCGGACGCTGGGGTCCCTTCAGGACACCACCGTGAACCCGTGGAAATTCTCCGTGAATTACCGGTACTATCCGGTCTACCGGAGCGTGAACATCCGCGAAACGCCGTACGCCGCCGAGACCCGCGATGCGGACATCTTCGACGGCATGCAGGTGGTGTTCGACAACCGGTGGACGGTGCAGCCGGTCGACTCCCTCTCCGGCTTCACCAACCCGGCGAAGGCGAACGGATTCCAGTTCACCACGGACAACATCGATTATGACGGCGACGCCGTCATCGACACCGCGACCCGTTTTGCCGCGGACTACGACATGATCTTCTCTGATTCGTTCATCGATTCGGTGATGTATCAGGACCCGAACGTCATCGTGACGAAGGTCCCGGTGAAATGGCTGGTCCGGAACCGCACCACCGGGAAGAAGGTGGACGTCTACTGGGTCGAGAACGATCCGACCGGACAGGGGGTCGTGTCGTATCCGGACCAGTTCTTCTTCCGTGATCCGGACGACAAGGATTCGCTGCGCTACACCTGGGTGCTCATCCTCACGCGGCCGTCATGGCTGGCGACGGGCAAGGACACCGTCTTCAATTACGGCGACGGCGACACGCTCAAGCTCCGTACGAGCAAGCCGTTCCGGAAGGGTGACCGGTTCCACATCACCGTGCCGAAACCGACCGTGCAGGTCGCCAAGGCGCAGGAGAACCTGAACAGCATCCGCGTCGTCCCGAACCCGTACGTGGTGCAGACGAACTTCGAAGCGCCGGTCACCCCCGGCACCGTCGGCCGCGGACAGCGGAAGATCGAGTTCCAGAACGTGCCGATGGGGGCGAGCATCTCCATCTACACGGCGCGCGGCGAGCACATCCGCACGCTGACGCACGACAATTCCATCTTCAACGGCACCGTGCAGTGGGACCTGAAGACGAAGGAGAATCTCGATATCGCCTACGGCGTCTACTTCTACGTCGTCGAATCGTCCGCCGGAACGAAGAGCGGTAAGATCGCGGTGATCAAATGACGGCCACGCATACGGGTGTCTGGAGAACAACCATGAAAAACACGACCATCATCCTCCTCACGTTGCTGCTGGCGGCTGCGCCGCTCGCCGCCCAATCGAAGGTCGGCACCTCCGCCGCGCCGTTCCTCGGCATGCCCATCGGCGCCCGCGGCATCGGCATGGGCGGGGCGTTCGTCGCCCTTGCCACCGACGTCTCGGCGCTCTATTATAATCCCGGCGCCATCTCGCAGCCCGGGTACAGCCAGTTCCTCGTCTCGCACACCGACTGGCTGGTGGACACCAAGTTCGACTGGGTCGGCGTGATGGTGAACCTCGACGGCAGCAGCGCCATCGGCGTCAGCATCACCCAGCTCGACTACGGCGAAGAGCTCATCACCACCGAAACGGACCAGGACGGGACGGGGGAGATGTGGACCGCCGCCGACATCGCCGTGGCGTTGACCTATGCGCGGAATCTGACCGACCGTTTCTCCATCGGCGGTACGGCCAAGTACATCCAGCAGAAGATCTGGAACGAATCGGCCAGTTCCTTCGCCCTCGACGTCGGCCTGAAATACAAGACCGACTTCAACGGCCTGACCATCGGCATGAGCATCGCGAACTTCGGCGCGGACATGCGGCTGGACGGCAAGGACCTTTTCCGGCCCATCGACCTGGATCCGGACAACACCGGAACGAACAAGACCATCGTCTCGCGGCTGAAGACCGACGACTGGCCGCTCCCGCTCTTCTTCCGCGCCGGTGTGGCGATGGACGTGCTCTCGTACGGCGACATGCGCCTGACGGCGGCGGTCGACGCCCTCCGTCCTTCGGACAGCAACGAGACCGTGAATCTCGGCGGAGAGTTCGCCTGGCGCGAGACCATCTTCCTTCGCGGCGGGATGAACTCTCTGGGACTGTCGGACCGGGAGAGCAGCGCATCGTTCGGCGCCGGCGCAAAATATGAACTGACCGGGGCCAATCTGATCTCTTTCGACTATTCGTATCAGGATTGGGGCAAATTCGGCGGAATTCAATCATTTGCCATCGGTATTACGTTCTGATTCATTTTGACTTTATCACCGAATTTTCTCAATTTAGCCGTCCAAGGAGGTGACCCGGCACAGACACGTCCTTGCTGTCTCCAACAAGTGTTTCTTCTCCACAATCCACTATTCCCTCATCACCATGTAAGGAGTTGTTCCATGAAACAACTACTAAAGGTTACGCTCGTCACGCTGTTGGTGGCCAGTGTATCTTTCGCATCCTCGTGGCGTGAAGCCAAGGATGAGAAGATACGCGCGGAGCGCGACTTCCGGAAGACGGCCGTCGCCGATCCGGGATTCGTGAACGCCGCTTCGTCCGCCTGGCAGCCGCTGAACCTGGGCGGGTCCTATACCATCAAGTATGTGGACTACCGTCCGAGCGGTGTTCTCTTCGTGTACGCGTTCGACGCGAGCACGGATTACGTCTTCTATTCCAACAACAACGGGGCTTCGTGGACGCGCACATCGCTTCCGGCCACGGCCAATGCCGGCTACTCCAACATCGCCTCGGCCAACGATTCGGTCGCGGTGGTGGCGGACTATGACGGCAACATCTACCGTACGACCAACCGTGCGGCCAGCTTCACGAAGGTGTACACGTATTCGACCCCGGACACCGGCTGGTTCGACGGCGTGAACTTCTTCGACGGCACCACCGCCATCGCGTTCGGCGATGCGGACTTCGCCGGTCTGCACGTCGTGAAGACGACCGATGCGGGCGCCACCTGGACCCGGCTGACGAACCTGCCGGATTCTGCGAAGACCCCGTACCGCTTCTTCGGTCTTTCGACCTACGGCGCGGCGCAGGAGATCATCGGTAACACGGTGTGGATCGCCTATTACTCCAGCAGCGCTCCGCGCCGTATGCTTGCCCCGGTCATCAAATCGACCGATATGGGCGGCACGTGGACGTTCAGCGAGGCGAACCTCACCGGCACGACGAACAACTACTACTTCCGTTCCATCCGCTTCATGGATGCGAACCTCGGCTGGGGCGTCGGCCGGCAGGCTTCGGCCAGCTCGTCGCACACCTTCCCGCTCCACAAGACGACCGACGGCGGCGCCACCTGGTCCGATTCCATCCAGGTGCAGCCGGGCGTTCCGCTGAGCGTCAACAAGGTGTACGTGCCGATGCCGATCCGCGGCTCGCACAAGGTGCTCATGGTCGGTGCGGCCGGTGCCGCTTCCGGCACGTGGATGTCCGACGACAAGGGCGCGACCTTCACGAAGGTGCTGAGCCCCTTCACGGGTGCCTTCCGCGCGACGGGATACGCCGACAGCACGAAGATCATCGCCGGCGGTCCTGGCCTCTATCGCTATGAGCCGACCGTGGAAGTGACCTTCCTCGTCAACACCTCGACCGTTCCGGACACGCTGAAGAGCACCTCCACGGTCCAGATGCGCGGCGATGACGGAAACCTGCTGCGGTGGGACGGCGGTTCCGCGGTCCGGTTCAGCAACATCACGAACGCGGCCGGTTCCTCCGATTACTGGCAGGTGAAGGCCCGCTTCAAACCCGGCCAGAGCTTCCCGTACAAGATCTTCACGAACGTGAACGCCAACGTCGGTTCCGGCCATGCCCAGGAACACAGCGGCTGGGAGGGCAACCTCTCCGACGCCGGTCAGGGCGACAACCGCAAGCTGGTGGTCGGACAGAACGACAGCACCATCAAGCTGCAGTTCGTGAACGGTTCGCCGGGCGCGCAGCTCCAGTTCTGGCGTCCGTACACCGAGACCGACTCCATCGAGATCCGGTTCCGGGTGAACATGGCCAACGTCGAAGACTTCAATCCGGCGACCATGAAGATGGGCGTCCGCGGCAGCCTTGCGCCGCTGGAATGGGGCAAATCGTTCTTCCTGACGCAGGAAGCGAACGACGGCAACAATCCGACGCGGTATGCGGGGAACAACTTCTGGAGCGGCACCATCAAGGCTCCGGCGACCGCGCTTCCGACCGGCACCGACACGGTCACCGTCTATTATAAGTTCGTCCAGCATCTGAAGGCTGATGCGCCGACCGTCGACCCGCAGAAGTGGGAGGACGGCATCATCCGCACGAACACGTTCGACATCGAACCGGGCGGCGGTGCCAATCCGGCCCGTATCTTCCGTCTGTTGAAGGCCTCCGGCGACACCACGCTGTATTGGAAGTGGTGGGCCAATGCCGGCGTGAAACCGCCCCTCGGCAGCGACACCGCCGTGGTCACGTTCCGCGTCAACATGCTGAAGGCGATCAACACCAACTCGTACATCATCGGCGACACCGTTCAGGTCCGCCATGGTTTCGCGAACACCGGCAAGACCGTCCGCACGAAGAACCTGACCCGCGTCGGTTCGACGTTCATCTACACCGCGACGGACACCGTGTACGGCACCAAGATCGACTCCACGAAGAACCTGGTGTACCAGTACTACCAGGTGAAGAACGGCATCGACCTGCGTGAAGTGTTCTACAACTTCGAGTACAACGGTCCCGATGCGACGCTGGCGGAACGCCGCCTGCTCGCGATGAAGGCCAAGACCCTGACCGCGGCCGACACCTCGACCGACCCGTCGAAGTCGACCCGCCAGCCCTTCTGGCGCAACACCCGGAAGCTGAACCAGGTCGTCGACGTGAAGTTCACCGTCGACCTGCGTCCGGCGTACTACCAGGTGAAGGACGGTACGGGCGGCAAGGACACCCTGGTGGACATCCAGGGTCCGTGGACCATCAACAAGAGCGTCCTCGATTCCATCTACGTCTGGGGCGTGTCCATCAACGGTCCCGCGGCCGGCGGATGGGCGACCTGGGGCGCTTCGCTGTATGCCGATACCACCCGCAAGATGTGGGATAACGGCACGCACGGCGACGCCGTGGCCGGCGACCGCGTCTACACGCGCGTCTTCCGGTTCGGTCCGGACTCCGGCAACGGCCGCAATCTGGTCGGACAGGAGTTCAAGTTCGGTATCCGCGGCGGCGACAACGAAGGCGGCAAGGGCGGTTTCGGCAACAACCACATTGAGAACATCAATGACGGCGCCGCGACGGCCACCATCGCCAGCTACTTCGGCAGCATCAATCCGAAGTACTACGATCGGTTCAACTTCGAGACCGGCCAACCGGTCCTGAACGTCCGCACCGACGGCGTGACGCCGACCGTGTACGCTCTGGAACAGAACTACCCGAATCCGTTCAACCCGTCGACCACCATCCGGTACTCCATCCCGATGGCCGGCCTCGTGACCGTGAAGGTGTTCAACATCCTCGGTCAGGTCGTCGCGACGCTCGTGAACGAGAACCTCGAAGCCGGCAGCTACACGGCGAACTTCAACGCTTCGGCGTTGTCGAGCGGCGTGTACCTGTACAAGATCGAGTCGGGCTCCTTCACCGCGGTGAAGAAGATGATGCTCCTGAAGTGATGCGGACCGATGGATCGAGCATGAACGATTCACCGATTCACAGAGCTTCATAGCGGTATCAGAGGCAGGGCGAGTGATCGCCCTGCCTTTTCTATTTCCATCCATGGAAGCGTTTTCCAGAACGAGGAACCGGTCCCTATGTCCACTGTGCCAGCCTGGGTGAAGGACGCCGTCTTCTACCAGATCTTCCCTGAACGGTTCGCCAACGGCGACCCCTCCAACGACCCTCCCGGCGTCCAGCCGTGGGGAGGGGCGCCGCGTCCCGGCAATTATTTCGGCGGGGACCTCCGCGGCATCATCGACCGCATCGGGTACATCCGGGACCTCGGCGTCAACGCCCTCTACCTCAATCCGGTCTTTTGGGCCGAGTCGAACCATAAGTACAACACCCGGGATTACCTCCGCATCGACCCGGCGTTCGGGACCAACGAAACGTTCGACGAACTGCTCTCGGTCTGTCACGCCAACGGCATCCGCGTGGTCATCGACGGCGTGTTCAACCATGTCGGCACCGCCCATGCCTCCTTTCAGGATGTGAAGGAGAAGGGGAAGGCCTCGCCGTACGCCGCGTGGTTCAACATCTATTCGTTCCCCGTCGCGGAGGCGCGCCATCCGAACTACGAATGCTGGTGGGGCCACGGCTCGCTGCCGAAGCTCATGACGCAGCATCCGGAGGTGAAGAAGCACCTGTTCGATGTGACGCGGTACTGGACCGAGAAGGGGATCGACGGGTGGCGGCTGGACGTTCCGAACGAGGTACCGCACCCCTTCTGGAAGGAATGGCGCACGCTCGTGAAGGGGATCAATCCGGACTGCTACATCGTCGGAGAACTGTGGGAGGACGCGTCGCCGTGGCTGCGGGGGGACGAGTTCGACGCGACGATGAACTACCGGTTCCGACAGGCGTGTCTCGACTTCTTCGTACACCGCAAGACCACCGGCGCCGGACTGCTCGAGGCGCTGTCCGCCGTACGGGCGTCGTACAGCGACGCCTCCAATTATGCGATGCAAAACCTTCTCGGCTCGCACGACACGGAACGGTACCTCACCCTCTGCGGCGGTTCCACGGCGATGCTCGAATGTTCCGTGGCGCTGCAGATGACCTCCATCGGCGCACCGATGGTGTACTACGGCGACGAGATCGGACTCGAAGGGGGGAAGGACCCCGACTGCCGGCGGTGCATGGAATGGGAACCGGAGAAACAGAACGGCCTGTTGTTGAAGTACGTCCGGTCGCTCATCCGCATCCGGAATTCGCATTCCGCGCTCCGCCGGGGCGGCATGGAGGCGGTCCCCTTCACGGCGGACGCCGGAGCGGACGACATCGTCCTCTTCCGCCGGAGCGACGTCGAGGAGACCGTCCTCGTCGCCATCAACCGCGGCGCCGCGAAGAGCACGGTCCGCTGCGCCGCCGGCGCGGGCGTGCGGTCGAGGACCGACCTGCTCTCCGGACGAACGGCGAAGGTCGACGGGGCGGCGCTCCGGTTCGACCTCCCTGCGTCGTCGGCACGACTGTTCACACTCAACCAAGGAGCCTGACATCATGAAACGCTGGATCATCCCGGCCTTCCTCGCCCTCGTCACCGTTGTTTCGGCCCAGACCGCCGCGGACAGCGTCACCATCACCTTCCGCGCCCACAAGGGACCGGGCACCCCGGTCGCGCTGCCGGGACAGTTCAGCGGATGGTCCACCGCCAACATGATGACGTACGACGCCGTGCTCTCGGCGTGGACGAAGACGTACACCTTCAAGATCCATGATGCGTCGCGCACGCCGCTGGGGGATTCCGTATACATGTACAAGTTCCACGACGGCTCCTGGTACCCCGATCCGCTCAATCCGGAACAGAATCCCAACGACAATAACAACTCCGTCGTCCGCCTAACGACCCTCTTCTACTTCCAGGTGTACACCGAAGAGGCCTCCTCGAACGTCACACGGCTCGTGGCCGGCATCGTCCACGCGAACAGCGATACCATCGCCGCGGTGCGGTTCTACACCGGTGTCACCCCCGGCTCCGCGTCGCTGACCGACGTGACCGCTTCGTTCGACAAGGCGAAGCGCGTGCTGAACCACACGCTTGCCGCGCCGGTGCCGAAGACGAACTACCTGCGCATCGTGGCGGTGAACAGCAAGGGGGATTCCATCGTCTATCAGAACTCCGTCTTCGAAGTGACGCAGCGTCCGATGCCGGCGTACGCGAAGCACGGCGTCACGAAGGCGTCCGTGCTGTCGGGGGATTCCACCACGTTCCGGCTCCGCGTGCCGGGGAAGGCGTTCGTCGCGCTCCGTATCGCCGCCGCCGGACAGCCGGTGGCCACGGCCGCCCCCGTGGTGATGCACAAGGACCCGACGTCCGACAATTGGTGGGTGAACGTGAAGCTCGCGCCGGACACCGAGTACGAATACCTGTATGAGATCGAGAACGGCAAGAAGATCACCGACCCGTGGGGGCGGTGGATGGGGACGTACGGGACGAAGTTCTCGACCGGCCCTGCCGGTCTCACAGCCGACAACTACGTCTGGAAATCCGATTCCTTCCAGCGTCCGTCCCAGAACCGCCTCGTCATCTACGAACTGCACCTCGGCGAGTTCGCGGGTGGATACCATCTGCTCGGGGCCGGACAGGCGGGCTTCACGCACTTGAAGAGCATCCTGCCGCACTTCAAATCGCTCGGCGTGAACGCCATCGAACTGATGCCGATCAACGACTACGGCTCCGTCGGGAAATCGGGGCACTCCTGGGGCTACGACCTGAACCAGTACTTCGCGCTCGAACCGGCGTATGGGACCCCGCTCGAACTGAAGCAGCTCATCGACGAGGCGCATGCGAACGGCATCGCCGTCATCCTCGACGCGGTCTTCAACCATCAGAACGACACCGGACCGCTCTGGCAGATGCTGCCGGACGACGCGGCCAACCCGTACTTCAAGGCCAACTCGGACATGCGCTACAACGAGGATGCGCTGTACTTCTTCAAGGACATGGACCACTGGACCGCCGAAACGCAGGAGCTCATCCTCGAGAACCTCCGCATGTGGGTGGAGGAATACCGCATCGACGGGTTCCGCTACGACTTCACGCAGGGGATCGGCTGGAACACCGCCGAGCCGACCAAGGGGATCCTCGGCTGGAGCAACGCGGTGGACACGCTCTATAAGGGGAAGATCTACCAGATCGCGGAACACCTTCCCGAGAGCCCGGCGCTCATCCACTACAGCGGCCTGACCGGCGGATGGCACGATTCGTTCCGCGACGAGATCTTCGACGATGCGCGGTTCCAGAACACTTCGATGGGGGACTACGAATCGCTCGTCATCGACCTCGGCGCGTACGGGAGCAACGATACGCCGAACTCCCCCGGCTCCTACGCGAACCGGACCGAACCGGTGAACGCGACCATCACGCACGACGAGCAGTCGCTCATCTTCGAGATGACCCAGTTCCA
>WBUG01000061.1 GCA_008933835.1 Bacteroidota bacterium | reverse complement strand
GTTCCGGCGTGAGCGCGGTCCACCGGTTCGTCCGTTCGGCGGGGTCCGCCGTCAAATCATACGCTTCGTACGCCGCGACGCCGTTCAGCACCGTCTCGATGAACTTGTACGGAGCGGCGATGACCGCTTTCGTGTCGATCATGTCCTTCCCCACCAGCGGGATGAAACGGTCCGGTGAGACCGGCCTCAGCCACGACGCGCCGTCGAACGCGCCGCGGCTCCGGCCGTCATCGAGGCCGTACAGGTCGAGCAGCGTCGGGACGACGTCGAGATGGGAGGTGGGATGCGTCGCGTACGCTTCGATGCTCTTCCGCGCTTCCGGCGGGAATCCCGGCGGCAGATACACCCACATCGGCACGTCCACCTCCTCGCCGTAGAGCGTGTTCAGGTGTCCGCGGTGCCCCCGCTCGCCGAACGCCTCTCCGTGGTCCGCCGTGAAGAGGAGGACGGTGGAATCGAGCAGTCCGTGGTCACGGAACGCCTGCACGTACCCGCGCAGCACATCGTCCTGGTCGAGTACCGTGTTGTCGTACCGGTCGAGTTCCGACATCCCCTCCGGCGACGTGAACTGAGCGCGGCCGGGCTTGACGGTGTACGGATAGTGCGTATTGTTGAACTGAACGACGGCGAAGAAACGCTCGCCGGCATGACGTGTCATGTACCCTGTCACCAGTCCACTCACCGCCGCATCGTCCGCCCCCAGGTCGTTTGCGGGAGGGAACGGAAGCCCCTCCTGACAGACGAAGGTGTCGAGCGACGTATTATAGATGAGGTCGATGTTGCTCCGCTGCATGGACTGCGAGGTGAAGAACCAGGTGCGCACGTCGGTCCAGCGCCGGAGCAGGTCGTAGATGAACGGCTGGTCCGGGCGGGTGACGGTGAACGTGCCGGAGAGGAGCATCGGCACGGAGAACTGCGTGGAGACGGCATTGGAGACATGCCGGTCGAACCGTACGACGGACCCGGCGGCGACGAGGCTGTCCAGGAACGGCGACGTCGGGCGCGAATGACCGTAGGCGGAGAGGTTCTTGCGGCGCAGGCTCTCGCCGATGAAGAGCACCGCGTTGTACCGCGCCCGCACCGGCGGACGTTCGGCCACCGTGCAGCGCCGGCGGACGTATCCGCGGTGCACGTCCTTCATCTCCCCTCCCCACCGTTCCGCCAAAGCATACTTCACAGAAAAGAGGGTCGCGGGGGAGAAGGAGTACGACGCCGGCACGAAGCGGACGTTGTTATTGAACACCAGGGTCAGCAGGACGAAAGCGGCGCCGACGGCGTACCGCGTTCGGGGACGGAGGGCGTCCACGGCGGCGGCGGCGTTGGCCAGCAGCGCCGCGTACAGCGCCGTCATCGCGAGGAACGCGGCCGCGTGTCCCCACGTCGCCGACGATGCGGCGAGCGCCAGCGTGTCCGCCGTATGGGTCAGCGCGTAGTTGACCGAGTAGAGGTTGGGGATGACGCCGAAGTACGCATAGTGGCCGTAGACCAGCACCTGGGCCGCGGCGATGAGCGAGGCTCCGACGAGCACGGCGGCGGTGCGCCGCTTCACCGCCGACGAGACGGTCCACGCCGCCATGAACCACAGGGTCCATTCGAACAGGAGCGAGAAGAAGAAATGCTGCAGGAGCGCCGGCTCCAGAACGCGGAGATAGGAGTAGCGGATGATGAAGTCCGCCGCCATGACGAACAGCGGAATGAGCGAGAGGGCGACGAAGGGACGGCGAAGGACGTTCATGCGGCGGCGCTCACCCGAGATTCTCCTTCACCTTCGCGAGGAACTTCAGCGCCTCCATCGGGGTCATGGCGTTGATGTCCAGCCTCCGGATGGCGTCGCGCAGTTCGTCGTCCTTCATCTCGAACATTGTGATCTGCGGCGTCGGCTCGACGGAAGCGGCGCGGCGTTTCACCCGGCGCACCTCGGCCGGGTCCGCCGGACGCTCGCCGTGCGGCGTCAGCTGCGACGCCTCGAGGTTCTCCAGGATGCGCTTGGCGCGGTCGGTCAGTTCCGCCGGCAGACCCGCCATCATCGCCACCTGGATGCCGTAGGAGTGGTCCGCCGTGCCGGGGGTGACGGTGTGGAGGAAGACCACCTTGTCGCCGTACTCCCGCACGTCCACCTTGTAGTTCCGGACGCGCGGATAGAGCGCGGCGAGCTCGTTCAGTTCATGGTAGTGCGTGGCGAAGAGCGTGCGGGCGCCGATGCGTTCATGCAGGTACTCCGTGAGGGCCCAGGCGATGGAGATGCCGTCGAACGTGCTGGTGCCCCGTCCCACCTCGTCCAGCAGGATGAGGCTGCGCCGCGTGGCGCGGTTGACGATGTTCGCCGCCTCGTGCATCTCCACCAGGAAGGTGCTCTCGCCGCTCGTGATGTTGTCGCTCGCCCCCACGCGGGTGAAGATGGTGTCCGCCATCCCCACCACCGCCCGTTTCGCGGGGACGAAGCTGCCGACCTGCGCCAGCAGCACGATGAGCCCCGCCTGCCGCAGGTACGACGACTTGCCGCTCATGTTCGGGCCGGTGATGATGAGGACCTGGTTCTCGCGCGTGTCGAGCGTGAGCGAGTTCGGGATGTACCGCTCCCCCGGCGGCAGCAGCTGTTCGATGACCGGGTGGCGTCCTTCTTCGATGATGAGCTCATCCCCCTCCGTCACCTCCGGCCGGACGTAGCGGTTCTCCACCGCGGCGACGGCGAGCGAGACGAGGCAGTCCAGCACGGCGACCTGCCGGGCGTCGGACTGTACCGCGCCGGCGAACTGCGACGCGTACGCGCGGAGCTCGTTGAAGAGGCGCGTTTCGATCGCGAGGATGCGCTCGTCCGCGTTGAGCACCTTGTCCTCGTACTCCTTCAGTTCCGGCGTGATGTAGCGTTCGGCGCCGGTCATCGTCTGCTTGCGGATGTACTCCTTCGGCACCTTCTCCTTGTGCGTGTTGGTGACCTCGATGTAATACCCGAAGACGTTGTTGAAGCCGATCTTGAGCGACGTGATGCCGGTGCGTTCGCGCTCCTGCTTCTGCAGCCCGGCGATCCAGTCCTTGGCGGAAAACGAGAGGGAACGGAGCTCGTCCAGCTCGGCGTTGAAGCCGGCGCGGATGACGCCGCCGTCCTCCAGTTTCGCCGGCGGATCGTCCGCCACCGCGGCGCCGATGGCGGCGGAGAGGTCGTCCAGCGGCCGGAGTTCTGCGTCGATGTCGGCGAGCGTGGCGCCGGTCCCCTTCGTCTTCGCCGGTGCGGCGGAGGCGAGGATCTTCTTGAGGGCGGGAACGGACTGCAGGATGCGCCGGAGAGCGAGCATCTCGCGCGGATTGGCGCGGCCGGTGGCGATGCGGGCGATGAGCCGTTCCATGTCCCCGATCTCGGCCAGTTCCGTCTGCAGCGCGGCGCGGAGCGTCGCGTCCGCGGCGAGCTGCGCCACGCCGTCGGCGCGCCAGCGTATCTGGTCGAGCCGTTTCAGGGGACTGCTCACCCACTTCTTGAGCAGCCGTCCCCCCATCGGCGTGTTGGTACGGTCCAGCACGGAGAAGAGCGTGCCGTCCGGCGTGCCGCCGAGGGACGATGTGATCTCCAGGTTGCGTTTGGTGGCGGCGTCCAGCACGATGGTCTCGTCCGCCATGTACGGCACCACCTTCTGAATGTGCCCGAGGTTCGCCTTCTGCGTCTCGTTGAGGTAGTGCATCACCGCGCCGGCGGCGACGATGCCGATGCTCATCGTGTCGATGCCGAAGCCCTTCAGGGACTGCGTCTTGAAATGCCGCGTGAGCGTGTCCGCGCCGTAGTCATACTGGTAGAGCCAATCCTCCTGCGCGGTGTAGATGCCGCGGTGCGACAGGCGGAGCAGTTCCTGCAGCGCCTCACGGTCCCGCTTCTGCACCAGCAGTTCCGCCGGCGCCACGGACGAGAGCAGTTCCGGCAGACGGCGGAACGGCAATTCCGCGGCGTAGAACTCTCCCGTGGAGATGTCGACGAACGACAGTCCGACCGGATCGTTCCCGGCGGCGATGGCGCTCGGCAGGGCGATGCCGGCGAGGAAGTTGTTCTGTTTCTGGTCCAGCACCTTGTCCGAGAACGCGACGCCCGGCGTCACCACTTCGATGACGTCGCGCTTCACGATCCCCTTGGCGAACTTCGGGTCCTCGAGCTGTTCGCACACCGCCACGCGGAGCCCCGCCTTGAGCAGTTTGGGCAGGTAGGTCTCGAGGGCGTGGTGCGGAAAGCCGGCCAGCGGCGTCTCCCCCACATCGCCGGTCTTGCCGCGCCGGGTGAGCGTGATGCCGAGGACGCGCGCGGTCGTCTTCGCGTCCTCATCGAACGTCTCGTAGAAGTCCCCCATCCGGAAGAGCAGGATCGTGTCCGGATACTTCGCCTTGACGGAGGCGTACTGTTTCATGAGGGGGGTGGAGGACATGCGGGCGTGGAGTGCGCTGAATTGTTGGATTGGGTGATTCGATGATCGCGTGGAACGATGAATCTTCGGACCGGGCGGACCGCCATCATGCCGCGGAACGCCGGAACCAGAGGTCAAAGTAGAAAAAAAATGAAGGGTTTACAAGGCGATAATGGGCGCGGTTCACCGCAATTTTTTCACGAGCCGGCCCCGGTCATACAATTCCTCTTCGATCACGCCCCGTTTCCGGTCGTCGAAGTACCGCCGGCCGTGGCGGGCGCCGTCGAGCGTCTCCCATCGTTCCATCACGGTACCGAGCGAATCATAGTACGTCTGCCGTTCGGCGCCCGGACCGATGGAACGCCGTTCGAACGAGAGGCGTCCGGAAGGATGGTACATCCGCATCCCCGAGGAGTCGACCACCGATGCCAGCGAGCCGTCCGGATGGAAGGAGCGGCCGGTCACCCTCCACGGCGCATCGTCCGCCGGCCGTTCGATGATGAAATAGGAGGAGACGGAACCGTTCTCAGCGTAGAGCACGGTACTGTCGCGGTCCGGCTGCCGTTCCCGCACGCCGACCACCGCATCGTTCCGTGTGTAGGCGGAGAACACCTCGCGGAACTTCCCTCCGTCAGGGCGCCGTTCGAGCCGGTACGTTTCGCGTCCTTCCGCGAACGTGACCGACTCCCGGATCCCGTCCTGCCGTGTCCGTTCGACCGTTCCGTCCTTCGGCGGCCGCTGCCGGCATCCCAGCATCAGCAGCACAAGGAGCACCGCCGTCCACCGAATCGTTCCGTTCATCGCCCCTCCCGTTCATGTGCATTACGGCCCGTTCCGGCCTCATCTCAAGATGCGAAACTCGCCGGTGAGAGTCCACACTACCGATTGATTCTGGCACCCTTTCTCTCTATATTTTCCAATTCCGAAGCGACCCTCCCCACCATCACAGACGAACGGAGACCTGCCATGAAACGTATCCTCATCGTTGTCCTGATGCTCTTAACGGCCTTGTCCGCCGACGCCCAGCTCAAGAAACGCGTCGCCGTATCGCGGTTCGAGAACCGTTCCGGTTCCGGGTACCACCATCTCGGAGAGGGGGTGGCGGACATGCTCGTGACCGCCCTGGTGAAGTCCAACAAGTTCTCGCCGCTGGAGCGGCAGGAGCTCGAGAAGGTGCTCGCGGAACAGAAGCTGGGCGAGAGCGGCCTGGTGACGGCCGAGACCGCGCCGAAGATCGGCAAGCTGCTCGGCGTGGAGCTGCTCGTGGTCGGCTCCATCTCCGAGTTCGGCCAAAAAGAGAAGAAGGTCTCCGGCGGGATCTCCTTCCTCAGCGGCGGCATCAAGACGAAGACCTCGCGCGCCGTCGTTGACGTGCGCCTGGTGAACACCGTCACCGGCGAGATCGTGGCGGCCGAGACGTGCGAAGGGGAGGAATCGAGCACCGGCATCGCCGTGGACTACGAGGACATCGACTTCAGCAACATGGACAGCTGGGACGACACCGACATCGGCAAGGCGACGCGCGAAGCGGTGGACGGCGTGGTGGAGCTCATCGTGAAGAACATGGCGAGCATTCCGTGGGCGGGCAAAGTGCTGAAGGTGAACGCCGACGGCACCATCCTCATCAAGCCGGGGTCCGAAGGGAACGTGAAGCCGGGGATGGAGTTCGAGATCTACCGTCTCGGCGAGGCGGTGAAGGACCCCGACACCGGACTGGACCTCGGCGCGGAGGAGGAGCGTGTGGCGAAGATCAAAGTGATCGAGGATGCGCTGAAGGGAAAGGCGGCCAAGGCGAAGGTCGTGGAAGGTTCCGGCATACAGACCAACGACATCGTGCGCGAGCCGAAGTGACCTCCGCGCAACCACTGTTCAAGGAGACCGTATGAGAACGTTCATCATCACGCTCCTCTGCCTGGCGGCCGTCGTGGCCGCCTCCGCACAGGAACCGCCGCCGGCGAAGGCGGTCCACTTCAAGAAACTGCAGGCGTTCCTTCCGGCGAAAGCGCCGGAAGGGTTCACCCGGGGCAAGCCGACCGGCTCCACGCACACGATGACCGGTTTCTCGGTCTCGGAGGCGAAGGTGCGTTTCGAACGTCCCTCCGACACGCTCGCCTCCGCCATCGAGGCGAGCATCACGGACATGACGCAGATGCCGGCGGCGGCGTGGGCGGCGATGTACGAGCAGGCGGAGTACGAGAACGAGACCGAAGAAGGTTCGGAACGCACCGTGACCGTCGCGAAGTCCTACAAGGGTATCGAGAAGGTGCAGTCCGGTGAGAGCCGTTCCTGCGAACTGAGCTTCGTCGTCGCGCAGCGGTTCCACGTGCAGTTCACGGGTATCGACACGGACGAGATCGCTCTACTGTACGCCCTTGCTGAATCGATGGACCTTGCCGGACTGACCAAGACCGCGAAAGAATGACGCCCGACATCATCCTCCGCACCACGAACCTCGGAAAGAAGTACCGCGACCGGTGGGCCTCACAGGCTATTGACCTGGAGGTCCGCCGCGGCGACGTGTTCGGCCTGCTCGGACCGAACGGCGCCGGGAAGAGCACCACCATCCGCATGATCCTCTCCCTCATCCGTCCCACCGCGGGGCGCGTGGAGCTGTTCGGCCGCGACCTGCACCGCGAGCGCGAGAAGGCGCTGCAGAAGGTGGCGGGCATCGTGGAGAAGCCGGACTTCTACCTCTACCTCTCCGCGTTCCGCAACATGCAGATCGCCGGTTCGCTCACGCTCGGCCGGACGCCCGAGAGCCGGAAGGTGATGGACACGCTCGCGCTGGTGGGGCTCGCCGAACGGGCGCTGGACCGGGTGAAGACGTACTCGCACGGCATGAAACAGCGGCTCGGCATCGCGCAGGCGCTGCTGACCGATCCGGAGTTCATCCTCTTGGACGAACCGACGAACGGCCTCGACCCGCAGGGGATGAAGGAGGTGCGCGAACTGGTCCGCACCCTCTCCATGGAACGGGGCATCACCATCCTCCTCTCCTCCCACCTGCTGAACGAAGTGGAACAGGTCGCCACGCGGATGGCCATCATCAACCGGAGCCGGATGGTGGTGCAGGGGGAGGTGAAGGAACTGCTGAAGGCGAGCGCGAACCGCGTCCTCTTCAAGCTCTCCCCTCCGAAGAAGTCCCTCGCACTGCTCTCCGCGATGCGCACGGTGAAGGAACCGGCGCTGACGGAGGAGGGGATCATCGCGAACGTGGAGCCGAAGCACGTTCCGGCCGCGGTCGCCGCGCTCGTGACGGCGGGAGTGCGCGTCCACGGCGTGGAGTCGCGGCATTCGCTCGAAGAGTATTTCCTGGACATCACGAGCGACAACAGTGAACAATGAGCGATCATCAATGAACACCTCATGCTGAACCTCTTATACTGGGAGCTCTTCAAGACCTTCGCCAAGTGGAGGACCTACATCGGGTTCATCGCCGTGGGGGTGCTCATTCCGGTCATCCTCTGGATCATGTGGATCGAGGGGGGAGACTTCATCAAGTACCAGCTCCGGTCCCTGCAGTCCGAGTTCCTCATCACCGGGAACCTGTTCAACGGCTGGGCCATCGCGCAGATCATCATGAACGGGCTCTGGGTGCACGTTCCGGCGCTCATCGCGCTGGTGGCGGGGGACCAGCTCTCCGGCGAGGCGACGGCCGGCACGTTCCGGCTGACGCTCATCCGTCCGGTCTCCCGCGCCCGTTTCCTGAACGCGAAGTACCTCGCCACGCTCCTCTACACGTTCGCGCTGGTGGCGGTCATCGGCGTGATGGCGGTGGGGCTCGGCCTGTGGATCTTCGGCAGCGGCGACCTCATCGCCATCGACCGCGAGGGGATCGTCATCCTCTCCGAAGCGGACCTGCCGATGCACTTTCTCTTCGCGTTCGCGCTGGCGATGTGGTCCATGTTCGTGGTCGCCTCGCTCGCGTTCTTCATCTCCGCCCTCGTCGAGAACGCCATCGGTCCCATCATCATCACGATGACGGTCATCGCCGTCTTCTACATCATCACCTTCCTGCCGGTCGCGTCGGTGGAGGGGATCAAGCCGTGGCTCTTCACCACGCACATGAACGTGTGGCAGCAGGCGCTGCGCGACCCGTACGACTGGTCCGCCATCCTCGAATCGGTGGTGGTGCTCGGGGCGTACGACCTGGCGTTCTGGGGGGCGACGATGGCGCTCTTCCTCCGCAAGGACATTCTCTCATAACCAAGGAGACCCGATGGGCTTTTCCTCCCGCTGGAAGGAGCTCCGCGCCGATTTCCACCCCTCGTTCTGGGTGGCCAACGGCATGGAGCTGTTCGAACGGCTCGCCTACTACGGCCAGCAGATCGTGTTCATGGTGTACCTGCGCAACAACCTCGGCTTCACCGAGAGCGAGGCCGGCGGTCTCTCCGGCGTCTTCGGCGGGCTCATCTACCTGCTCCCCATCCTCGGCGGCACGCTGGCGGACAAGTGGGGATTCCGGAAGGCGTTCAGCGTCGCCTTCTCCATCCTCGGCATCGGCTACTTCCTCATCGGCTCGGTTGGCATGACGGCGTTCCGCGGCGTGTACGGCGACCTGTCGCTCTACTGGCTGCTGATGCTCTTCCTGCTCCTCACCGCGTTCGGCGGTTCGTTCATCAAGCCGTCGGTGCTCGGCACGGTCGCGGTCACCACCACCGAGCGGACGAAATCGCTCGGCTTCGCCGTCTACTACTGGCTCGTGAACGCCGGGGCGATGATCGGACCGACCATCGCCTACTTCGTGCGCGACAGCTTCGGCAACGAGTTCGTCTACCTCGTCTCCTCCCTGAGCTGCTTCGCGATGCTCGCCGTGAACCTGCTCCTCTTCCGCGACGTGGCGGACGAGAAGGTGCAGAACGTCGAAACGCTCGGGAAGAAGATCGCCAACCTGTTCGTGGTGCTGGGCAACGTGAAGTTCATGGTGTTCCTGCTCATCTACTCGCTCTACTGGATCATCTTCTGGCAGGAGTTCATCATCGTCCCCTACTACATCACGGACTACATCAGCGCCGACGCGCCGTACGAGATCGTGCAGTCCTGGGCCGGCGCCGGGGCCATCATCCTCCTGCAGATCCCGGTGAACCGGTGGACGAAGAACATCCCGACGCGCACCGCCATCCTCGTCGGCTTCGCGGTGTCGTCCCTCATCTGGGTCATCATCGGCATCTCCCCCTCCATCCCCACCATCGCCGCGGGCATCGTGGCGTTCGCCGTCGGGGAGATGATCCAGGCGCCGCGCTACTACGAGTACATCTCCGAGATCGCCCCTCCGGGACAGCAGGGTCTCTACCAGGGGTACGCTTTCCTCCCCATCGCCATCGCGCGGTTCGTGGGGGACCCGTTCGGCGGGTGGATCTACCAGACCGCCAAGGCCGCCGGCGACCCGTCGCTGGTCTGGTGGTCCATGATCGGCATCGGCGCGTTCGGAACGCTCTGCATGGCGGTCTACAACCGGTTCGTTCCGCATCACGACATCAAGGGGTGACGATGACACGCAGCGCGATCCTTCTCCTCTTCACGGCGGCGTTCGTCCTTTCCGCGGCGGCGCAGAGACCGGCGATGACCGCCGAAACGGTGCTGAAGCGGGTGAAGGCGAACTTCGACGCCGTGCAGGACTACACGGTGACCCTCACCGGCACGGTGGACCTGGAACGGCTGAAGGTGCCGAAGATGAACGTGACGCTGTACTTCAAGCAGCCGAACAGGTTCAAGACGGAATCGAAGGGCACCTCGTTCATCCCGCGGAACCTGCTGGACATCAATCCGGCGGACCTCCTCTCGAAGTTCGACGGAACGCTGATGGGCGAGGAGATGATGGACGGGCGGATGCAGTACAAACTGCGGATGGTGACGAAACCGGTGAAAGGGAGACCGGCGAGCGATTCGTACGTGTGGGTGGACGGCGGCACCTGGACCATCACGCGGATGGAGGCGTACCCCACCGAAGGACGCCGCATCGAGATCCTCATCGAAAGCTCCCTCATCGACGGAAAGTACACCCTGCCGACGCGCATCCGGGCGTCGTTCGACTTCTCGCAGAACCCGGACTCTCTCGCCGAGCGCGTGTACAATCCGAACCGCATCCCTCGCAAGGGGAAGGCCGAACTGGTCTACTCCGGCTACAGGGTGAACACCGGATTGAGCGACGAGTTCTTCGAACAGAAGAAGAACGAGATCAAATGATCCGGCCGACGTCCTGCAACGAAAGAACCCGCGTGATGAGCGCGGGTTCTTCGTTTTGGAGCGGTGCCGTCCGTCAATCCATGATGCGCCGGAGGAACGCCGGGCGGTCGAGGTCCGCCTGGTTCTCCATCGGATGCACCTTCGGCTCTTCCGCCGCCGGTGCGGTGTTGATGGCGATGCCGCGGCGCAGGTACGTCGGGGTGTCGAGCTTCTGCAGGTCGCGCACGCCGGTGGGGATGTGGTCCACCACGCTGCGCGGCTTCGGCTGCTGGGCCGTCATGGCGAAGCGGTCCTGCGTCTGCTTGGCGATCGCCTGCTTGTTGAAGCCGGTGGCGATGACGGTGACCATCACTTCCTCGGTCATGTTCTCGTCGATGACCACGCCGGCGATGACCTCCACGTCGCCGCCCGCGGCCTCGTGGATGATCCCCACGGCCTCGTCGTACTCCTGGATGGAGAGGTTCCCGCCGCCGGTGATGTTCACCAGCATCTTCTGCGCCCCCTTGATGTCCACCCCTTCGAGCAGCGGACTGGAGATGGCGCTCTGCGCCGCCTCCACCGCGCGGTTCTCGCCGGTGGCCATGCCGGTGCCCATGAGGGCGTCGCCCATTTCGCGCATCACGCGCCGGACGTCGGCGAAGTCCACGTTCACCAGACCGGGAACGGTGATGATGTCCGAGATGCCGCGCGTCGCGTTGTAGAGGACGCTGTTGGCCACCTCGAACGCCTGGGTGATGGGGGTCGCCTTGTCCACGATCGTCAGCAGGCGCTGGTTCGGGATGACGATGAGGGTGTCGACGTGCTTGCGGAGCTCTTCGATGCCGTACTCCGCCTGCGCGGAGCGTTTCTTCCCTTCGTGCGTGAAGGGTCGGGTGACGATGCCGACCACGAGCGCGCCGAGGCTCTTCGCGATGTTCGCCACCACGGGAGCGCCGCCGGTGCCGGTGCCGCCGCCCATGCCGGCGGTGATGAAGACCATGTCGCTGTTCGCCAGCACGCGCGCGATCTCCTCCTTGTCCTCCTCCGCCGCCCGCTGGCCGATGGTGGGATCGGCGCCGGCGCCGAGACCGCGCGTGAGGTTCTTGCCGATGCGGATCTTGGACGATGCCGCGTTCCGCTCCAGCGCCTGGACGTCCGTGTTGATGGCCACGAAGTCCACGCCGGCCAGACCGCGCGTGATCATGCTGTGGACCGCGTTGGTGCCCCCTCCGCCGACTCCGACGATGCGGATCTTGGCGCCGTTCTCAGCGGGGGTGTCGAATTCGATTGCCATGGCTGCTCCTCTTTGGTTAGGGATGGTTGGTGTATGTACAGACACTTGTCATTGATTCATTGATGCATCGTTTCATCGATCCATTGTTTCACGTCCGCGGACTCCCGTTCCTGCGGAACCGCACGGTGTCACAGTTCGTCGAACCATTTCCGCATACGGTTGACGATGGAATCGCGGCGGCCGCTCACCTTCTCTTCTCCCACGTTTCCCGACGCGCCGCGCTGACGGCTCTTGATGGCGTGCAGCACCAGACCGACGCCGGTGGCGTACATCGGGTTCTCGATCTCGCGGACGAACCCGCCGCGGAACCCGCGCGGGATGCCGATCTTCACCGGGGCGCCGAGCACTTCGCGCGCGAGGTCCGCGGTCCCCTTCACGAGCGAACCGCCCCCCGTGAGCACCACGCCGGCGGAGAGGTGCTTCTGGTAGCCGGAGCGCTTGATCTCCAGCGCGGCGATCTCGAGGATCTCCTCCATGCGCGGCTGGATGATCTGGCAGAGCATCTGCTTGTCGATGGACTTCGGGTCGCCGCCGCCGATGCCGGGGATGGTGATGGGCTCGTTGGCGGTGATGGAGGGCATGTACGCATGCCCGAACTTCAGCTTGATCTCTTCGGCGTGCGCGGTGAGGATGCCCAGCCCGCGCCGGATGTCGTCCGTGACCTTGCTGCCGGCGATGCCGATGACGGCGGTGTGACGGATGGTACGGTCCGCGAAGACCGCCAGGTCCGTCGTGCCGCCGCCGATGTCGATGAGGACGACGCCGACCTCCTTCTCCTCGCCGTAGAGCACCGCGTCGCTGGAGGCGAACGGTTCGAGCACGATGTCGCTCACCGACACGCCGGCGCGCTGCACGCAGCGGATGATGTTCTGCGTGGCGGAGACGAGCCCGGTGATGATGTGCACGCTCGCCTCCATCCGCACGCCGGACATCCCGACCGGTTCGTAGACGCCGTCCTGCCCGTCCACGATGAACTCCTGCGGGATGACGTGGAGGATCTTCCGGTCCGCCGGCAGGGCGATCTTCTTCGTGTCGTCGATGAGCCGGTTGACGTCCGCCTGCGTGATCTCCTGTTCCGCGCCGCTGATGGCGACGACGCCGCGGCTCTGAAAGCTCTGGATGTGGTCACCGGCGATGCCCGCCACCACGGACTGAATCTTCACGCCGGACTGCGCCTCGGCGTCGGCGATGGCCGCCTTGATGGACTCCACGGTCCGTTCGATGTGGGTGATGACGCCGCGCGTCAGTCCCTCGGACCGGCTGCGGCCGATGCCGAGGATGTTGATCTCATTGTTGGCCCCCACCGAGGCGACGATGGCGCAGATCTTGGTGGTGCCGATATCGAGTCCGACGTAGATGTGTTCGTTCATAGGGTGTTTTCCTGCCGCGACGGACGGCGCGAGACGACCACCTGGCCGTCGTACCGCACATCGATGTATTGGATGTCTGTGGTGGAACCGTTGACGACGAACGTCTGCCAGAACGCGTCGAGCGTCACGAGCTTGCGTGCGGCGTCCCCCCGCCCGAAGAGGATGGGGATGCCCGCGTCGAAACTGTAGAGGACGATGTCCTTCCCGCGGCGGAGCCGCACCTCGGAGAGCGCGTGGAAGATGCCGTCCCCCGCCGCCCTGGCCGCGGCGACGATGCGGAGCGCCTCGTGCACGTCGGGGTTCGCGATGCGCGTTCCGACGGTGATGCGGGCGCTCGAATCGACGCCGCTGATGACCGGGATGTCGTACGTCTCGGACGACGCGATGTACGGCAGCACCACCCCTTCGGGATCGATGTAGTAGAGCTCCCCCGCCATCAGCAGCGCCGCCGGCGTGCGTTCCACCACCGTCACCCGGAGCGTGGAGGGGGCGTCGCGCTTCACCACCGCGGTCCGGACGAAGGTGTTGGCCATGATGTTCCGCTGCAGCACCGTCAGGTCCGTCTCGTACATCGGCGTACGGGGGGCGAGCTTCATCAGCCGGACGACCTCGTCCCTGGTCACCACGGACATGCCGTCCACCATCACCTGCGTGACGTAGGCGCGCGACTGCCAGCGCGCCTTCACGGCGAACACCGCCGCCGTCAGCAGCACGAGCAGGGCGAAGTAGACGTAGACCCTCTTCCCGTACCGCGGGGCGTCGGATTCCGGAGCGCTATCGGTGCGTTCGTCGGCCACCGGTCACGCCAGCTCTTTCAGGAACTGTTCGCCGAACTTCCAGATGTCGCCGGCACCCATGGTGATGACGATGTCGCCGCTCTTCGTGATCCCCTTCAGGTACGCCGGCACCTGCTTCTTGTCCTGCACGTAGTGCGTCTCCTTGTGCCCGTACTGCTTCGCCGCGTTGATGATGAGCTCGCCGGTCACTCCCTGGATCGGTTCTTCGCGCGCGGGATAGACGTCCGTCACCACCAGCACGTCGGCGAAGAGGAACGCCTTGCCGAACTCCTCGTAGAAGTCCCGCGTCCGTGAGTAGAGGTGCGGCTGGAACACGCACACCACGCGCCGCCGCCATCCGGACTTGGCGCCGGAGAGGGTCGCCTTGCATTCGGTGGGATGGTGCGCATAATCGTCGTACACCGTGATGCCCTTCGCCTCCCCCTTCTTCTCCCAGCGGCGGTAGACGCCGGTGAATCGTTCGATGCCCGCCTTCGCCCGGTCGAACGGCACACCGAGCTGCAGTCCCACCGCGATGGCGGCCAGGGCGTTCTGCACGTTGTGCTTGCCGGGGATCTGCAGCGTCACCGTCCCGAGCTCCTGGTATCCCTGCACCACGGTGAAGGTCGTGGTGTTCTCGCGGTGCACGATGTCCACCGCCTGCAGGTCCGCCTGCGGCGAATGCAGTCCGTACGTCACGATCTTCTTCTTGACGAGCTGCGGCAGGATGTCCTGCAGCGCCGGCTCATCGAGGTTCAGCACCACGAAACCGTAGAAGGGGACCTTGTTCGAGAACTGGATGAAGGCCCCTTTGATGTCCTCCAGGTCGCGGTAGCAGTCCAGGTGGTCCGCCTCGAGCGTGGTGAGCACCGCCACCGTGGGGGTGATGGAGAGGAACGACCGGTCGAACTCGTCGGCCTCCACCACGATGAAGTCCCCCTTGCCGAGCCGCGCGTTGGTGCCGCCGAGCCCGCTCAGTTTTCCGCCGACGATGACGGTGGGATCGAGCCCCCCTTCCATCAGCACCAGACTGGTCATGGAGGTGGTGGTGGTCTTGCCGTGCGTGCCGGCGATACCGATGCCGTACTTCAGCCGCATCACTTCGGCGAGCATCTCGGCGCGGCGCACCACCGGGATCTTGCGGCGCACCGCTTCGCGCACTTCGGGGTTCTCGCCCGCCACCGCGGAGGAATAGACCACGGTGTCCACGTCGTCCGCGACGTTCTCCGCGCGGTGTCCTTCGTAGACCGTCGCGCCGAGGGACTGGAGCCGTTCGGTGACGTCGCTGAGCGCCTTGTCCGAACCGCTCACGCGGAACCCCTGATCGAGCAGGATCTCCGCGATGCCGCTCATGCCGATGCCGCCGATGCCGACGAAGTGCAGTTTTTTGATGCTCGAGAACATTTATCGTTTCCTTTTGAATGGGAATCGTGAATGACGTTTGGGGACCCGTTCCGCGATGCGTTCCAGGAGCTTCAGCAGTTCGCGCTCCCGCTCGTACCGGCCGAGCCGGACGCGGTACGCGCGCCGCCTCCGGCGGGCCTTGATGAGGACCACCTGGAAGCGCCCCGCCGTCCGTACCAGCCGTTCCTTACCGATGTGGATCCATTCGATCTCTTCCACCGGAACGGCCCGCCGGTTGAACCGGTGTTGGAAGACGATCTCTGTCTCCGTCACCACCAGCCGGCGGTCGCGGATACGGTTGAGCAGCAGCGTGAGGAACGACGCCCCGACGAAGAGGAGGATGACGGTGATGATGGGGTCCTGCCACACCAGCGTGAAGTTGTCGTCCAGGATCGTCCCCCGCACCCCCGCGTACACCACCAGCGTCACCAGGTAGATGAGCGCCTGCTGGTAGTAGAAGTCGAGCTTGTATCGGAATTCGTGATGCATCGTCATCGGACCTTCATGCCATCCCTGTACCGTTCGTTGCGTGTCCGCCGGCCGGTCGTGTCGTTCTGCGTCCAGCGGCCGTTGCGTTTATTGTCGAACCACTCGCTCTCGTCGCTCCGGATGCCGTTGCGGTGCCACCGCACCACCGCCTCGGAGCGGTCCGGCCTCCGCCGGAACATGAGCCGCTGCATCCCGTCCGGATACCACTCGTCCTCGGTCATCAGCGTGTCGTTCTCGTACCGGCTCCGCCGCATCATCGCGCCGTTCGGATGTCGGTACCAGGAGCGGATGACCATCGGATCGCCCCATTCGGACACCATCTCCATCGCCGGCGTTCCGTCCGCGAACCGGGCGCGTGACGAGATGAGACGGCCTTCACGGTACGTGTCTTCGTACTCCAGCTCCATCCGGTGCATGAAACTGAACCGGGTGCTTCGGACGGTTCCGTCCTGCGGGGTCCTCTGCCGCACGGTGCAGCCGGCGAAGCAGAGCACCAGCACCGCGAACACCGCCCGCATCATCGCGCCAGCGCCGTGATCTTCTCCGCCAGCACCCGTCCCGCTTCCGGACGGCCGAGCGCGAGAGACCGCGACGCCATCGCGCTCAGCTCCGCCGGATCGTGCAGCAGCCGGCGCACCGCCGGGAGCAGTTCCTCCGCGAGTGCGGCATCCTTCACCATCACCGCCGCCCCCGCTTCGACCATCGCTTTCGCATTGAGTTCCTGATGGTTCGCCGCCGCGTGGGGGTACGGCACGAGCACCGCCGGCTTCCCGAGCCGGGTCAGTTCCGCCAGCGTGGTGGCGCCGGCGCGGCACACCACCAGGTCCGCCGCCGCGTAGCCGA
>WBUG01000060.1 GCA_008933835.1 Bacteroidota bacterium | reverse complement strand
AGATGGGAGGGATGCCGCGCGGCAACGGCGGCGGACCCCGTCCGCAGAACTTCGGACGCATCTATATCATGAACGGGCGGAAGATGCTCGAACCGGTGATGGTGCGGACCGGTCTCACCGACGGCACCTTCACCGAAGTGGTGCGGGGAAAACTGGAGGAGGGACAGGAGATCGTGGTCGGGGCGGTGACGTCGAAGCCCTCGGCGCAGAGTCCGAACTCCTCGCCGTTCAATCAGCAGCGCAACCAGATGGGCGGCGGCATGCCGCGCCGATTCTGACGGGACGCCGATGGTCTTCCTCGACATCCTGGAAATAGCGCTCCTCTCGCTCGCCCGCAACAAGATGCGGTCGTTCCTCACCATGCTCGGCATCATCATCGGCGTCGGCGCGGTCATCGCCATGATGGCGGTGGGGAACGGCGCGCAGAAGAGCATCAAGGACCAGATCGCGACGCTCGGCACCAACGTCATCCTCATCTTTCCCGGCTCCACCAACCAGGCGGGCGTCCGCACCGGCATGGGCTCCGCCACCACGCTCACGGACGAGGACCTCGAAGCGGTCCGGACGCAGTGTCCCTCCGTCGCCTACGTCACGCCGTCGCTCCGCACCGGTTCGCAGGTGGTCTACCAGGAGCAGAACTGGCGTTCCAGCATCATGGGGGTGACGCCGGAGTACTTCGCCATCCGCAATTGGACCGTGTCGAGCGGTCAGTACTTCACCGAAGCGGACGTCCGGGGCGCGACCAAAGTGTGCGTCGTCGGACAGACCATCGTCGAGAACCTCTTCAAGGGGGCGGACCCCGTCGGCCAGATCATCCGCATCAAGAAGATGCCGTTCAAGGTGGTGGGCGTGCTCTCCGTGAAAGGACAGTCGGCGCAGGGGAGCGACCAGGACGACATCATCATCGCCCCCGCCACCACGGTGCAGAAGAAGCTGATGGGACAGTTCTTCTTCGGCAGTTTCCTCGCCTCCGCGACCAGCGAGGAGACCATGAACGACGCCATCCAGCAGATCACCGACGTGCTGCGCGTACGGCACAAGCTGCAGCCGTGGGAGGAGAACGACTTCACCGTGCGGAGCCAGACCGAGATCGCCAACGCCGCCGCCTCCACCTCGCAGGTGCTCACCATCCTGCTCGCCTCCATCGCCTCCATCTCGCTCATCGTCGGCGGCATCGGCATCATGAACATCATGCTCGTCTCGGTCACCGAACGCACCAAGGAGATCGGCATCCGCATGTCGGTCGGCGCCACCGGCCGTGTCATCCTCGCGCAGTTCCTCTTCGAGGCCATCGTGCTGAGCCTGCTCGGGGGCGGCATCGGCGTGCTGCTCGGCGGACTCACGTCGGACCTCATCTCGCGCTTCGCCGGGTGGACGACCCTCGTCTCGCCCGAATCCGTCGCCCTCTCGTTCCTCTTCTCCGCCGCGGTCGGCATCTTCTTCGGATACTATCCGGCCCGCAAGGCGGCGCAGCTCAATCCCATCGAAGCCCTCCGGTACGAATAGATGACCGCACCCCACGTCACCTTCATCCTCAATCCGGCCGCCGGCCGGGGGAAAGCGCTCCACATCCGCCGGCGTCTGGAGGAGGTGCTCCGCCGTTCGTCGCTGGACTATACGTTCCTGGTCACGGCCGGTCCCGGAGACGCCACCGTGAAGGCGCGCGAAGCGTCCGCCGGCTCCTCCGTCGTCGTGGCGGTGGGGGGCGACGGCACCGTGAACGAAACGGCCGCCGGCGTGATGGGGACCGGAGCGGCGCTCGCTGTACTGAGCGAAGGGTCCGGCAACGATTTCGCCCGCACCATCGGCGCGCCGTCCAGACCCGAAGCCATCGTGGAGCGTCTGCACGGGTACGCCGTCGGACACTACGATGTCGGCCGCGCCGTACTGACGCACGCGGACGGGCGGACCGACGAGCGCTGGTTCTTCAATTCCATCGGCATCGGGTTCGACGCGGCGGTCGCGCGCCGCGTGAGCGCCATCCGCCGGCTGCGCGGCATCCCGCTCTACCTCACCGCGCTCGTGCAGACCATTGCGGGCTTCGCTCCGCGCCGCGGTACCATCACCGCCCCCGGGGTCACCCGCAGCGAGGAGTTCCTGGTGGTGTGCGCCGGACTGGGGAAGTGGGAGGGAGGGGGATTCAAACTGACACCGGACGCCGTGCCGGACGACGGGCTCTTTCAGATCTGCTGCGCCGTCGGTTCGTCGATGCGCGAGGTGGTACCGGTGCTGCCGTTCACCCTCACCGGCAGGCACATCGGCCGGAAGCACATCGTGGACCTCGTGACCGACCGCTTCACCCTCGCTCTGGAAGGGGGATTCCCGGTCCATGGCGACGGCGAGAGCTTCGGCACTGATGTTACAACTGTAGAGGTGTCGCTCGTTCCCGGCGCTCTGAAGGTGGTGCTTCCCCCCGGCCGCTGACGGCTTCTCTTTCGCCTTGTTTCGGAACCGAAAAAGCATAAATTGGGTTCAACAGATATGCCGCCGCCGACCACATACGGACCCGACCACAACGACGAGATCCGCCGCTACGTGCTGCGGAGGGACCGGCAGACGTGTCAATGGCCGGGATGCGGCGCCACGCAGCACGCCGACGTCCTCTTCATGATCGAGACCGACAACGGCGGGAGGAACGAATCCCCCTTCTACAAGAACGGCCTCCTCCTTTGTCCGAAGCACATGGAGATGGTGAACCTTCACGACAAGGCGTTCGGGCCGCTCATCTACGACCTCATACAGCTCATCGAGTTCGAACAGGACCTTCAGACGACCGAAAAGGTGTACAAAGACCTGCTGAAATAGTCCGTTTGAATGCCACCGGCATTTTTGTTATACTGCATCCGTCGCGGCGCGCCGCGGCGGATGTTTCATTTTCGGGAGCATTGAATGCATATCGCGGACGTCCTGGCCCAGCCCGGACCCCATTTCAGTTTCGAATTCTTCCCTCCGAAGTCCGAGCAGGCCTCCACCGCCCTGTTCGATTCCATCACGGAACTGACCGTGCTCCGTCCCTCGTACGTGAGCGTCACGTACGGCGCCGGCGGTTCCACCCGGCAGCTGACGCAGGACCTGGTCCTTCGCCTCCAGCGTGAGACGCAGCTCACCATCGTGTCGCACCTCACCTGCGTCGGCTCCTCGCGCGCCGAACTGCACGACATCCTGACGAAGTACGCCGACAGCGGCATCGAGAACATCATGGCGCTGCGCGGCGATCCGCCGAAGGGCTCCGCCGGCTTCACGCCGCATCCGGAGGGGTTCCGGAACGCGGGCGAGCTCGTCGCGTACATCAAGAAGCATTTCCCCTCCATGGGGGTCGGCGTCGCCGGTTTCCCTGAAGGGCATCCCGATACGCCGAACCGTCTCAAGGAGATGGACCACCTCAAGGCGAAGGTGGACCAGGGGGCGGACTACATCTGCACGCAGCTCTTCTTCGACAACCGGGATTACTACGATTTCCTGGAGCGGTGCGAGATCGCGGGCATCCGCGTGCCGGTCATCGCCGGTATCATGCCGGTGAGCACCCGCAAGGGGCTCGCGAAGATGGCGGAGCTCGCGCTCGGCGCCCGCATTCCGGCGAAACTGCTCCGCGCCGTCTCGAGGGCGGAGAACGACGAGTTCGTCGAGAAGGTGGGAGTGCACTGGGCCACGCAGCAGGTGATGGAACTGCTGGACCACAAGGCGGCCGGCATCCATTTCTACACGCTCAACCGGTCGAAGCAGACCGTGAAGATCTACGAATCGCTCGGGGTGCAGAGCTCCGACGCGCTGCGCAAAGCCCCGACCCCTCTGTGACCGGAACCGCGCCGAGCGCCGCCATGTCCGATACGAACCGCGACCTGCTCATCGAGATCTGCCGGCGCGTCGACGCCCGCGGACTCGTCGTTGCGACCGACGGCAACCTCAGCATGCGGCTGCCGGACGGCACCGTGCTGACGACCCCCTCCGGCGTGAACAAGGGACGCGTGACCGCGGACGACCTGGTGACCGTGACGATGGAGGGACGGACCGTCGCCGGACGGCGCGCACCCTCCACCGAACTCCTGATGCATCTCTTTATCTATCGGCACCGGCCGGACGTCAACGCCGTGGTGCACTGCCATCCGGTGCACGCCACCGCGTTCGCCGCGGCGCACCGGCCCCTCACGCCGAACGTCTTCCCCGAAGTGGTGGTGCAGTTCGGCGACATCCCGCTCGCGGAGTACGCCGCCCCCTCGACCCCGGCGCTCGGTGAATCGCTCGCGCCGTTCGTGCGGGACCATAATGCGGTGCTGCTGGCGAACCACGGTGCGGTGACGTACGGAACGGACCTGTGGGACGCTTATTATAGAATGGAGAAGGTGGAGCAGACCGCTCACATGCTGTACGCCGCCGAAGCGCTCGGCGGCGCGAAACCGCTCCCGGCGGAACAGGTGGAACGGCTTCGCGAACTCGCCACGACCGTCTATGGAAGGTAGCACACCATGCGGACCATCGCCCTCATCCTCGTTCTCTCGCTGCTGGCCGCGCTGCCGGTCTCTGCGGGGTTCCCGAGATCGAATCCCGACCGGAAGCTCACGAAGAAACTGCAGGCGCTGGTGAAGGATTTCAAGGGGGATGTCGGCATCTACGTGCGGCACCTCACGACCGGCCGGACGGTGGAGATCAACGCCGATTCGCTCTTCCCGACCGCCAGCATGATCAAGGTCCCCATCATGGTCGGCGTGTTCGACAAGGTGGAGAAGGGGGAATTGAAGTACGATTCGCTGCTCATCTACCGCGACTCACTATTGTACCCCGGCGAGGACATCGTGGGGGAGCTGAAGGACTCCGGCCGCATCACCCTGAGCAAGGTGGTGATGCTCATGATCACGACGAGCGACAACACCGGCAGTCTCTGGTGTCAGCGGATGGCGGGCACCGGCACGCGCATCAACGAGATCATGGAGGAGAACGGCTTCGTCCACACCCGCGTCAACTCCCGCACCCCCGGCCGTGAAGCGATGCGTTCCCTCTACGGCTGGGGCGTGACGACGCCGCGCGAGATGGCCGAGCTCGTCGCGCGCCTGCGCGCCGGCACGATGCTCAACCCGTGGGCGAGCGAACGGATGTACCGCAACCTCGGCCGCATCTACTGGGACGGCGAAGCGCTCTCCGAGATCCCGCCCTACGTGCATACGGCGTCCAAACAGGGGGCGGTGAACCAATCCAAGTCCGAGGTGGTGCTCGTGAACGCCCCGTCCGGCGACTACGTCTTCTGCGTCATCACCAAGAACCAGCAGGACGAACGGTGGGAAGGGGACAACGAGGGGTACGTGCTCCTGCGGAACGTCTCGCGCACCCTCTGGCAGTACTTCGAACCGAAGGACCGGTGGAGGAGCAGGGCGGAGAGTCAGAAGTATCATTGAATCATTGCACCATCGGTTCATTGATGCAATGGTGCACAGCATTGATGGATTACACAGAGCACTTTTTCGAATAAGGTTCGTTCGCCCAATATTTGTTTCGTCTGCTAGGATTATGCAGGCTGAGAAAAAGGAGGGCGAGCATGTATCAATCAGCATTGCTGAAAGACCGTTCCAAACGTTTTGCACTGGAAATCATCGGGATCGCGCGGACATTGACGGGCGCAGAATCGGAAAAGGTGATCGCGAGGCAGTTATTGCGGTCCGGGACCTCTGTTGCGGCGAATTATCGTGCATGTTGCCGGGCACGGTCGAAAGCGGAATTCGTCGCCAAGATGGGGGTCGTCGTGGAAGAGGCCGATGAGACGGTCTTCTGGCTCGAAGTGTTGATGGAAACCGGCATGTCGGGACCGGATGTGATCAGACCGCTGCTGAAGGAAGCGAACGAACTGTTGGCGATCTTTGCAGCATCGTACCATACGGCGAAGAACGGTTGACGATACACCACGGATGAATCAATGGAACAATGAACCGATGAATCAATCCACTGGCTCCACTAAGATCCGCATCGGCGTCCTCTTCGGCGGGCGTTCCGCCGAGCATGAAGTGTCGCTCGTCTCGGCGGCGTCGGTCATCAACGCGCTGGACAAGAGCAAGTACGACATCCTTCCCATCGGCATCACGAAAGAGGGGCGGTGGGTGAGCGCGGTGAACGCCGTGCAGCTGCTGAAGGAGCACGGCGCGCTGGACCAGCTGCCGGAGCACGTGCTGCTCCCCGATCCGCGCAGGCAGTCGCTGGTGAACGTCAGCAACGCGTTCCCGCAGAACGCCGAGCGGCTGGACGTCATCTTTCCCGTGCTCCACGGTACGTTCGGTGAGGATGGGACCATCCAGGGACTGTTCGAACTGGCGGACGTCCCGTACGTCGGCGCCGGCGTGCTCGGTTCCGCGGTGGGGATGGACAAGACCGTCGCCAAGACCATCCTCCGCGCCGCGAAGATCCCGGTCACGAAGGACGTGGCGTTCCTCTATGCCGACTACCGCAAGGCTCCGAAGCCCTTCATCGCCCGCATCGAACGGGAACTGCAGTACCCCTGCTTCGTGAAACCGCCGAACCAGGGCTCCAGCGTCGGCATCAGCAAGGCGCACGACCGGAAGGAGCTGCTCGCCGCCATCGACCTCGCCGGAGAGTACGACCGGAAGGTGCTGGTGGAGAAGGCGGCGGTGAAGCCGCGCGAGATCGAACTGAGCGTGCTGGGGAACGACGATCCGGCCGTCTCGCTGCCGGGGGAGATCATCCCCTCCAACGAGTTCTACGATTACGACGCGAAGTACGTGGACGGCAAGTCCCGCGCGGTCATCCCGGCGGCCCTGCCGAAGCCGCTCGTCCGCCGTCTGCAGCGGTGCGCGGCGGCGGCGTACCGGGCGCTGGACTGCGCCGGCATGGCGCGGGTGGACTTCTTCGTGCAGAGGAACGGTGTCTTCTACCTCAACGAGATCAACACGCTCCCCGGGTTCACCTCCATCAGCATGTATCCGAAGATGTGGGAGGCGAGCGGACTGCCGTACGCCGAACTGCTGGACCGTCTCATCGCCCTGGCGCTGGAACGGCACGACGCGAAGAAACGTCTGAAGACGCACTACACACCCAAAACAGACTGGTACAAGACGCCATGATCTCCAAGACGTTCCTCTCGAAGATCCCCATCTTCAAGTTCCTCCCGGAGGAGGACCATCTCTCGCTCGTGAGCCTGTGGAAGGTGAAGACGCTGAAGGCGGGCGAAGTGCTCTTCCGGAAAGGGGATCCGGGGTCGGCGATGTACGTCGTCGAGGAGGGGGAGATCGAGATCCTGCTGCCGGTGGACCCGCCGGTGAACGAGGTGCAGCTCTCCGTGCTGAAGGAGGGGGAGTTCTTCGGCGAGCTGTCGCTCTTCGCCGACACCCCCCGCACCGCCACGGCGCGCGCGCTGGAGGAGACGCGCATGGTGGAGATGCAGCGCGGCGATTTCATCACGTTCGTGATGGAGCGGCCGTCGGTCGGCATCTCCATGCTGAGCGAGATGGCGAAGCGCCTGCAGCTCACGAACGACCTCATCACCTCGCTCGCCTCCAAGAACCCGAACGAGGAGATCGAGGAGGACCTGAGCATGGGGGACCGGGTGTCGGACAAGATCGCGGAGTTCGGCGGGAGCTGGCCGTTCATCTTCTCCTTCGGCGGGTTCATGTTCATATGGATCACCCTCAACACCGTGCAGGCCGTCTCGCAGCCGTTCGACGAGTATCCGTTCATCCTGCTGAACCTGATGCTCTCCACCGTCGCGGCGCTGCAGGCGCCGGTCATCATGATGAGCCAGAACCGGGCGCAGAAGAAGGACCGGCTGAAGGCGGACCTCGACTACCAGGTCAACGTCAAGTCCGAGCTCATGCTGCAGCAGCTGCACAAGAAGATCGACCATCTGCTGGAGGAGGACATCCTCCACCTGAAACGGGACCTCGACGCGCTGAAGGCCGCCGCCCCGGCGCCGAAGAAGCGCGCGAAGAAACGCTGACACCGTTCTTGTCGGTATACCATCGGGGGAGAATGAGTGCATAGTCTAGCAGGCGTAGAACTAAATTCTTGATTCTTTTCAACGTTTTCCCTGTACCGATTCGGCTCCAACTCTATCGCTGCTCCTAATGTGTTTGTTTTTGTGGAAAGTCCAGCAACTAATTGGCACCTTTAGCTGTTTTCTTATAGAGTAGTAGGTATATTGCATTTCATGATGGAAATTTGCAACATTCCACTAACACCTTAGTAAACACTAACATTATGCCAAGAATTGCGCGTATTCCGGAGCAATATCAAAGAGGATTCGTCCATTTGTATAGTATCGACGACGAATCATTCTTGTTATTGGTAGATGCGCTAGCCAAATCTGGTTTAGCATTTGGCCCTTCTAATCTTGCTAGAAAAATAGATTTTGGATCGAAAGACCCTGGTGTCTTTACAGAGATATTTTTAAGTGTTGGAAGCTTGATTCCTGTGCGCGAACGAAACACAAGGACCTCCGAAGAAATAGTTGATGATATCTGTGATCTACTTAGGATTAACCAGCAAATCGACTTTAAAAATGATTCTGATGTAAAGAAATATAAAAGACGCCTCGTGACGTTGTTGGAAAACGAGCAATTATTATATTCATCAAAATCTGTTGAACTCGCTACTGATTATGAAAATATTTTTATATCCTCAAAAGTAACAACTGATATTAGGCCGGTGTTTGGAAAGAATATTGGAGACAACCCCAAGGCCGCATTGATAGTGCATAATTTGCAATTGCATTATCATGTGGGGGAGGAAGATGAACACAGAGATTTGTATGTGGCTTTAGATGCTACAGACATAAAAAACCTGCAAGAGGTTTTATCTCGGGCTTTGGAGAAAGAAAATACTTTAGCGAAATTGCTCGAAGCATCTAGCATTGTTAATCTAAAGTTTAAGGCGGAATGAAGCGATGGAAACAACGCACAAATCGTATTTAGGTACTTCAAACTATCCTCAATTCCAAAAATATGGAGGATGGATTTCAACTCATGATACTGAAACATACTACATAGGCTCAGTTTTTGACACAATTAGAGTTCCCATTGAACTGAGAGATACCATTGATTTGAAAAAAAACTATGCCTTTGCACTCACTGTTACCGTATCATCTGGTGTAGAAAACACCCGCTTTGTTTCTAAAGCAGAAAAAGAGTTCTTAGAGCTAGCGGCGAAATGGCGAAAAGAGACCCGAGGTTATTCAACGATGCTCCATAAAGCCATGAACAATAGTTATCTTGATATTATTGGAATGGGTGAAAAGGTTGTGCCTTTTATTTTAAGAGACTTGAACAATGAATTGGATCATTGGTTTTTAGCATTAAAACATATTACAAAAGAGAACCCAGTTCCTGATGCAGATAATGGGAGTCCCGAAAAAATGAGGCGGGCTTGGATTGAATGGGGAAAGAAAAGGAACCTTCTGTAAATTGAATTATGCCGTTTAGAACTGAACCATCCTCTTTGCGAGAAATGCGATTGGATATGCGTTTACAAGACTGGCCCAATCTATATGACACTTCCTATCGTGAAACGAGTTTAGAAACAATTGAGTATAATTGTGCTGCGTTTGCAATTGGTAGGACAGACATAGTAGTTGATAGCTATGGTTATTGGTGGCCAGATGACTTAGTGCGAGACCATAAAATCGAAAGTTATGCAGAGTTTTTTAAGAAATATGGCTTCATTGAAACGGCAAACGGTGATCTTGAGCTTGGTTTTGATAAAATATGCCTTTTTGCTGACGGTGGCGGGCTATTCACACATGTAGCCATTCAACAGTCTAGCGGTTACTGGAAAAGTAAAATGGGTGATTATGAGGATATAGAGCATTACACAGTGAATGCTGTTTCGGGTAGGTTATATGGTAGTCCGCAAATTTATATGAAACGTAAAACTGAAAAGACCTAGCAATTACAACGACTTTTTGGTTAGCACTGATTTCCCAAACGACGACGTATTGTATCGTCCAATTTTCTGATTTCACGTTTATCCATCTTGTGAAGTTATCCCCTCCTTGTCCTCACTTCCCCCTCCGTCACATCCCCGAAAAATTAACTTGACAAGCGGGCCACAGTACTGTATATTTTTACAGTATAAATTTTTACAGTAACCGGAGGCCGGCATGGCATCAGCGCTCACCAAAGCCCAGGAACGGGTCCTGACCATCGTGCGGGAGTACATCGAGGAGAACCACCTTCCCCCCACGCTCAGCGAGATCGCGGAGAAACTGAAGGTCAACGTCAACGCCGTCCGGGCGCACCTGCTGGTGCTGCACCGGAAACAGGCGCTCCGCTACATCCCGAACACCTCGCGCGGCATCGAACTGGTGCCGCAGCGGCCGAAGGGGATCCCCATCTACGGCTACGCGCCGGCCGGCCATCCCTTCATGTCGCAGGAGAACATCGTCGACACGTTCGAGGTGCAGAAGTACGTCTCCGGGTCGGACGACCTGTTCGGCGTCTACGTGCGGGGGGACAGCATGAAGGACGCGCAGCTCGCCACGGGGGACCTGCTCTTCGTCGACCCGAAGCGGGAGGTGCAGAACGGGGTCATCGTGGTGGCGCTGGTGGAGGGGGAGCCGACCATCAAGTGGTTCTACCGCGAGGGGAGCATGGTGCGTTTGGTGCCCGCCAACAAGAAGTACCAGCCCATCGTGGTGAGCCGGCACGACGAGAACTTCAAGGTGCTCGGTGTGGTGGTGGGGATGATGCGCGCGCTGGACAAGCAGCGCATCGATTCGATGATGAAGTACCGCAGGGCATCGTAGGAAGGGGGCCGTATGACGACATCGTCCTACACGCCGGAACAGGAACGGCTGGTGAACAACTATCTCAAGAAGATCCTGGACGTACTGGGGTATGCCATTCCCGAGGACCACTTCGGTTCCATCGACATCTCGGTGCCGAAGCAGAACGGGAAGATCGCGGGGGAGATCGAAGTGAGCTTCCGGTCGAAGCTCCGGAGGATGAAGGTCGGGGCGTGACGCCCGGGCGGGACCGCCGCCGGTCCGCGCCGCACCGTCGCACACGCACATAGCAGTTGGGTCGTTGATCATTCAAGCCCGGCTTTGGAGAACGGCAGTCCGCCGTTCCCGGAGCCGGGCTTCGTGTTTTTAAAACCGCCGAGGTACGATGGAGAGCATGCAGCCGCCGCACAAGGTCGTGGACCGCCACTTCAGCGCGCCGCCGGGGAAGGTGGGCCTCCTCTACGGCGAGAAGCGGGTCTACTCGCTCGGCATGCTCATCACCGCGGAGATGCTGATGCACACCCGGAGCGTCGTCTTCGTCGACGGCGCGAACCGGGTGGACCCGTACCTGCTGGCGAGGCTGGCGCGCCTCCGCCGCATCGACCCGTACAGCTTCCTGGAGCGCGCCTACGTGACGCGGGCCTACACGTTCTACCAGATGGACGTCTCCATCACCGACGGACTGACGGAGTTCGTCCGCGGCGTCGGCTCCCGCGTCGTCATCGTCTACGGTCCCATCGACCTGCTCGACGACGACCAGGTGCCGGCGGCGGACGCGGCGGAGATCCTGCGGCGCGTGCACGGCACGCTCGCACAGCTGAAGGGGAGCGGCGTCTCGACCCTGCTCGTCTCCTCCTTCCCCCGTTTCCGGCTGAAGGAGCGGGAGCGGTTCTTCGACACCGTCCGCGACATGTCCGACGTGCAGTACCGGCTGGAGCGGCGCACCGACCGTCATCATATCATCTTGGAGGAACATCACGATGGGAAGGACCACGCCGACCGCGACCATGCTCATCCAGTACGAAGAGAGCAACTGGTCGCAGTTCCGCCGGGCATTGCGGAAAGAAGACCAGGGCGTCCTTGACGACCTGTTCACCTACGCCAAGCTCAACCTTCCGGCCATCGCCGTCCAGGCGCACCCGGTGCCGTTCGAGAGCATCCTGCTGTCGATGCTGCTGGAGCAGCAGAAGCAGATCCGCTCCCTGACCGACAAACTGCGCGACTACGGGGAGGCGATATGACCGTCACCGGATGGCTGTTCGACGCGTACGCGACGGAGCACGGGGCGACCGTGTGGCTCATCGACGTGGACGGGAGGCGGCACCGGCTCCGCTATCCCTTCCGGCCCGCCTTCTACATGAACCTCACGAAGGACGAGGAACGCTTCCTCCACTCCGTGCGCGGGCGCCTGCCGGGGGAGGTCGCCCTGCGCCGCGTCTCCAAACGGCAGCTCTACTCTCGCGCCGCGGTGGAGGTGCTCGAGGTGTCGGTGCAGAACCCGCTGCTGTTCCAGCGGACCGTGCACGCCCTCTCCAAGCACTTCAACTTCTACAAGTTCTACGGGGCGGACATCAAGGCGATGCAGCTCTTCTACTACACCACGCGCCTCTTCCCGCTCGCCTACGGCGAGTACGAGACGGAGGGGGAGACGCTGACGCGGTGGACGCTGCTGGACGAGCCGGGGTCGGACCGGTACGACGTGCCGGACCTGACGGTGATGACGATGACGCCGTCGATGAAGCTCTTCGCGCCGAAGTACCAGCGCTCGCTGGAGATCGAGATCGCCGTGGACGGCGTCACGCGCGTGCTGCAGCAGAGCGATCCGCTGGAACTGCTGCAGCAGGTGGACCACTACCTGCGCCGGTACGACCCGGACATCCTGCTCACCGAGTACGGCGACGCGTCGCTGCTCCCCCTGCTGGCGTCGCTGGCGCAGCAGCACCGGTTCCCGCTCGCCCTCAACCGCGACCCGGAGGCGCCCTACATCACCACGAAGCCGGTCAGCTACTTCAGCTACGGCAGCATCAAGCACCGCGACGGGGTGTTCGAGCTCGCCGGGCGCTGGCACCTGGACAAGGAGAACTCGTTCATCATGGGGGAGGCGGACCTGGAGGGGCTCTACGACCTGTCGCGCCTGTCGCAGATCGGCGTGCAGCACCAGGCCCGCACCTCCATCGGCTCGGCCCTCTCCTCCATGCAGATCGCCTGGGCGTACCGCAACGACGTGCTCGTGCCGTACAAGCGTCCCGTCAAGGAGGCGTTCAAGTCGTTCGCCACGCTGCTGAAGGCGGACCGCGGCGGGCTCCACTTCATGCCGCCGAAGGGGTACCACGAGGAGGTGGCGGAGCTGGACTTCGCCTCCATGTATCCCTCCCTCATGCGCAACCACAACATCTCCTCCGAGACCATCGACTGCGTCTGCTGCCCGGACGCGAAGCACCGCGTGCCGGAACTGGGCTACCGGCTCTGCGAGAAGCACACCGGCTTCATCCCGGCGACGCTCGAGCCCATCCTGCGGAAGCGGGCGAAGTACAAGCAGATGAAGAAGAACGCCCCGACCGAGGAACTGCGGAGGAAGTACGACCGGATGCAGACCGGACTGAAGTGGATCCTGGTGACCTGCTTCGGCTACCTGGGCTTCAAGAAGTCGCGCATGGGACGCATCGAGGCGCACGAGTCGGTGAACGCGTTCGCGCGGGAGGGACTGCTCCGCGCGAAGGAGATCGCCGAGGCGGAGGGGTTCACGCTCGTGCACGCCATCGTGGACTGCGTCTGGCTCAAGAAGGAGGGGGCCGTCCGCGCCGACTATGAACGGCTGGCGGAGCGCATCGGGGCGGAGGTGGGGGTGCGCATCTCGCTGGAGGGCATCTACCGGTGGATCCTCTTTCCCGCCTCCAAGATGGACGACGACATCCCCACCGCGACGCGGTACGTGGGGGTGTACGACACCGGCGAGATGAAGGTGCGCGGACTGGAGGTGCGGCGGCGCGACACGACGAAGTACGTGAAGCGGATGCAGAACGAGATGCTCGCCGTGCTGGCCCGGGGACGCTCCATCGCGGAGGTGCGCGCGTTGGTGCCGGACGCGCTCGGTGTGGTCCGTTCCTTCGCCGAGGAACTGCGGAGGGGCAGCGTCTCGCCGTTCGACCTGGTCGTTCGGCGGCACATCTCGAAGGACCCGTACGAGTACGCCAACCGGAGCGTCAACGCCGTCGTGTCGCAGGCGCTGGCCGAGGCGGGCGTGCAGCTCTCCGCCGGGGAGTCGGTGGAGTACATCATCACCGACGCGTCGGGGAAGCGCGATCCGCAGAAGGCGAAGCCGCTGGCGCTCTACGCGCTGGACGACGGCTACGACGCCGCGAAGTACACCGAGATGCTGTGCGACGCGGCGGAGACGCTGCTGGGACCGTTCGGCTGGACGAAGGAACGGATACGGGAGATGCTCGACCCGGTGACGGTGAAGCGCCCCGCCGGCCGCGCCGCGGCCCGCCGCGCGGCGAAGGAGCGCCAGCTCTCGCTGGTGCTGCGGTGACGAATGGAGAGGTCTATTCGATGATGTAGATCTTGTCGGTGGCTCCGGTGACGATCAGTTTTCCGTCCGCCAGTGAGGGTGAGGCGAACCAGGTGTCGTTACTGCTGGAGAGTTTCAACGACCAGAGGATGGAACCGCTCTTCGATATGGCCAGGACATGATTGTCCCAAGTCGCGCAATAGATCGTTCCGTTAACGTCACAGACCAACTGTTCGGTCCCTTTATATGCGGTCAGGGGGAGCTTCCAGCGGAGCTTGCCGTCGTTGGTCAATGACACGATGGTGTCGCGCGGCGCCAATGCAATGATGTTCCCGTCACGGTCGATGGTGAGCGGTTCTACGCCATAATAACTGGTGATAGGCTGTACTTTATGATATCGATAGAGCCATCGCACCGACCCATTCGGATTCAGGCAATAGAGCGTATCATCAGTGTTGCTTTGCCAGTTATTCGTGTGGTAGTAGATATGTCCCTGATTGTCAATAAGGGGAGGAGTGAAGAGTCCGGTCGTTCCGAACGACCAGATGATATCATGCGCGGAAACATCGAGCGCAACCAGGTCATTGGCGGTCTCACAGGGGACATACATGGTTTTTCCATCAGGTGAAAATGAGAGCGCGTATCCTGTCTCCTGCATCCTGGCATCCGATATCGTCCAAAGCGGGGTTCCGGATGACGACATACAGAAGAAGGATTTCGGAGTTTGACGCATGTAATAGATGTTCCCTGCCTTGTCGACCGATGAAGTGAATCCCGCAATGAAAGGGGTATTATTTTGGTGAACGACCTGCCCGTTCGGCGAGATGATGCATAGATCGCGGCTCGAAAAGATGATGTTCCCGTTCGATGTAACAGTCGGCATGTTGATGTTTTCGACCATCAATTGAGGAATGGTCGATTTCCATTGTATCGTTTTTGAGATGAGGTTGTACGACCAGAGGTTCTCGGTTGAGCGGAAGTCGAATGGAATAAATGCATTATTATTTTTGTCGATCGTGATCCCGCAATAGAGCACGGAGTACGGCATGACATTGACAGTATCTGAAATGATCCCCTTCGTTGGCCCGGCGTACTGACTTCTCCCGGTCAACTGCGGGTCGTGCCGGTACATCGGCCATGGGGCATTTTGAAGGCTCGGCCAGGCGATCGCTGTCTGCGCGAACGGGTTCGGCGGGTCGACGATGACGGGATTGGTGTCCTCCTTGCAGGAGAAGAGGACGAGCGCGGTGAAGAGTACGGGAAGATATCGTTTCATGATACACCTCCTTCAACGGATATACATCATTTTCTTGGTCTCGGATACTCCTCCGGCAAGCACCGTGTAGTAATATACACCTGAAGGGAGGCCGGCTGCATGGAACGTGACGAAGTGTTTTCCTTCGTTCTGAAAAGCATTGACGAGCCTCCTTACTTCCTGCCCAACGATATTATACACGATTATCGAGACAACCGCCGGAGTGCGAAGCGTATAAATGATGTCCGTTGAAGGATTGAATGGATTCGGATGGTTTTGGAATAACGAAATCGTGTGTAATTCCCTTTGTTGCGAAGAGATATCTGATTTGTAGAACCCAGACACTGATATATTTGTAGTATTCGTATAATCAGACTCCGATGAGCCGTTGTATGCTTTCACTTTGTAATACGCTACCTGGCTTCCGTTAGCCAGGATTTCTTCATCGAGGTACGAATATTTTTCTGAAGAAACGGTGGCGACATGAGAATACGTTCCGGGAGGCATTCCTTGCGGTCTGATGCTGCGGTAGATTTTATAACCTGTTGCACTGAAATTTGGAATCGGGCCCCAAACGATAAAAGGGACAAGGAAATTGTCGCTGTTATATCTGGGAATGACAGATAGGCAAGTGCTCCAATAGTTTTGAAAACCCGAAGTCGATGGAGCCCCTTTCCCTTGAAGACCCCATATTGTTAAATAGTCGCCTTTTTGAATTTGAGAATAAGGTGTTTGCGTTGAATGGGAGCTGATGTAGAAATTGTTTGTGATGCCGTCATACCATACCCAAATGTCAGCACACTGACCGGTGCACGATCCCATGTTATTGTAAGGATAACGTGTATCCCGATAGTCCACATAAATATAAAAATCATGGTCGGCACTGTAAAACTTATACAATCCAAAGCCTATTTTCGGCACGATTGCTGGGTCGCTGTTCGTCGCAATGTGATCCCAGCCAGAGTGTTCAGGAGAAGATTGGTTGTGATTCGATGGAGAATATATACTGCTGCAGAAATTCGAAGTAATGGTGAACACGTTGTCGAATACAGTGCTTAATGCGGAAATGGTAAAATTGTAACGCGGGATGTTTTCATGATTTTCAATACTCTTTGTGAAAACATACAATTCAACTGTATGAGTTCTACAAGGAAGTGCAACGCTCTAAAAGAAATATTACAATTAGAGCATGGCACAATCCCGAAGTTACAACCAGCTAACGCAGGAAGAGCGTGACACGATAGCAGCTCTTTATGCACAA
>WBUG01000059.1 GCA_008933835.1 Bacteroidota bacterium | reverse complement strand
GCCGGTTTCTTCACCACCGCACGGACCGACGGCACCGCTGCCGCAAATCCGCTGCGGAGCGAATCGAGCCCGAGCACATCGTTGACGAACCAGAGCCGCATCCCGTCCGCCTTCGTCCCGCTGCCGGTGATGAACGTCATCGGTGCCTGCGCGATGCGGACCGCGCCGGCGGTGAGATCGGTCAGGATGTACCGAAGTTCGGCGCCGACCGAATCGAACGAGACGCGGTAGAGATGTCCGGTCAAGGCGGCACTGTCCGCGATGCCGGGAAACACCCGTCCGGTCCCGCGGCCTGCCGCGTGCTTCATGGACGCCGTGTCGGTCATGGCGAAGAACGGATTGGCGATGCGGAAGGGGGGCGACGTGACGGAGACCGTCTTGCCGTTCGCCGTCACGTCGAGGCGGACGCGTCCGGACGGAGTGTTGGCGACCGTCCGCGTATCGAACAGGAAGAGTCCGTTGTTCCCGCCGGAGCCGATCTCGGAGAACGGTGCCCCGGCGTCGCTGTAGAACACGTTCACGGTGACCGGGTCCCCTTCGGGATCGCCGGCGACCCAGGTGACCGGCAGCGTTCCGGCGTACCGTTCCGTCACCGGCGTCAGGAGCGCGGCCTGCGGAGCGCTGTCGCCGGCGCGGTTGATGGTGAACATGCCGTCCGTCGTGTCCATGGAGGCCGCCGCGCCGTTCCGGTTGACGACGGCGACCTTGTAGAAGACGCCGTCCGGCAGCGCGCCGAGATTCCACGTGTAGGAACCGGTGTTCGGTACGTTCCGTGCGATCTCGGTCCCCCACGATTCTCCGTACGAGTCCATATAGAAGAGCGAGACCGTGCTGTCGCCGTTCATCGCGGCGGTGTTCCATTGCACCGCGATGCTGTTCGCCGTGACGACCGTTCCGGGGACCGGCGCCGTGACGGTGACGGCCGGACCGCGCGGCGCGATGAGGGCGTCATAGAACAGCGCGCAATGGTCCGCACGTTCCTTCAACCCCGCCAGGTCCGGCGCGAAGAGGTACGCGATGGCGAGCGCGGCGGACGAATCCTTCGGCAGTGCGAAGTACCCCGTCCCCCCGATCATCACATAATCGTTCAACTCGCCGGGGGGATACAAGGACCACGGAGTGTACGTTCCCGGCGTCATGCACTGATACATCAGCGTGTCGTTCTTCGGCCGGTTGTACCCGCCGTACACGATGTTGCTGAAGCTCGTCATGCCGAGTCCGCCGGGAGTGCCGGCGAACAGCGTGCCGAAGTAGCCCGGCGTCAGCGCGGGGATCGTCCCTTTTCCGTCGGGGTCCCAGCTGTAGATGAGATGCCGCGCGGAGTCCATGTTCGCAGCGTCGTCCCCGAAGTCGCTGGCGCCTCCGATGTGCGGGTCTCCGTACATTCCGGCGACCACCTTCGGCAGGTCACGGTCACTGACGTTCCGGATGTCGTAGGTCGTCAGCATCATGTCCTCCAGTGCGGAATGCGCCAGAAGGTAATAGTGAACGGCGACTTCCAGACCGAGTCCCCGGCGTGTCGAATCTCCCGTGAAGGGGTAGTACGGGAATTCGGCGTCCGAGCGGTCGTCCATTCCGTACACCGCCTCCAGGTCCGCCGTGGGTGGGGCAAGCGTGCCGGGCCACGATGACCATGACGACGGCCAGCTCATCTGGTTCTGATTGTTGGCGATCTCCGTCTGTCCGGAATCGGAATATCCGGGCATCGGCAGGAAGCCCCACTTCGTCGTTCCATCGGGGGAAAAATCGCCGTCCGCCGTGCTGCCGTTCGACGCGCCGAACCCCTCGCTGACGATGGTCACCGAATCGGCCGGCGAAACGGGGACGCGGGCCCCGACCATCGGAGCGAGTTCGTACGCATAACCGAGCCCGTGCCAGACGAGGTCGTGCACGTTCGGCAGGACGCCGGGTCCGCTGATGCTTCCGGTGTTATACACAATGGACGAGACGGCGTTCCCTTTCATGACGAGGGAACGCAGGTCCGACCGCCATGGCGTCTGAGCGGGCGAAACGGTGAGGGCGAGAAGCAGGAGAGCGGCGATGAGCAGTGAGGATCTCATAGGACGACACTTTCCGATGATGATCGGGGACCGGGAATACCGGGGTCGAGGAGCCACTCCGTAGTGTGGAAGGTTTTTCCTTCAGAAGCAACCCCGGCGGAGGCCGTTCAGAGAACGATGTCGTCGAACTCGTTCCAGTTGCCGGTGATGCCGTCGATGACGAAGCCGATGCCGGCGGTGAGGATGTCCAGCACCACCCAATGCGCGCCGATCTTCGGATACCGGTATACGGTATGTTTCGCGCCGTTGTGCCGGATGATGAACATATGCTCCCGGTCCGGGCGGACGACGATGAACGCGTCGTAGGTGATGTGCACCCCGCCGTGACGGTTCTGCACGACGGTCACATAACTGTTCTCCGCCGGAATGATCGCGGAGAACGTCCTCCGTTCGCTTCCGTCCGGCGCCGCGACCGCCATGTTGTGGCGGCCGAACACGGGGATGACGCTGCCGTCCGGTCCGGCGATGACGGTGGAATCGTTCATGTTCCGGACATGCACGCGCTGCTCATACCCGTCAATGAGCGTCGCACAGCCGGTGAGGAAGAGCGGGAGCAGGAAGAGAGGCAGTAGTGTTTTCATTCACACCCTCCAATATAACGATGGTACCGGGCGGTACCGTGAAGGGCGCTGCGTTGTCGTCCCCAATATACCGGCAAGGAAGGAACGGCGCAAGGGGAAAAACCGGCGGCTGAGCTGCTTGAATGACGGAGAAGGGGTGAGTATATTAGAAAGAAAAGAATGGATGATGGATGAATACGTGAGTTATTCTCCCGAACAATATCGTTCGCTGTTTCCGCATATTCAGACCGGGAAGATCTGGCTGAACCATGCGGCGATCAGTCCCCTCTCGAAGCGGGTGCACGCCGTCGTGGAGAAGCATCTGCAGAACCGTTCGTTCGGGGACATCGATGTGTACCCTTCCGTGCTGGATTCGTGCGAACGGGCGAAGCGGAACCTCGGCGCGCTCATCAACGCCGCGCCGGAGCGCATCGGATTCGTGCCGAACACCTCCGAAGGACTGAACATCCTCGCCAACGGGCTCGACTGGAAGAGCGGCGACCGCATCCTCCTCAACGACATCGAGTTCCCGACGAACGTCGTCCCCTTCCTGAACCTGAAACGGTTCGGCGTGGAGGTGGACTTCGTGAAGAGCCGCAACGGCGAGGTGCTGACCGACGACCTGGCGGCCGCTCTCACGCCGCGCACCCGCCTCCTGTCCATCAGTTCCGTCCAGTTCCTCTCCGGCTACCGGGCGGACCTCGCCGACGTCGGTGCGCTCTGCCGTTCGAAGGACGTCCTGTTCTGCGTCGACGCCATCCAGGGGCTCGGCGTGTCGCCGCACGACGTGCAGGCGATGCAGATCGACTTCCTCACCGCCGGCGGGAACAAATGGCTGATGGGACTGATGGGGCTCGGGTTCGTCTTCGTGACGGAGGAGCTGCAGGCGCGCCTCACGCAGCGTCACGCGGGCTGGACGAGCAACCGGAACTTCTTCGGCGACTTCTTCACGTACCGCATCGACCTTGACGAGACCGCACGGCGGTACGAGAACGGCACGCAGAACTACGTCGGCATCGCGGCCCTGGCGGAATCGACCGCAACGCTGCTCGAGGCCGGCGTCGACGCCATCCGGGACCATGTGCTGGAGCTGACCGGCCGCGTCATCGCCTTTGCGGACGAGAACGGGTTCGGCGTCGTCACGCCGCGCGATCCCGCCAAACGTGCCGGCATCGTCACGCTGACCCATCCGAAGGCGTCGGAGATCTTCGCGGAACTGACCGAACAGCGCATCGTCGTCTCGCTGCGCGAAGGGATGCTCCGCATCGCGCCGCACTTCTACAGCTCCGACGAGGACCTGCACGCCCTCTTCGGCATGCTGCGCCTGTACGCCGCGGAGAACGCATGAGCCTCCTCCTCTTCCTCATCCTGACCCTGCTCGGCTTCCTGCTGACCGTCTCGGCGCTCGTCTTCGTCATCGGACCCATCATGGTGCTCAACCCCCGGCGGCGGGGAGAGGAGTTCTACCGCGAACGGGGGCTTCCCACCTCCCCCGCGCAGCTGCGTCTGCCGTACGAGTACTTCCATTTCCTCGCGTCGGACGGCATCTCGCGTCTCAGCGCCTGGTTCATCCCCGCGCCGAACGCGCACGCCACGGTCATCTGTCTGCACGGTGTGGGGGACAACAAGATGAGCGGGCTGCTGCTGGCGAAGGTGCTGCACGGCCACGGGTTCAACGTGCTGATGTACGATTCCCGCGCGCACGGCGAGAGCGGGGGCCGGTACTGCACGTACGGGTACCACGAGAAGCACGACGTGCAGATCGCCATCTACGAAGTGCAGAAGAAGTTCACCACCGGGAAGATCGGGCTGTTCGGCACCTCCATGGGTGCCGCCATCGCGCTGCAGGCGGCCGGCATCGAACCCCGGATCGCCGCCGTGGCCGCCGAAGCCTCCTTCGCGACGCTGCGCGAGATCACCGTGGACTACCAGAAGCGCCTGATGCGTCTGCCGTGGCATTTCCTGCGCAACATCTCGATGAAGCGGAGCGAAGCCATCGCCCACTTCCGCCACCGCGAGGTCTCACCCCTGGAAGCGGTGAAGAACATCCGCGTACCTGTATTCTTCATCCACGGCATGAACGACACGTTCATCAAGCACGAGTACAGCGAACAGATGTACGCCGCCGCCGGCGAGCCGAAGGAACTGTGGCTGGTGGAAGGGGCCAACCACAACAATGTGCACGACATCGGCGGTGCCGCGTACGAGGAACGCATCGTACGGTTCTTCAAGACGCACCTGTCCTGATTCATCCCATTCTTTTCCTTCCCCCGTTGCATCCGTCAGGACAAAACGCCACATTACAGACACTCCATCACCAATCCGAGGCCCCGATGCGATATGCACTTGCGGTGATCGGCTGCATCATGCTCCTTGCCGGGTGCCGGCAGGAGATCGAGAACGCTCCCCCTCCCACGTACGTCCTGCACCAGAACCGTCCGAACCCGTTCCGCGATTCCACGACGGTCGAGTACGGCATCCCTTATCTCGGTTCCGGCGCGGCCGGTCCGAACGTGCGTCTGGCAGTGGTCGACCGGTTCGGCCGGAGGCAGGCCACCATCGTCACCTCCGTCAACCATCCCGCCGGGATGTTCACCGTGTCGTACCACGGCATCGGTCTGAACGGACGGAAGCTGGAGATGGGCATCTACTACATCGAACTGCAGACGTACGACCTTTCACTGCTCGACGCCGCCGATACCGAAGTGGCGGCGCGCATCGCCATCTTCAAACAATAGGAGGGAGATGACCATGCGCAGGACCCTGCTTCCGCTCCTCCTCCTCTGTTCCCTGCTCTCCGCACAGGAGGAGAAGCCCTTCGTGAGATCGAAGATCATGGTCCAATACGGCGTCTCGCTGGTGGACCCGCGCCAGATCAACGACCGCATCGCCATGACGAACCAGGTGCTCGGCAGCAACGCCAAGACCATCAAGAACCTGCCGGAGCTCTCCGCCACCGTCGTCTTCCGGCCGCAGAACGATTTCAAGATCGTGCTGGTGCGGGCCGGTTACGCTACGGTGGAGCGGCTGTTCGACGTGTCGCTGCCCTGGACCGACGCTGCCGGCGGCGTGCTGGGGAGCATCGACGGGACCATCACCGAGACGTACACGGTCTACCCCTTCTCGCTCGGCGTCGGCATGATGTCCGACGACGGCGCGTCCCAGTTCCAGCTGGAGCTGTGTTATGCGTTGGCGGAGATCGGCGAGGAGGGTTCGTACCGTACGGACCGGAGCATGTCGTATTCGCACACGCTCACCAGCGAAACGTACTCGATCCGGGTGGCGGGGAGCGTTGCCGTGCCGGTGACGCCCTGGCTCGGAGTGACGGTCGAGCTGGGATACCGGTACCTCCTCTTCGACGAGTTCGAAGACGAGAAGGGTGCCTCCGCCCCATGGGTGGAGATGCCGCTGCACGGCGTGAGTGGTTCCATCGGGCTCTCGCTGATGCTGTAGCGCTGGACGCGTCGTACAACGAAAATCCCCGGTGTCGAAAAGACACCGGGGATTTTTGTTCGTACCGGTCCGCTTCGATGCGTCACGTGCCGCGCGGACGGTCGCGGAGACGCCGAGCAACAACAGCCAGGGTACAACACCCGACATCCCCGCGACCGGCCGGTGATGACCGGCTACGGACCGTTCACCACGGCAGACAACCGGGATCTCCGACGGGTCGGAATACAATCCCGACCACGGCGGGTCCTCCTCCGTCACCATCGACGGAATCCGCACTCAGCGCCCATTCTGGGTGCGTCTTCCGGTTCCGATGCCGGGAGGTGCCGTGGCCGGGAAGGCATCGTTCTCGGCCTTCCGGAGATCCCATGAACCATCCTTATTCCTCACAATGATAACATCTCTCACACCATGAGGCAATGAAATTGCTTTGACCGAAACGGTTGACAATTCCGGCCGTGACCGTATAATCCCGCTGAAATCGCCACATGCCTGTTCCCCGATACCTTGACAGTTCGCGGTTCATTTGAGAAGCATCATTTTACCGGTCGTGCGGTGCGAACCGATACCGGCACGGTAGAAGTATGTTCCGGACGGCAATGCGGAGGCGTTCCATTCCACCGAGTACGTTCCCGGCTCCTGCCGTTCCCGTACCAGCACCGCCACCTGCTGCCCGAGGCTGTTGAAGACGACGATGTCGACCTCCGATGGTGCATCCACTGAATACTGTACGATCGTCACGGGATTGAACGGATTGGGGAAACTCCGTACGTGAACGCCTCCCCCGTCGCCCCGGCGCTCATGTTGTCTCTTGTCGAACAGCGGGGAATCGTAACTGCCGTAGATGGAAGCGGACTGACTGTATTCGGAATGCTGCCGACCGATGCTGCCGTCAAAATCTGTCCATTCGGAGAAGGCACGAACACGGTAGTGCACGGTCGCGTTCTTCTTCTTTGACGAGGCCGCTGCGACGGCCTTGCCCACTTCCCGATCGGTATAGGTGTTCGTATCCGCTGCCGCGATCTGCCGGAATGCTTCACCGTTGATCGACCGCTCGACAAGATAGCGCTTCACGCTCTTCTCTTTGCTCTTCTCCCATGTTACCGCCACGCCGCCGGCGGGCGCGAACTGACACGATACCTTCTGCGGCGGAATCACGGGAAGGGCGCGGTATACGTACGATTGATTATCGAACCGTCCGAGGTCCTTGACCTCCGTCTCATAGGTGCTCACCAGCACCACCGGCACCGCCGAGGGATCGTCCTTCCGTTTGAACACCGCTTTGATCTTCAGATACACCGCCGGATCCACATCCTTTCCGTAGTGCAGTCTCCTTCCTTTCAGGTGCTGCACCGGTACCGGCATGCTGCGGACGAAGAACGATGCATCGCTCTTCGGACTGTCGAACTCGGTCAACATCTTCTGGTTCGGTCTGTTGAAGTTCGACAGGAACCACCCGTCGACGTCATAGTACAGGTCGAACAATGTGAATATGTACGCTTCCATGCTCTCCAGCGAAAGACCCGACGCAGGATTCACGGCATACTGGAGGTCCTCAGCGACTTCGTACTCCGCAAGATATTCGGAACGCGATTCCCGTGGATACGTATCGTCCGAATCGAACGACCGTAGAATGGAACGTTTGAGAACGACCGGCGTCTTCTTGAGCGCGATGACACCCAGAGGCTCGTTCCTCACGATGCCGACCGCGCTGCCCAGTGAGGGCTTCCAGAACTCGTCCCGAGTCGATGGGATCGTCACTCTTACCTCATGAAGAGGTTGTGTTGTCGTGATAGTCCCGTTCAGCTCCAAATTCATCGCGATGAAAGATGGCGCGAGTTCAACTGGTTGCACACCCTTGCTTCCCCCATTCACCATGAAATCAAATAGCCCTCCAAGATCAATACCGGGCAAATGAATCGGTAATATGCCGATATACTTACTCAACATTGACGAATATCCATCGTAAAGACCTTTGAGCGGGTTCCCGACATCGATCCGGGGAATCATTATTTTGATTTTCGAGAAATAGTTTTGAAAATCACCCCACGTAGATTGGGTTGAGAAGGGTTTTAGATTTAGCGACCCTAACGAAACAGCATTGATGTTCGGATTTAAGTTCAAGTTCGGCATATGAAGATCGGCGATCCCGAGGGGTGCATTCCCCGAGAGTGCTCCGGTAAGCCAATTGTTCACAAACTGTGCGTTCCCCTGAGCGCCTTGTGCCAATCCTTTTATCGCGATATCATTCAATTCTTGACCGAACACCCTGAACAGAAATGCAGGCGGATCCATAGAATTTTTGGGGAACACCGCCTCATCATAGGACATCGGAAAATCAGCCCAAATCCAGTTGTTGGTTCTGGTCACTTCGGATACTACGGAGCTAACGTTCGCACTCATCCCACTAAACCGGTCCATCGCTGATGAAACGGGCTTAAAGTAAGCCAGTAGCCCCGGCGTCTTCTGAGGATCATTCGGATTCTGGAATGTCATTTCAATTACGCCACGATTCCAAGTGTTAGTATTCTGGACATTGATGAAAATTCGCAACATACCTTTGTATCTGTTGTAGAGAACAAAATACGGCGGCCGTTCAGCTCTACTACCCGTTATCGGTCGTGTTGGCGTCCCGAAATCACGCACGATCAAGATCCATCCATCTTCGGGTCTATTGTCCAGTAATCCACTCCATGCGTTCGCTTGCGTCCAGGGTGCTTGCAAAGCAACAGGAACAATAGCACCGTTATCGGTTTGATGGAAGATTCGATATGCCGCATCTGGATACACTCTATCGATGAAATCGCCCCTCCTCCAATCCCAGTTCGCGTTGAGATTGGAATCAGATGCCACGATAGTCACGGGAATGCTGTTCGGAACCGGTTGAGCTACCAAGTACAATGGGATCAATACCATATACTCGAACGCTCGACGCACGACAAATGCAGTCATCCTCATATGCTCCTCCTTTTGTGTTAGAAGACGCGATACGGTTAGACCACATCATCGAATGTGCAATTTGGACGGGTGAGAGAAAGAATGGTTAAGCGGATGATGGGTGGTTTAAAACTATTATTTCAATGGCAAGAGACTAATCAACCAAAACAGTGCGGCGCAATCCAAATCGGGTTGTCGAAGAAATTAAACCCCAAGAAAATGCAGGGTACCCATATGCCGCGAATAGATACTTCTTATAGGCATTCAAAAATACGATCGCTTCATACAGTTGCCCATTAGCCGTTTTCACTGGATGCATTTTCAACCCCGAGTTCAGACTAATCCATCCAAGAGTATCGTTCACTATAAACACGCCATAAGATTCAGTTCCGACAATCATCCGATTATCCAGAAACAGAATCGATATTGGATGTGTCACCATTGGCGTATCATAATCGTTTGCAAATGGTGCATTGGGGAGTGAATCATGATATAGCAACCACTTCATATCGTTGGTAAGTTGGTAAACAGCGCCAGACTTGTTATTAACACGATCATGATATCCTGCATAAAGTGTGTTGTTGTACATTGTGATCGCATTATTCCCGAATGCATCTTTTGACGGTTTGGTTGATATATCTGTCAAGGTTTTGCCATCGAAGATGCTGATAACGCTGTTACTGGAGAATATCGACCGACAATATGCCGCGTCACTATTTCCGTTCCTAAACGGTACTATCCGGGCAATTGATGGGCTAATTTCAAATCCATATGGAAATAATTGTGTCCATATGCTATCAGGTGTTACCATAAAAAGATATCCTGTCATCCTCGTCTGAGCGATGTACAAGTTGCCGTTCAAGAACGCCATATCACCGTTCAACTGGGCGTCGGAGATCTGCCACGGCACACCGAATCGTTGCACCCATTCCCCTTGCGCATCCATCCTGTGAACGAAATGGTCCGTGAGTACATAGAGCGAATCTCCGTTGACCGCCATCGGTCCGATGGCCTCGCTGAATCGGCGGACCGTCGTCCACGTCTCTCCATCCGATGTTTTCACCACCGCCGATCGGGCTTCGGCGGACGACGGGACGATCATCACCGCACAGTACAGCTCATCCTTGAACTCAATGATGTACCGGATATCGTAGTTCTCGAATTCGGGTACGACCTGCCACACCGATTTATCCGGAGGCGGGACGGGAGGATCGGAGGGAGGCGAGACCGCATCCCTGCAATTGAGGGTGCAGCAACTCAAGGCCAGAATGATGCAGCGCATCATTGAATGAGTCATACGATGGTCCATCGCGCTGGATACGGTGCGGTGTCCGTCGTTCGACTCGAGAGGTGTACACGTTGCGGGGAACGACGAAGTGCGGATAAAAAGAGCCTCCCGGCCACTGCGGGCCCGTCTGCTCATGGTTTCATCGGTCGGTCCGTCCAGCGCCCAATCTAAACGAACCGTCCTCTTACGCCACCAACAGTGCAGTGGTCCGGGAAGCTATGTCGAAGTCTGAAGCAGGGTGGGTTGAAGCGTCGTGTATGAATTGCGTTACCCTGGTGCAATGATAAAAAAGCGGAAGGGTCAAGTCAAGAAAATTGCCTTGACATTAGCGGTTGACATTAGCGGACAAAGGGGCTTTTTTCGATTGTTTTCGGGGCTTGGCGGAGGTCGTGGTTCTTGGCAGGGCTCCGGAGAAGACGTTTCCCAATTTTTCCTGTTCCGCGTGGTATTGGGACATGGTCATGCCGGTGTGCCGGTGGAAGAGGCGGGCGCCGGAATCCTCGCGCAGACCGACCGCATAGCAGGCGTACTTGTACGACACGCCGCCGATGCGGATGTATTCCTTCAGCATTTCGACACGCAGATGGGCGATGTATTCGCCGATCGTGACATGCTCTGAACGGTAGAAGTTCTTGCGGAGGGTCTCGGACGAGAGACCGAAATGCGCGGCAACGTCGTCGATGGTCACGACGCGCGCGATATAGAGGCAGAGGAACGATTTGACGTGCTGCATGCGGATCCGAGTTGTGGGGAGGCCGTGAATTCCGGGCGCGTGAGCACTTGATAATAGTAAAAAGGGGCTATTTCCCGCAAGAAAAAAGTCTGAGAAAATTGACGAAACTATGTCCGATGTCAGTGGAAATTGGATAGAAGGATATGGATGGGGTCGGTCCGGACCGCGCCTCCCTCCCGCACCTTCTATGGTATTCGGTCCGGAAACACCGTACATTTCGGTCAATCTCCGGAGTCACTATGACCCGTCATCGAACCGCTCTTCTCCTCACCGCCGCATTCATTCTCGGCGGATGCAACTCGGCCGTCACTAACGAAGACCTTGCAACGCTCACCGGCATATGGACCGGTGAAGGCCGTTCCTATGTCTCCTCCCAGCCCCCCGATTCCATTCCCGCGGCCGTCACCATCGTCATCGATACGAACGGCGCCGTGACCGGCTCCGCCGGCGGTGCGCGCTTCACCGAGGCGTACGTCCACCGTAACCGCGGCGCGGTCGCCCGGTGGCTGGGGGTGGAGACGGATTATAAGATCGAGGGGTTCCTCAGCGGACGTCTCTCGGCCGCGGACACCTCCACCGCGGAACGGCGGGACATCGCCATCCCGTTCAGCATCGAAGCGGACACGCTGCGCGGCACGCTCTTCGTCGAGATGCCGTGGAGGTATCCGTATCCGGTGATGCCGAAACTGCGGTTGACGAAACGGTAGGTCAGGCAAGGACGACGCGCGCCACGCATTCGATGTGGTAGGTGTGCGGGAACATGTCCACCGGCTGCACCTTCTCGGTGCGGTAGCCGTGCTGCGAGAGCAGCTGCAGGTCGCGGGCAAGGGTGGCGGGGTTGCAGCTGACGTAGACGATCACCGGCACGCGCATGGCGCCCAGTTCCTCCACCGCCTTCGGATGCATGCCGCTGCGGGGCGGGTCCACGATGATGACGTCCGGCTTCGGATGCTCGTTCCGCCACGTGTTCTCTTTCGTCAGCAGGTCCTTCAGGTCTCCGGCGATGAACTCGCAGTTCTCCACCCCGTTGAGGCGGGCGTTCATCCGCGCGTTGAGGATGGAGCTCTCCACCAGTTCCACCCCCACCACCTGCTTCACCGCGTCCGCCACGTAGAGGGCGATGGAGCCGGTGCCGCAGTACAGGTCGTACACCGTGTCCGTCGGACGCAGCGCGGCGTACTCCTTCGCCACCGCGTAGAGCGCCTCGGCCTGCGCCGTGTTGGTCTGGAAGAACGAATTGGCCGAGATCTGGAAGAGCTTCGTGCCGATGCGGTCGTGGATGATCCCTTCTCCGTGGTACACCTTCTCGTACTCCCCCGTCGCCACCTGCGACTTCCGCTTCGTCACGTTGTTCACCACCGTCGTGATCTCGGGGAAGGCCGCCGTCAGTTCCTTCGCCAGCCGCTGCATCGTCTCCGGGGAATCTTCGAACGTCACCACGTTCACCATCACGTCGCCGGTGTTCTTCCCTTCGCGGATGACGAGGTTCCGGAAGTAGCCGCTCTCGCTCTGCGGGGAGTACGGCGGAACGCCGTGACGCACGGCGAAGTCGCGGACCGCGTTGAGGATGCCGTTGCTGAGGGGGGACTGCAGGTAGCATTCGTGCACGTCCAGCACCTTGTCCCACCGCTGCGGCACGTGGAAACCGACGGCGCACACCGACCCTTCCGGCTCCGCCCCTTCCGCGGGACGCTCGGCGATCCATGCCCGGTCACTGAACGAGAACTCCAGTTTGTTCCGGTAATAATAGAGGTCCCGGCTGCCGATGATGGGGAGCACCGGAACGTCCTTCATCCCGCCGATGCGTTCGACGGCGTCCGCCACATGCTGCTGCTTGAAGGCGAGCTGCGCCGCGTACTCCACATGTTGCCACTTGCATCCGCCGCACGTGCCGAAGTAGGAGCAGCGGGGCGCGGTGCGCTTCGGCGAGGGGACGAGCACATCCGTCGTCACCGCTTCGGCGAACCGCTTCTTTCCGCGGAGCACCTTCGCGCGGACGCGGTCCCCTTCCACCGCCCCCTCCACGAACACCACCAGCCCGTTCAGGCGCGCGACGCTCTTCCCCTCGAATCCGGTCGATTCAATGGTGAGTTCCACGACGTCGCCGTGGCGCAGTTTCTTCTCTTCGTTGTGGTCGGTCATACCTGTTCGTGTTGTTCGGAATTCGCCGTGATCGGACCTTCGTCGCCGCCTCACACCGTGAGACGTTTATCGCGCGCGGTGATGGGCCACTCTCCCGCGAGCCGTCCGCCGGAGACGACCGCCGCCCGTTCGTACATCGAGACGGAGGGACAGATGTGGTTCGGCATCGCGTAGAGCCGGTCGCCGATGCGGTACTTCGACGCGTCCGGTACGGTCACCACCATGTGCTCCTCGCTGTGGCCGCTCTGCATCGCCTCCGGCGCGTTCACGAACCGGAGCCGCGGGATGGGCCCTTCGGACGCGACCGACTTGTGGCCGAGGTCGGTGCAGAAGAGCGAGGTGTTGACGACCGAGACGACGCTCGTCATCAGCAGCGCGGCGGGGACGAACGGCTGGTCCGGATACGTGCGCTGGTACGAGCCGTCCCACAGCGCGAAGGTTCCCGGACTGCATTCCACGTCGCCCCGTCCGGCGTGACACGGAAAGGTGGGGGAACCGCCGGCGATGACGGCGATGCCGTCCAGTTCCTTCCGCAGCGCGAAGACCGGCGCGAACGCATCGTCCACCTGCCTCCGGCATTCGACCGGATCGGCCGTCGTGATGTGTCCGTCGTACGCGTGCAGTCCCGCAAGGCGGAGCGAGCGGCACGACTGCACCGCGGCGGCGAGCGCCGGAGCGCGGTGCGGAACGACGCCGGTGCGGTTCTGTCCCACGTTCAGGTCCAGCCACACATCGAGCGTGACACCCGCGGCGGCGCAGTGCGCGTCGAGCGCGGCGGCGGTCTCCGTGTCGTCCACAAGGCAGGAGAAGCGCACATCGGGGAACCGGCGGACCAGCGTCAACAACCGGAGCGCCTTCGATCCGGCCGGCTGGTAGGCCAGGAGCACGTCCGGCGCGCCCGCGGCGCCGAGCATCTCCGCTTCGGCGATGGTGGCGCACTTGAACTTCGAGATGCCCGCCGCCGTCATCATCCGTACGATGTCCGCACATTTGTGCGTCTTGACGTGCGGACGGAGGAGCGCCGGCTCCCTCACCATGCGGAGGGCCGCGGCGATGTTCGCGGCGATGCGTTCCTTGTAGAAGAGCAGCGCCGGCGTGTCGAGCGTCTCGGCGCCGTCGAAGCGGTACCAGTCGTCCATGGTCGTTTCCGGGGCGTTCCCCGGTCCGTGTGCCGCGCAGGGGGGCGGATCACACCAGGTCGGCGAGGGACCCGAAGTCCGGGTCGAACAGCCGCTTATAGGTGCGGATGGCGAATCCGTCCGTCATGCCGGCGATGTAGTCGCAGATGAGCCGTACGCGGTGCGACGCGTCCGGCGACGCCAGGATGCCCTGCTCGTACGACGCCGGCAGCAGGTGCATCTCGAAGCGTTCCTTGTTGATGTAGTTCTCCCTGAACGATTCGAAGATGCGGCGGAGCATGAAGTCCCCCTTCTTCTCCACCTGGTTCAGCTGCGGGGAGAGGAAGACGAGGTCCAGCGCCATGCGCTTGAACAGCTTCGATTCGGTCCGGGCCGCCGGGTCGATGACCAGCTCGTACCGGTAGCGGTTCGTCCGGGCGCTCATCGGGTTCTCCGTTTCGCGGAGGGTGCAGGCGGTGATGTACTTCCCGATCTTGGCGGACATGGAACGTTCGGCGTACCCCTCCTTCATCGCGGCGAAGAGGCGTTCCAGCGAGCGCTGATGATCGGCGCCGAGGGACTGTCCGGCCGCCCACCGTTCGATGCGCTCCATGGTGATGAAGCCGGAGTGGATGCCGTCCACCACGTCGTTGAGCGAGTACGCCACGTCGTCCGCCCAGTCCATCACCTGGCATTCGATGCTACGGAACGCATCGCGCGTCTTCCCCGCCGGCAGCGCGGCGACGACGTCGAACCCGTCGAACACGAACTCGAGGAAGCGGCGCTGGTCGTCGTACACGTAGTGGTTCACCGGGTCCGGCAGTTCCGCGTAGAGCGTCTTGTACTTCAGCACGCCGTCCACGAAGGCGCGGGTGGGGCTCATCCCCTTCCGTTCGCCCCGTTCGGAGTAGACCGTTTCGGTGAGCATGCGGAGGGTCTGCGCGTTCCCCTCGAAGCCGCCGTGGTTGCGCATCAACTGGTTGAGGGTCCGTTCCCCGGCGTGACCGAACGGCGGATGGCCGAGGTCATGCGAGAGGCAGACCGCCTCGACCAGGTGCGGATCGATGTGATGCTCCGGCGAGAGGAGGGGCGAGGTGCGCTGCAGGTAGGTGCAGATGGCCCGGCCGATCTGCGCCACCTCGAGGGAGTGGGTCAGCCGCGTGCGGTAGAAGTCGTACTCGCCGGAGAGGAAGACCTGCGTCTTCGCCTGCAGCCGGCGGAAGGCGGAGGTATGGATGATGCGGTCGCGGTCCTGTTCGAACGGCGTCCGGTAGTCATCCTTCCGCTGCTCGTCGAGACAGGCGGTGTCGAACGCGGTGTAGAAGGTGTTCGTAGAGAGCATGGTGTACGGAAATCACAAGACACAAATCACAATCCAGAACGAACAAATCATCAAACTTAAATCACAGTTCATGATCAACAAATGCATTGTTCCAATCTCTCAATCTCCCAATCACCATTCCCCAATTCCCCAATTCTCCAATTTCTCAATTTATCAATTCTAGACTCCCTGCGTCCTGTTCCGTATCTGGATGCGGGCCACGAAGAAGGTGGCGGGGATGGTGATGAGCAATATACCGAGAATCGTCTCGGTTCCAAAATGCCGGTCCCAGATGAGGATGTCCAGCACCGTCGCGATGGCCACCTGGGCCAGTCCCACCGTGGAGTTGATGGAGGGGTTCCCCAGGAGGTACGCGCGCGTCATGGCGAGCTGCGCCACGGTGCCGGTGAGACCCACCCCCAGCAGACTGACGATGACCGGCCAGGTGTAGCGGGCCCCTTCCAGCAGCTGCGGGAGCGAGGGGAGCATGACGGCGAAGGTGACGACGCTCGCCACGCCGGTGAAGTGCGCCACCACGGTGGTGGGGTGGAGGTTCTTGGTGCGGTGGAGGTTGTAGACCGCGACGGCGGCGAAGAGCGCCTGCATGATGCCGACGTACACCGCGATGCCCGAGGTGTCGAAGTGCGGCTGCTGGATGAAGAAGACCCCGACGACGCTCAGGACGATGGAGACGAGCACGGAGCGGGAGACGAGCCGGTTCTCCACCACGGCGATGAGGAGCGCCATCCAGATGGGGACCAGGTTACTGAGCGAGGTCGCCTCCGCGATGGGGAGGTTGGCGAAGACGTAGAAGGTGCAGACGATGGAGATGGTGCCGGCGATGCTCCGCCACCAGAGCGACGAGGGGGCGCGGAAGATGAGCGGCGTACCGGTGGCGCGGGCGAGCAGGACGATGAGGACGAAGTTGATGAACGCCCGGGCGAAGCCGGTGATGCGCCAGTCGAACGTCTCCCTGAGCGAATGCGTGAACGCCCCCATCAGCGCGAAGCAGAAGGCGCTGAAGAGCATCCAGCCGACAGCGGAGATGTTTTTTGGGTTGAAGGACAAGGGAGAGAAAAGATAAAAAAGAAAAGAGAGATCGTCCGTCTATGCTACGATCACCGATGGAATGCAATCACAAAACACATTCTTAATTCTTAA
>WBUG01000058.1 GCA_008933835.1 Bacteroidota bacterium | reverse complement strand
GGGAGGTTGGCGAAGTAGATCTTCCGCGTGCGTTCACCGCCGAGGTCCCAGGCGGCGTTCGCGTAGTACGGATTGGGATACACGTAGACGTTCTTGTCGCCGGCCGCCGCGGGTCTGGTACCGGGAACGACGCGCTTCACGACCTTGGCGCTCTCGAGGCTCGGCAGGCCGTTGGAGGAGTCGCCGCCGTCGAACGCGGAGACGCCGTAGAGGTACTGCCATCCGTTGAGGCTCGTCACCGGGTCGTCCTTCGGCGGATACTGGTACCAGTACTCCACCGTGTCGCCGTCGAACGTCTTCGGAGCGGCGAGGCGGATGCGGTCGAAGCCGGTGTTGAAGCCGACGGCGTTGTCCGACCGGTCGAACTCGCCGGCGAGGTTCATGGAGAGGAGGAAGTTCTCGGGGTTCTTGATCTCGACGCCGGGGTTGGAGCGGTAGACGCGGTACCCTTCGAAGTCGTACCGGCGGCTGATGGGATCGAAGCTCTCTTCGGCCTGCACGCGGTCCCAGTAGATGGTCACTTTCTGGTCCTCCACCACGGAACGGACGCGCGGCTGGCGCGGCGGCTGCGGCAGGGTGAAGCGGCTCAGTTTCCCGTCGCCGTTGATGTCCTCCCCCACGTCGAGCCGGTTGTTCCCGTTGAGGTCCTCTCCGTCGTACGCCTGCTGCGCCCAGGAGGCGTTCGCGTAGAGGATGCGGCGCAGCTGCGGGTTCAGATAGTCCGCCGACGAGAGCCCGGCGCCGAACTTCTTCCCGGCGACGTACGCGAAGACCACCTGCACGCTTTCGCCCGGTGCGAGCGACTGGAACGGACCGACGGAGAGCAGATCGGTCATGCTCGCCGGGGCCTCGCCGTCCGTCAATCCGTCCGACGCTTTCACGTTGGTGGGACGGTTCAGCGCTTCGAGATTCACTTTGGGCATGGAGCGTTTCAGGCGCTGGAACTTGCCGCGGAACTCCTCCGACGGATTGTCGTCGAACTCCGGATAGAAGTAGACCTGGCTTCCGGCGCGGTTGTTGAACTTCCAGCCGTTGTAGTAGGTATGGCCGGCGAGCTGCGCGAGCGAATCGAGCGCCGATGCGGTGACGGCGCCGGAGGAATCGCGTTTGAGCGGGAACGGCGTCGCGCCGAGCAGCTTGTAGCCGATGTAGCTGTTGGCGGAGGGACCGTACGGAGCACCGTCGAAGTCGAAGGTGTAGCCGAGGCGGAGACTGTCCACATAGTTCTTCGCCGAGTGATTATAGAAGTCCCGTCCCCCCGGCCGTCCGGTCAGTTTGGTGTTGCGTACGACGCCGTTGTTCCAGAGTCCGATGTGGAGACTGTCGAGGACCTGCGTGCCGGCGTTCTTGACGGTGTAGTTGAGGATGACGAAGAAGTCGGCGAAGGGGAAGTTCCAGGCGTACGTTTCGAGACGGATGTCGACGCCGAGGGGCTGATGGTTCGGGATGGAGTCGCCGGTGTCCGGGATGCGCGTGTTGCGGTCGGTGAACTCCATCACGTAATCCTGATGGCTGATGGCCGAGAGGTCGAAGTAGGGCGATTCGGAGAGCGTGGAGCGCTGGGTGATGACGGAACCGGGATTGCTCGTCATCTCGAACCCTTCGGCCAGGCGCCGCACGGAACCGATGTCCACCGCGCCGGTGGAGACCCGGGCGGTCCCTTCGCCGCGCGGAATGGCGCCGACCCAGAGCCCGCCGAGGAAGAGGTGTTCGATGCCCGACCCCTTCGGATACTCCAGCGACGGCTGGTTCGGCCATCCGGTGAAGCCGTTGCCGAGCGTTCCGTAGTTGGTGACGGTGAGGCTCAGATTGCCGATGCTGGTGTACTTGGACCCGTCATCGTCCGTCGTCTTGGACAGCGTCTGACCGGACGCCGAGGCGCCGGCCAGCAGGGTCAGCAGCAGTATGAACGTGGTTCGGTGGAGGAGCAATGAACGTTCGATGCCAGTGAGTGGAACGGTGTGAGGAAAGATACGAGCAAAAGAACGGAAAAACAAGGAGGACCCGACACTTCACCGAATCGTAACACGGCGGAAGGAACGGCGGTCAGGTCCGCTGACGGATGATCTTCAGTTTCTGTCCGACGACGATGCGTGACCCGTTCAGTTTGTTCCATTTCCGAACGTCGGCGATGGTGACCGAATACTTCGAGGCGATCTTCCCGAGCGTCTCCCCTTTTTTCACCACATGGGTGACGATGGTCGGGTCGTTGCCGGCGCGCACCTTCGCCGTCGCCGCCGCTTCTTCGCGCTCGGCGGCGCCGTTGCCGTTGGCGGCGGAGTAGATCTCAAGCGTCTGTCCGGCATTGATGCGGCTGCTCTTCAACTTGTTCCACGTACGGATGTCCGCGATGGCGACGTCGTATTTCGCCGCGATCTTCTCCAGCGACTCCCCCCGCTTCACCGAATGCTGCAGCCAGTTGGTGCGGTCGCGGCGTTCGGCGGGCGCGGCGGCGGACCGCTTGCCGGACGAACGGACCATCTGCTGTTTCTGCGTGAAGTCCATCGACGCGATCTTCCGGAACTCTTCCGCCCGTTCTTCGGGGACGTAGATCTTCAGGGTCTGCCCGGCGTAGATGTGCCGACCGTACGGGATGTCGTTCCAGTTGCGGATGTTGCTCGCACGCACGCGGAACCATTCCGCGATATGACCGATGGTCTCCCCTTTTTTCACCTTGTAGGTGAGCTTCACGCGTCCGCTCGGTTCGTACGCCGCCGCCTGCGGCCGCGTCCGCGCCGGAGATTTCGCCGCGAGGGTCCGCTGCTGCTCGCGACGCTTCAGCGCCCGCTCGCGCTCCTCCTGCTCCCGCTTCCGCTGCACCTCCACGATGGCGGCGACGGACTTCGACTGCACGGGTATGATGAGCGTGGAACCGACCTTCAGCCGGGTCTTGCGGGACATGCGGTTGACCTCGAAGATGACGGCGGTCTGGAGCCCGTACCGTTTGGCGATGGCCCCCACCGTCTCCCCTTTCCGCACGGTATGGGTCGCGAAGTCGAGCTTCTTCTCCTCCGGAATGCGCGCATAGTTCTCGGCGAAGGAGAGCGAAGCGCCGGCCGGTACGCGGAGCTGGTAGCCGGGATAGTTCGGCGGCGTGCACCACTGCGTCAGCTCCGGATTCAGGTCGCGGATGGTCGCCAGATCGGTGCCGGCGCACTCGGCGAGCAGTTCCAGGTCCACGCAGTCGTCCACGGTCACATACTCGTACGCGAGCGAGTCGGCCTTCTGCACGTTCTCGAAGCCGAACGCCTCGGGACGGAGGAAGATGAGCGCCACCGCGATGTACTGCGGAACATAGTTACGCGTCTCGCGCGGCAGACGGTGCCGCATCTCCCAGAAGTCGGTGGAACCGGTCCGGCGGATGGCGCGGCGTACCCAGCCGGGACCGGCGTTGTAGGCGACGAAGACGAGATGCCAGTCTCCGAGGTCGGCGTAGAGGTCCTTCATATGCCGCGCCGCGGCGCGGGTCGCCTTCTCGAAGTCGCGCCGTTCGTCGTACCAGTACGTGGAACGGAGCCCGTACAACGCGCCGGTCGCCTTCATGAACTGCCACAGTCCCACCGCCTTCGCCCAGGAGCGCGCGGTCGGATTCAGTCCGCTTTCCGGCAGCGAGAGCAGCATCAGCTCCGGCGGCAGCCCCTCCTCCTGGAAGATGCGCGACATCATCGGGAAGTACTTGCCGGAACGGTGGATCCAGTTCTCCATGTGCACCCGCCCCTTCCCCATGAAGAAGGCGATGGCGCGTTTCGAGTACTCGTTGATGGTCAGCGGAACGTCGGTCTTCGGCAGCAGCGAGGCCGGTATCTGGATGTTCGTGATGTCCACCTTCTCGATCTCGAGGTTGATCTTCTCGCGGAGGGCGAAGATGGAGCTTTGGGGACCGAGGCTGTCGATGGTGGCGATGTACTTCTCATAATCCTCGAGCACGCTCCGGGTCAGGTCGTTGAAGTCCGCGTTGCTCTCCACATCGTCATAATAGCTCGCCTCGTTCAGATGCTTGATGGCCTCCTCGAACTCCACCGCGGACGCGGTGGAATCCCCTTCCGCCGCCGCCTGCATCGCCTGCAGGTAATGCTCGCGTGCCGTCTCCAGCAGCAGGATGAGACTCTTCTCCTCTTCCGTGATGGTCGTGTCGGGCATGGAGGCGGCCGACAGCGTGTCCGTCAACGGCACTTCGACGGTGTCTTGACCGCCGGTGAAGAAGGGAACGGAACTGGTTGAGGCGTAGAGGAGAGGTGCGGGGGGTGTTATAGTATAGAAGGATGCAGATGGCTGTTCGGCTCTCCGCTGAAGCGGCTTCTCGCTGCAGCCGATGAAGAGCACGGCGAGAATGACAACAGGTACAAGTCGCGGCAAGACGTATTCCTTCAAATGATGGGTGTAACTCCTTTGATATTAATATAAAATTAATGAGCGCATTTCAAAGAGAAAATTACTCTACATATATAGAGACGGGAGGACTCACGGAAGTGCGTCCTGCCTTCTCTTCCGCGATCTGCAGCCGGTGACGGCCGCGGCGGAGGTTCCACCAGACCGATGCATCACCGGCGGCCAGTTCCGGTTCGCCGTCGATGAGAAGCGTTCTCTTCGATGAAGTTCCGGCGGACGCATATTCGACGCGAATGGATTGATACGCGGTCCGGAGCACCGGATCGATCTTGAACACGGCGCCGTCATGCGGGAAGAGGATCTGCGGCCGGCCTCCGCGGGATGATGGGGGTGCCGGTCCGGTGATCTCCACCGCGCCGGGAGGTACCGGAGGAACTCCGGTGAGCTCAGCCCATTCTCGGTACTCACCACTGAACAGTTCGAACGTCTCGATATGCGGCGTTCCATCGTTCCCCCGCACCCGGTACCGGTGATGGACGGTGCACCGCTCCGCCGGTTCCGTACCCGCGATGAAGCGCTCTTCGATGACGGCCGGACACGCATCGGTCGGCCGCGCTCCGCTCCGCGCACAGATGCGCCGGAGCCTCGTTCCTTCGGGGACGGGAAAACGCGACTCACCGCTTCCGTGCTTCGCCGCCAGCAGATGCATGACGTCGGTGAAGATCTGTCCCGCGCCGGTGACTCCGGAGACCTGCTGCATCGGTCGGCCGTCGAAGTTCCCCGCCCAGACACCGACGGTGTACTCCGGAGTGTAGCCGACCGCCCAATTGTCTCGGTAGTCCTTGGTCGTGCCGGTCTTCACCGCGCAGGCGAACGGAAAACGGAAATGGTTGCCGAACGCCGCACGGCGTGCAGCGGGGTCCGACAGGATGTCCGTGATGAGCGCCGCTGCGGCCGGCGAAAAGACCGGATGCCGTTCGCCCGATTCGGCCGGATGAGAGAGCGGACGGGGTCCTCCTGCGATCCCCTCCGCCGACACGATGACGGAGATGGGCCGCCATTCGCCGCCATTCGCGAAGGAGCGGTACGCGTTCGTCAGTTCGAGCAGCGACACTTCGGCGTTCCCCAGCGTCAGACCGTACCCGTAATGCTCCGGCTGTTTGGTGACGCTCGTGATGCCCGCTTCCGCCAGCTTCGCATGGAGCGCTGCGGTACCGAGACGATGCAGCAGCCGGACCGCCGGAATGTTGTACGAACAGGCGAGCGCCGTCCGGAGCCGGACCGGTCCGTGGTACTCACGGTCGTAGTTCACGGGAACGAAACTTCCCCCCGCATCGGGGAAGGATGTCGGAACGTCCGCCAGCAGCGTGGCGGGGGTCATGCCGGCCTCGAGCGCCAGCGCATACGTGAAGGGTTTCACGGAGGAACCAGGTTGACGGAGCGCGAGGGCGCCGTTCACTTTCCCCTGTGCGGCGTCGTCGAAGTAATCCGCCGAACCGGTCATCGCCCGCACCTCGCCGGTGGCGTTGTGGAGCACCACCACCGCGGCGTTCGTCACCCGTTTCTCTTTCAGGCGCTCCAGATGACCGCGGACGATCCACTGGATGTCGCGGTAGAGTTCGCCGTCGAACGTGGTGCGAAGCTCCGCCAGCGGAACGCCCCGTTGGACACCCTGCACGGCGAACTCGACGGCGTGCGGCGCGGCGAAGCGGGCGGACGGTAGCACCACCGGGATGTTCTGCCGGAGCGCGCGCCGGTGTTCTTCCGCGGTGATGGTCCCCTCCTCCGCCATCCGCCCGAGGATGAATCGCTGGCGCCGGAGGGCGCGGCTGTGGTACCGGACCGGATCGAGCGATGCGGGGGCGTTGGGAACGGCGGCAAGGAAGGCCGCCTCGGCGATGGAGAGCTCCTTCGCCGGCTTGAGGAAGTAGTATCGGCTCGCTGCGTGGATACCGAAGAGCTGGTTCCCGAACGGGATGCGGTTCACGTACTGCTCGAGCACCTCGTCCTTCGACATCATCCGTTCCAGACGGAGCGCGTACCATGCTTCGGTGACTTTCGCCGAGAAGGTGCGGGGATGACGATAGACGGCACGGATGACCTGCTGCGTGATAGTGGAGCCGCCGGAGCGGCGGCCGTCCGAGAAGCGTGATGCGAGCGCCCGCAGGAGCGCGGCGGGGTCCACACCGGGATGGTACCGGAACCTCCGGTCCTCCGCGGCGATGACCGCATCGATGAAATGCGGCGAGACGGCGGAGAGAGGCTGCCATTCCCCCCGGCCGTCGTCGTCGTTCAGGAACTCGCGCAGCGTGAAGCCGTGCCGGTCCTTCACCGTCAGCGAATGGACCGCCGACGGCGCGAACCGCTCTCGCTCCAGCGGGATGAACAGCGATGCCGCAGCGATGAGCACGGCGGCCGCGGCGGCAGCGGACAGCACCCGGAACCGATGACGGGGCGTCACCCTCATTTCACGATGACGGTGGTGGAAGCGGTCTGACCGAACACCTCCGGTTCGTACATCTGTTCGACGTACGTGGAGGGCATCGCATACGTGCCGAACGACGTCGCGCGGACGAGGTACGTCGCACGGTGCACGCCGGCGGGGAGTTCGTTGGCGAAGAAGAGCGCACGGTCATCGCGGTACTCCTGATGGTCGAACCACCATGTACGCTCTTCGTCGTTCCCCGGTCCCCGACCGGTCGTCTCGAACGTCGTGTTCACGATCTCCCACCCGGCCGGCAGCGGATCGTCGATGACGACGAAGGAACGGTGCTGCGGCGTGGCGACCGTGACGGTCACCTTCGCCAGCGTTCCGGCCTCGATGCTCTGCACGGAATCGTTCACGCGCCGGAGCTGCTCCACCGTTTTCGTCACGGTGAAGCCTTCGTCCATCATCCGCGCCGGTCCCTTCGGATAGTAGCGCATCCGCAGGGTATAATAGAGACGGCCCGTGCCTTTCCGGTCCAGGGAGAGCTCGGAATCCCCTTCCGGAAGCGCGGAGAGCGGAACGCTTCCGTTCCGTTGCGACAACGAGCGTCCGCGGAAGAGCTCCTCCATGATGGTCCTCCCCGCCAGACGCACCGTTGCGGAGAAGTCCGGTGTCTCCTTCTCAAAGACGGCGTAGTAGGAAGAGAGCGCCGATGCGACGAACATGTTCTCCTGTGTCGTCCTCCATCTCCCTCCGCGCTGCCGGTCCACGAGCCACCGCACAACCTTGGGAAGCGCCGGATCCTGCGGAGCCGCTTCGAGCAGCGCCGCAGCGGCGATGGCGGTGCTTCGCACCGGCGAGTACCAGCACCGCCACCAGTCACCGCCGGCGGTCTCTTCGAAATGCGCGGAAGTGGGAGCGTGCTTCATCATGTTCCGCAGTTCCGCGACGAGCGCTCGGACCATGGAAGGATCGCTTCCGGAACGGACGAGCGCGCGGAGGAGGAACGCCTTCGCCTCCAGCGGCAGCGACGCTCTTCGGACGAAGAGCCGCTCCATCTGACCGGGGTCCGGCGAACCTTCCAGCGCCAGCACGTACACCGTGAGCGCCTTGACGGCGTCGTCCACTCCTTCGGAGACGTTCTGCGCGCGTTCGTTGAGCTGTTCACGGAGGTACCGCATTCCGTTCTCCGCCGTTCGGCGGTCCACCCGGTATCCGGCCTTCCGTGCGAGCGTCAGTCCGTACATCGTGTACGCCGAAAGGTACGGCGCCGGCCCTCCTTCGAAACCCCCTTTCCAGTATGTGAATCCGCCGCTCCAGTGCTGGTAGGACGGCACATCGTCCAGCACTTCCTGCACCACGGCGCGGTGGTCCTTCCCTTTCAGGACGTCGAGCGAAAAAGCCGTCACCATGTCCGCCGCGAGGATGATGGGGAGCGCGCGCGACATGCGCTGCTCGAGACAGCCGTACGGATACTCGAACAAGTAGCGCACTCCTTCGGACAGGCCGGTCATCGCCGTGGAGGAGAGAGTGACGTTCAACGAACCGAGCTCTTCATGGACGGCGGAGGGTCTCCGGACGGTCTCGCCCGCATCGGCCTCCGTGAAGGTCCCGGAGGTCGCGATGGTCTCGTACCGCCGCGGTTCCGTCACGGGAATGCTCCACTGCAGTCCGTCCTTCTCTTCCTCCGTCACCGCCTTCACGATGAACGTCGCTTGTCCGGTGCCGCCGGCCGTGAACCGCCGCCGCACCTCTTTGGACCCGCCCGCCGGAACCTCGACGACGGAGGTCTCCGCGGCCGCGGTCACGCTTCCGCGCGCGGACATCACGATGCGGACGCTCTTCGGCCGGTCTCCGCCGTTCATCACCACCGCTCCCCCTTCGAACAGGTCGCCGGAACGGACGAATCGCGGGAAGGCGGGCTGCAGCAGCAGCGGCTTGCTCACGGTGAACGTGGTCTCGGCGTAGCCGAACGTTCCGCTGACGGTGTGTGCCGATGCCATCAACTGGAAGCCGGTGATGTTGTCCGGAAGTTTGAACCGCAGCACGGCGTTCCCCTGCTGGTCAGTGATCACCGACGGACGCCAGAACGCGGACGCCCGGAACTCCTTCCGAATCCCTTCCGCGTCCATCGCCGCCATCATCTTCGCCGCACCGCCGCCGCCGACCACTTCGGCCTTCTCGCCGAAGTTCCGCTGCTCGATGAGATGCGCCCTCGTTTCGGAGGTGGTGACGGAGAGTCCCCGTTCCGCATAGAACGTGACGAAGAGGTTCGGCAGGCGATATCCGATGAGGTTCAGCACCCCCTGGTCCGCCGCACTGAGCGTCACTTCCGCCGGTGCGCCCCGTCCATCCTTCCCTCTCGTCCGCACCGTCACCCGCACAGAATCGCCCGGACGGTAATCGCTCCGGTCGGTCGCGACGGTGACCGAGAGACGTTTCTCCTCCGGACTCACCGACAGCGCCGCATACCCCATCTTGAACGACGGCCGGCCGAGGTCCGATTCCCTCGTCGCGGCCACGCTGTCGCTCCGTCCCTGCAGGAGCACCACCGAGATGAACACGTTCGGCAGGAACTCCTTCCGCACCGGGATGCGCAGCTCCGGCGCGCTTCCGTTCACCACCGTCGTGAAATGCTGCATGATGCCTTCTCGCTCCACCGTCACCAGCGCCGTCGCCTGTTCGTACGGATTCTTCACGATGATGCGCGCGACGTCCCCCGGACGGTACTTCTCCCGGTCCGTGATGAGCTCGATGCGGTCATCGTCGGAACGTTCCCACGGCACATATCCGCTGCCGCTCACGTAGAAGTAGCCGTTGGCCAGCACACGGTTCCCGCGGTCATCGGTGGACGAGACCTCCGTATAATAGAAACCCGGTTCGACCGGCACAAAGCGGCGGACGGCGGGTTTCGTTCCCGGTTCCACCATCGCCGAATCCACGGCGATGTCCTCCGTCTCGGACCGCCATGAGTAGCGACCGCCAGACTCGGCGCTCTGAACGGAGCGCCAGATGCGGCGCCAGGTCTTCATCGCCACCGAGCGGCCGGTGACCGGTACGCCCGCGGGAGTGACGGCGACGACCTTCATCGTCACGGCCGAGTCCGCCGGCACGAACGAGGAGGAGACGCCGATGCCGACGTAGTACTCACCGCCGTGCAGCAGCACGGAGGTGCGGCCCGAGACGACCTGCCGTGACGGCGACGTCACGTCCCCTTCCAGCATCAGCCGGGATGTGCCGCGGACGCTCCCTGGGCCGATGCGGGCGCCGACGCGCAATGTCCCCTGGTCGTCCAGCGTGTCGGACCGTGCGGACAGTTCGCGGTACTCCGTGCCGGTGTACCGCGTGAGCCACCAGAGCGGTTCGAAGCGGTAGCCGTCGTACCCCGGCGGTTCGTAGCGCGCACCGGAGACGGAGAACCTCCACCGCACGGCGCCGTGGCGCACCGGCGCACCGAACAGGTAGCGTGACGAGAGGAGGCCGGAGACGCTGTCTCCGACGACGTAGTGCGACGTGTCCGTCGATGCGGTCACGTCGAACTCCGCCGGACGGAACGACTCGACACGGAAGCTGCCGTAGTGGACCGTCGTCCATCCCTTTCCGGAACGGACCGAGAGCAGCGTACCGTAGTATCCGAGCGGAGCGTTGCCCGGCAGGTCCAGTGAGAGATGAGCGGAACCGAACGGCGACAATCGCATCACCGAATCGAGCAGGACCTCGTTCCGCGCGTCGCGGACGGTGAGCTTCATCTCTTCTCCGTTCGGCACGCTCCAGTCATCGTTCTCCAGCCGGCGCACCACCGCTTTGAACTCGACCCGCTCCCCCGCTTTGTACAGACCGCGGTCGGTGTACACCGCTCCTTCGCACTTCCGGTAGCGTGGATACCATTCATACGCGATGCCGAAGGACCAGGGGGCGATGCCGCTCCCGAGGTCCGAGTTGGTGAACGCGGCATCATTGCCGTTGCGGACCACCGCCCAGAGACGCGGACGTTCGCCGCCGTAGTACTCCTCCCCTTCCTCGTCCGCCGGACGCACCGGCGACCGCATCTGCCCGAGCGCCGCATAGCCGGGCGCTTTGACGATACCGCTCTTGTCCGTCTTCCCGCTCCAGAGCACGCGGTTGGAATCGTTGCGCAGTTCCACCGCCGCCCCTTCCACCGCGGCGCCGTCCTTCAGCCGTGTCACCCACACGAGCGACTGCGACGGAGAGAACTTCGCCGTCAGGCCGAGGTTCGTCACCTGCAGCAGCGCGCGGCGGTACTGGTCGGAGTAGTCCGCCTGCACCAGCACGATGCCGGTCTTCGATGCACCGAGCACCGTGTCCAGCACTACCGGATACCTCTTCGACGCGTTGCGCGTCAGCTTCGGCGTGAACACTCGTTCGTAGAACGGTCGTCCAGCCGCCGCGAAGGGGCGGATGTCCGCCTTACCGGATTCGCCGTACCATTCACCGCCGTACGAAGCGCCGGTCTCGAGCGAACGCAGGACGGGGATGACGCGCTCCGGCGTCAATGACGCCATCTGGACGCGGAAGCGGTCCACATTGAGCACCGCCAATGCATGGTGACGCTTCGCGTACGCCTCGACGACCCCAACGCCTGTCCCCATGTGGAGCACCGGAGCCATGTCGCGGGTGGTGAATCGGAACCGTACGGTATCTCGCAGCGTCTGTCCGAACCGGTCGGACAGTCCGGGCCGGAGGATTCCAGTGTACGATCGTCCAGGTTTGAGGGACATTCGCACCGGAATGTCCGTTCGCGGCGCGTTCATCCAGTGCTCCCGGTCCGGCGCCGTCTCCGGATCGGTGAACGAGAGATGATCGTACAGTTCCTTGGCGTAGACCGGCGTGGCGAACGAGAGCGTGAGCGGCTCTTCGGGGTTCCGGAGCGTATCGCCGATGCCCATGAAGGCGAACCCCGGAGCGGTGGTGAAGAGACCGATGAACGGTTCCGGCATGCCGAGCGTCCCCTGAACTCCTGCCGCTCCTTTCTTCACGACGACGGTCACGCTGGATCGGGGACCGAAGGGCTTCAGCGGACGGAGGATGACGACGGTCGTCTCCCGGATGCCGGTGTTCAGCGTGGTGAACGCCGGGTACGTGCTCTGCCCGTCCGCCCGTTTTTCGTGCAGCGAGATGAACGAACTCACGGCGAGCGGCGATACGAGCTGGTTGAACCGTACGGTGACGGTCCCCTTCGGGTCGGCCATTGCCGAACCGTGCTGCGGCACGATACCGGTCACCGCCGGAAGGGGCGTGACGAAGTTCCACACGAGCGGCGCCGGGAGCGTTGCGCCCTTCGCCGTACGGATGCCCGCCGGTACCGTCACGGTGAACGCGGTCGCGTGCGGAAGCGGCGCGTCAGCGATGAAGGCCGCCGTCGAGGTCCCCATCCATCGGAACTTCCCTTTCACGGCCGGCGCGATGGAGAACACGGGACGTTCCGTGTCCTGACCGACGGACGAGAGCGGCACCACCGGCTCGCTGAACGTCACGGTGACCATCGCTCCTTGTGAGACGGCGGAAAGATGTCCGGTCGGCGTCACGGAGAGGACGCTCAGCGGATGCTGAGCGGCGGCGGTACCGAACATGATGAGAGCCCAAAGGAGAGGTCGGAGCATGGCAGGATCCCGGATTCGTTGGTCGATTGTTCCATAGTATCGGAAAATGGGCGTAAAGGCAATCGGGAAGATGCTCCACGGAGAGCGGCGGAGCGAATGGCTATTGAAAAATGGTCGAATTAAAGATACATTGGTACCGTCCTACGTCCGAACATCCGAACCCGACCGACCGATGGCAGAACCGCCCCGCAACATCCGACCGACCGGCCGCACCGCCTCCGCCCGCAGCGACGGTACAGCGCAGCGGCGTGCCCCGTTCACCGGCCGGAAGAAGAAGACATACCAGTACCGCGTGCAGCGGGGGAACAAGTTCATCGACGGGTATCAGGTCGCCAATTCGAAGGCGGAGGTGGAACAGAACCTGAAGCGGCTCGGATTCCGCATCAAGTTCGTCCGGCGCCACTTCGAGATCCAGTTCAAAGCGTCGTCCAAAGAGGTCGTCAGCTTCGTCACCACCAGCGCCCGGCTGCTCGAGCAGAAGATGCCGTACAGCGAAGTGCTGAACATCATGGTGAACAACACCAAAGACACCGCGCTGAAGAACGCCCTGCGGAACATCATCCTCGATCTGAAGAACGGCGTCGATTCGCGCGATGCGTTCGTGAAGCAGGGCAAGGTCTTCGGCGAGCACGTGGCGCTCATGCTCGGCATCGCCTCCAAGAGCGGCGAGATGACCTCCATCTTCAAGAGCGTGGCGGTGCTCGTGGAGCGGCAGGCGGAGTTCCGCAAGAGCCTCATCAGTTCGCTCATCATGCCGGCCATCACCTCCGTGACGGTGCTCGGCGCCATCGTCTTCTACGCCGTCTACCTCGTCCCCCGCATGATGGAGATGCTCGGTCCGATGATGGTCACGACACCCCCCATCACGCAGATGACGCTCGACGTGAGCGCCTTCCTGCGGGAGAACATCACGTGGATCAGCACCCTCTCCATCACCCTGCTCGTCGCCTTCTACGGATACCTGCTGACCGACAAGGGGAAGCTCGCGCGGGACGCCGCCATCATCCGCATCCCGTACATCGGCGGCATCCTCCGGAACACGAGCACCGAGATCTTCTGCCGCGTGCTCGGCATCATGTACTCGTCGTCACGCGAGAACATCGAGGCCATCCAGGTGGCCGCCGAGGCGAGCGGGAACCTCTACCTCGCCCACCGCATCCGCACGGTGAGCATCCCGAGCATGCTGAAGTACGGCACCGAGCTGAGCCGCGCGCTGGACGCCGCCAACTTCTTCCCCGACATCTTCATCTCCCGGTTCAACACCGCCTCCGAGACCGGCGCGGTGAAGGACACCGCGGTGCAGGTGGCGGACTACTACCAATTGGAGAACCAGTTCGCGCTGAAGAACCTGATGAGCTTCATCGAGATCACCATCACCATCGTCATCATGGCCGCGCTCATCTTCCTGACGCTGCTCTCCACCGAGACCGCGTCGCTGAACATGGAACCGACCGTCTGAGGCGCACCGAACCGATACCCGTATGGCCGACTCCACGATACTGCCCAAACGTTCGCTGACCGCCCTGCTGCTCGAGAAGGGGATCGTCACACCCGCCACCCTGCAGAAGGCGGAGGACATCCTCAGCAAGGAGGGGTTCAAGTCGCGCAACCAACTGCTGACCATCCTGGTGGATCAGTTCAACGTGAACCGCGATGCCCTCTTCGCCGAGGTGGCGCAGTTCTACACCTTCCGCACGGTGGACATCTCGAAGGATTCCACCGATGACGGCGTGCTCACCTTCATCCGCAAGGAACTGCAGACGCTCCCGCTCTACATCCGCGAGCTCGCGGTGGAGAACAAAGTGCTGCCGTGGAAGGCGGACAAGGGACGCGAGGGCCGGCTCATCATCATCACCCCCGATCCGACCAACCCGGGCATCTACAACATCGCCCGCGCCTTCAGCAACAAGAAGTTCGAGATCTGCTACACGCCCCTCTCCATGTGGGAGGAATTGTGGACCCGCGTCAGCATCGACAAGGCCATCTACAAGGACAAAGAGACCGAACTGCGCGACCAGGGGTTCATCAACGAGGACGAGGAGGAGAACGAGAAGTTCGAACAGGCCATCGAAGAGGAGATCAGCCGCAGCGGTCTGGTGAACCTCGTCGAGAGCATCTTCGTGGACGCCGTGCGCGTGGGGGCGAGCGACATCCATGTGGTGCCCCGATCCGAGAAGACGACGGAGTTCTTCTTCCGCGTGGACGGCCGACTCTCGCGCTGGTACTCCCACACCGAAACGCGCGCCGAAGCGGTCGCCGCCGTGGTGAAGGACCGCGCGAAGAACCTCGACCGGTTCGAGCGGAATACCGCCCAGGACGGCTTCGCCCAGCTGATGATCGACAAGAAGACCATCCGCTTCCGCGTCTCGGTCATCCCGCTCGTCGGCCACGAACTGAAGAACAAGTTCGAGTCCATCGTCATCCGTATCCTCCGCGAGACCTCCATCGACATCCGGCTGGACCAGCTCGGATTCGACCGGTACTCCGAAGAGCAGGTCCGGCGCGCCATCGCCAAACCGCACGGCATCGTCATCGTGACCGGCCCCACCGGAAGCGGCAAGAGCACCACCCTCGTGGCGGCGCTGCGCTCCATCATGGACCCCTCGCTGAACATTCTCACGGTGGAGGACCCGGTGGAGTACTTCATCGAAGGCGCCCGCCAGGTGAAGCTGAATCCGAAGCTCGATTTCGAGGACGCCCTCCGGGCCATCCTGCGTCACGACCCGGACATCGTGATGGTGGGCGAGATGCGCGACAAGATCACCGCCGAGATCGCCATCAAGCTCGCGAACACGGGTCACCTCACCCTCTCCACGCTGCACACCAACGACGCGCCGAGCGCCGTCTCGCGTCTCTTCAAGATGGGGGTCGAACCCTTCCTCATCGCCTACAGCGTCAACATCGTGCTGGCCCAGCGGCTGCTCCGCAAGCTCTGTCCGCGCTGCAAGGCGAAGGTCCGCGACGTCGACGTTCCGGTGATGAAGAAGCTCGGGCTCACGGAGGAGGAGATCGCCTCGACAACGTTCTACCGCCCCGTCGGGTGCATCGATTGTCTCAAGGGGTACAAGGGACGCACCGCCATCCACGAGGCGCTCTACTTCACGAAGGATGTCCGGCAGCTCATCCTCGACGCCGGCGACACGGTGCACGAAGAGGCGCTCCGGCAGGCGGCGCTCCGCAACGGCATGGTCACGCTCCGCGAACGGGCGCTGACGCTCCTCAAGGACGGGATCACCTCCATCGATGAGGTGACGAGCGCCACGAGCGAAGATTAGGGAACGGATCCCATGGGCCTCGGCCAGACGATGCTGACATCCGCCTTTCTGGTGCTCCTGACCATCGCCGTCATGAGCGCCAACAAGATGATGGTGGACCAGGACTACAACTTCTACGAGCAGGAGGCGTTCAAGCAGGCGTCCGTTCTGGGCAACAACATGCTCGGCGAGATCTCCCGCAAGCGGTTCGACGAGCTCGTCGACACGTCGCTCGCCGTCTATCTGCCCGTCACCGGGTTCAGCACCAGTCTGGGACCGGACGGTACGATCTGGGACTTCGTCTTCCTCAACGGCGAGTACCGCACCTTCTCCTCCACCACCACCTTGCTCGACCGGAACACCTCCATCCCGTACGCGTCCCTGACGTACTTCGACGATGTGGACGACTACAACGGCTACAGCCGCCGTGCGAACACCCGCCTCTTCACCGGCGTGGTCGCGTCGGAGAACGCGTTCACCATCAGCGTCCGGGTGTTCTACGTCTCCCCCGCCTCCCCCGATGCGCCGTCGTCGAGCCGCACATACCTGAAGAAGGTGGTCGCCAGCGTCACCCATCCCGTCTATCTGCGGGACACACTGCAGCTCAGCACCGTCATCGCGTACTGATGGGCGTCGTCTTCGATATCCTCGGCTCCTTCGTCGTCCGCGCGGCCATCGTGGCGGTGATGCTGAATCTCATGCTCTCGCTGCACGAACAGCTGCAGAAGAAGAACGAACAGGTTTACATGAGTGAAGTGATGGATGCACCGGCACAGACACTCGCATCAGACTTTAAAAACGCCGGCTATAATAGTTCCAAGGTATTCCCGACTGCCTCTTCATCAGAAGCACGATTTTATGCTGATACAGACAATAATGGAACCAGTGAACTAATTCGATTCTATGTTTCTAGCGGAATACTCTATCGTACCATCGACGGTGGCAGTGACTTCGAATTGGCGAGGTCTGTATCGCTGTTTCGACTTGTCTATTATGATAGTCTCGGGAATCCTAAATCTGGCCTCAATGTCTCAGGGATTAAATCGATATATATTCGCCTTCGTCTGCAATCTGTCTCGTACGGCGTCACAACGCGGTATTCGGGCAAGTCAGATTCCACGCTCTACACGACCGAATGGAGGGAACACATTTTCCCCAAAAATCTTTGATTTTAGGCCTTTTACAGAGGACTCTTCTTAAGGAAGTCTAATATTTGAAATGTTGCTTTTCGGCGTCTTGTACCGCATATTTGTAGTAGAAACATTCGGTTCAAATCGGTCACTAAATTCTTCGATCTGACATTCAAACGTGGGTAATTCCAAAGTCATAATGCTCTCCGGCGTCTACCTGGTGCTCGGTTTCTACGCACTGAGCTTCAACCGCGCCGATGAAGCGAACTTCGCGAACGCCCTCGAAGTCTC
>WBUG01000057.1 GCA_008933835.1 Bacteroidota bacterium | reverse complement strand
CATCGGTGTATTCGGATGTAATAGGAAAAATGTTCTGTTCGTTTCCCTTGTTCCAAGTCGTTGAAACAGCAGTGAAACGTATCTTTATGTATGTTATCGGGAAATCTACATTACGTGTAAAGAAAAATACTTCTTTAAATCGAAGCACTTGTTCTTCCCCCCCCCCATAGGGTGTGCAAAGGAAAAAGTTGAGAGGCATATCAGTGTCAAACAGCAGTAGGTCATCGATTTCATGTGATCTCCAGAATAGGGTTGTTTGAAATACTGCCTCGATAGTTCATCTGATGCATCACAGATGAGGCAGGTATAACAATTGTTTATCAAATAAACCTTGGTGTAACTATTTTGCAATTCTTACATACTCGACGATTCGCTGCGCGTCACCGATCGGGTCCGTAGAGGGAGAGCGGAACTGTGCATCGAGCCGCGCGGCGAGACGTTCCACCGCACCGCGCACCTCGTCCGGAAGCGTATCGTCCTCCATCGCTTTCCGCAACACCGCCGGCACGTCCGGCGCCTCCGTACGGTAGAGCCGCTGCAATGCGATACCGGCGATGCGCCGCGCGACGGTGCGCACGCGTCCGGGCGGATCGCCGGGACCGATACGCCGAAGTTCCGTTTCGATGTCGGCAAGCCACGTCATGTTGGAATATACGGGTTTTTTCATTCCGTGCCGGAACCTAAAATTCCCTATATTGACGCATGACCATCGTTGAAAGGACCCTTCCCATGAAACATCTCCTGCTGTTCATGCTCTGCTTCACCCTCGTCGCCGCGGCGCAGAAGAAGCCGTTCGCGATCGAGGACCTCTACAGACTCAAGAGCGTCTCCGGCATCACCTTCTCGCCCGACGGCAAGCGCATCGCCTTCGCCGTGACCGAGAGCTTCCTGGCGACCGGCAAGACGAACGCCGAACTCTACCTCATGAACGCGGACGGCTCCGGCCAGCGGAAGCTCACCGCCAATCCGGCGGCGGACTACGAACCGCAGTGGCTCCCGGACGGTTCCGCGCTCCTCTTCCTCTCCACCCGCAAGAACGGCGCACAGGTGTGGAAGCTCCCCCTCGCCGGCGGCGAGCCGGAGCAGGTGACGGACATCTCTACCGGCGCCGGCAACCTCCGTGTGGCGCCGGACGGGAAGGGATTCCTTTTCTCCTCCGAGGTGTACCCGGAGTTCGGAGCGGACGACGCGATGAACAAAAAGACGAACGAGAAGAAGGAGAACGGCCCCGTCCAGGCGTACATGGCGGACCGGCTGCTCTACCGGCACTGGACCTCTTGGCAGGAGGGGAAACGGACGCATACGTTCTATTTCGATATGGAGACGAAGAAACATCACGACCTGACGCCGGGGGACTATGACGCGCCCGGATTCGGCATGGGAGCCGCGGCGTTCTCACCGGACGGCAAAGAGGTCTGCTTCACCTCCAATCACGACGTGCGCGAGGCCGAATCGACGAACAAGGACCTCTTCATCGTCCCCGTGACGGGGGGCGAGGCGAAGAACATCACGAAGGCGAACACGGCGTACGACGATGAGGCGGTCTTTTCGCCGGACGGACGGTACATCGCGTTCAAGAAGCAGATCATCCCCGGGTTCGAAGCGGACCTCTTCCGTCTGGCCGTGTACGACCGCACGACCGGCGCGACGGAGATGCTGACCGAAGGGAAGTTCGACGACTGGGTGAACGATTACCAGTGGTCCCCCGATTCGAAGAGCATCTACTTCACTGCGCAGGTGAAAGGGACCGTGCCGCTGTACGTGTTCGACATGAAGTCGAAGAAGGTCTCCATGGTGCTCAACGCGCGCACCATCGATGCGTTCGACGTGGCGCCGGACGGGAAGAGCGTGGTGTACATCCGCCGCTCCGTCGGCGAACCGGCCGAAGTGTGGAAGGCGGCGCTGGAGAAGGGGACGGCGAAGAATCCGGTGCGGCTGACGTCGTTCAACAAGCCGGTGGAGGATGCGGCGGACATCCGTCCCGCCGAGGAGATGTGGATCGCCTCACCGACCGGGAAGAAGATCCATACGTTCATCGTGAAGCCCGCCGGGTTCGACCCGAACAAGCGCTACCCGGTCATCCTCAACGTCCATGGCGGACCGCAGTCGCAGTGGGCGGACGCGTTCCGGGGCGACTGGCAGGTGTACCCCGGCTCGGGCTACATCGTCGTCTTCCCGAACCCGCACGGTTCCACCGGGTACGGGCAGGAGTTCACCGCCGCCATCAGCAAGGATTGGGGCGGGAAGGTGTACGAGGACGTGATGGCGGTGGCCGATTCGGTCTCCAAGCTTCCGTTCGTGGACCCGGAGCGGATGGGAGCGATGGGATGGAGCTACGGCGGCTACATGATGATGTGGCTGCAGGGACACACGACGAAGTTCAAAGCCATCGCCTCCATGATGGGAGTGTACAACCTGAAGGCGATGCACGGAACGACCGAAGAGCTCTGGTTCCCGGAATGGGACCTGGGCGGCGCGCCGCATGAGAGCGACCTGTACGAGAAGTGGTCCCCCAACCGTTTCGTGAAGAACTTCAAGACCCCCTGTCTCGTCATCACCGGCGAGAAGGACTACCGCGTGTCGTACAACCAGAGCCTGGAGTTCTTCACCGATCTGCAGAAGATGAACGTGCCGTCGCGGCTCATCGTCTTCCCGAACGACGGGCACTGGCCGAGCGGCGTCAAGTCCATGCCGCTCTACTACAACGCGCACCTCGACTGGTTCCACCGGTACCTCGGCGGCGCCCCCGCGCCGTACGACATGACGAAGATGATACGGAATCAGGCGTTCGAGTAACGGACCGGCGGATCCCCGAGTTGGCAGAACCCCCGTTATCTTCGAGATAACGGGGGTTCTGCTGCTATTGGACCCCTACCGCCTTTCCCACCTCGCATTCACCGCACCTTCCTTCACGGCAGTACCGCTTGTAGAGTTCCAGCACCCCTTGCTGTTGATGGGCGCTCTCCATCGGTAGTTTCTTTTTCATGAGCTGCTGTTCCATCCTCCGGAGAATGTCGTTCTCCTCCAGCGGCGGCATCGCGGCGGCCACCGCCATGCATCGCTCCGCCAGCGTCCGTTTCCCGAACACCGACGCGTACAGCAGCGTGAACGGCACCAGCGTGTTCATGATGATGTCGCTCCGCCGGGAGAGTCCGAGGAACGCATGCCGCTCCAGTGCCGGTTCGGCGAAGGCGTAGTGATGGTTCCAGAACGGATGGTCGCCGGGGTCCAGCAGCCGCAGCAGTCCTTCGCGTTTCGTTTCAGCAGCGGAGAACCGTCCGTCCATCAGCGTGATGAGGGAACGGAAGAGGGAGCCGAACGCGATGGCGTGTCCCAGCGCCGCCCCCGCGGCGATGCGGATGGTGGGGAAGTTCGACGGCCGCGCGGGGGAGAAGGTCCATTCGGACCGGTGCAGCGGCGCTCCGGTCCGCACGTGCATCCCGCGCAGCGCGGTCAGCAGCGAATGCACATGCACGCGGGAAGCTTGGTCCCGAAGCGATGCGAGGGGAGGAAGGAGACCGGAGAGATGGAACAGGAGCGCTTCGATGTGGAGGGAGGTGACCGTCTCGCCGTGCTCCATGACGATGCTCTCGCGGAGGAGCGGCAGCGGCGCCGCTTCGGCGAGCCGTTTCATCGGAACCCGGTTGCGCAGGTAGCCGAGCGCGTCCATGATCTCCTCGAACAGCAGCTGTTCCCATGGCGGGGAGAGACGGAGCAGCCGAGGGTCCGCCGCCGCGTCGGGGAGCGGAATATCGTCCGGGTCCGGCAGCGGGGAGTACGGCGGCCGCTGTTCGCCGATGGTCATCCGGTGTTCGCGGATGATGCCGTCGAGCCGCTCGTGCATCCGCGTGACGGAGCGGCGCACCCGCTGTTTGTAGAGCGTCTGCAGCCACTCGGAGAGGAGCTCCGGGCCGACGCCGTCGTTCGCACCGTCGCAGCGGATGGCGTTGTGGCGCGAGCCGTGCTCTTCGCGCGCGAGATGGTCCGCCAGTTCGCCGGGGGAGGAGAGGAGATGCGGCGTGAGGTCCAGCGCCGGCAGCACGCGGCCGCTCTCCGTCACCGCGGCGTGGTCCGCATCGCCGAGCACCACATGCAGGATGACGGTGTTGTACGCCGGGTCCGTGTGGTGTCCGTGCGCGGTCCAGTCCGCGGCGGAACGGTGGAACTCGATGTCGCCGGTGTAGACGATGCCGCCGATCTCGACGCTCGCGCGCCGGAAGTCGGGTCCGCTGCCGCGGTGGACCTCGCCGGGGGCGAGGATGCGGAGCGGACGGCCGTCCGCCGTGCGCATCTTCGCGGTGGTGAACAGTTGTTTCGCCCAGATGTGGCGCAACAGGTCTTCGTGCATGCATCCTCCGCATGGTGAGTGGACTCTGCGCTGGGCGGTACGACAGAAGGGAAACGCCGTCCGGAGCGCTGCGGCGCCGGACGGCGGGGATGGTCAGCGGGCGTGGGCGGTGCGGGCGGCGCCGATGGCGGCGTTGAGACGGAGACACTCGGCGCGGGCGGCGTCGGCGAAGTCGCGGCCGGAGGAGGCGTAGAGGACGCTCCGGCTGGCGTTGATGAGCACGCCGTAGCCGTCCGCCGTGCTGCCGTAGCGGACGACGTCGTCGATGCTCCCTCCCTGCGCCCCGATGCCTGGGACGAGGAACGGAGCGTCCGGCGCCAGGGTGCGCACGGCGCGGATGTCGGCGGACTTCGTCGCGCCGACGACGAAGCCGAGGTTGCGGGCGCCGTTCCATTGCTGCGCGGCGGAGACGACCTCTTCGAACAGACGCCGCCGTCCCCCCGTGCGGTACTGGAAGTCGAACGCCCCCTCGTTGGAGGTGAGCGCGAGGAGGAAGACCCCCTTGTCGTCGTACTGCAGGAACGGCTCGACGGAATCCCTTCCCATGTACGGCGCGACGGTCACCGAATCGAAGTCCATCGTCTTCAGGATGGCGGCCGCATAGTATGAGGAGGAATTCCCGATGTCCCCCCGCTTCGCGTCGGCGATGGCGTGCACGGACGGAGGGATGAGCCCGCGCGTCCGCTCGATGACGCCCCAGCCGTCGCGGCCCAAAACTTCATAGAAGGCGAAGTTGATCTTATAGGCGCAGACGACATCCTTCGTCGCCTCGATGATGCGGCGGTTGAACTCGAGCACGCCGTTCTTCTTTCCCCGGAGATGGAGCGGAAGTTTCTGCGGATCGGTGTCCAGTCCCACGCACAGCAGCGAGCCGGCGGAGCGCTGAAGCGCGGCGATGCGCTTGCCGAACGGCCTCGCCGCAGTCCCCTTTCTCTTTTCTTTTTTCATTTTTCTCTTTCCCGCGTCTTTTTACTTCTTCAGGTACTGTTCCAGCCAGTCGAACACCGTGGTGTGCCACAGTTCGGAGTTCTGCGGCTTCAGCACCCAGTGTCCCTCGTCCGGGAAGTAGAGGAACTTGGAGGGGATCCCCTTGCGCTGCAGCGTGGTGAAGAGCTGCATCCCTTCGCTCACCGGCACGCGGAAGTCGAGCGCGTTGTGGATGATGAGGTTCGGCGTCTTGAAGTTCTTCGCGAACCGGTGCGGCGACTGCTTGTCGAACTCCTTCACCTCCCACGGGATGCCGTGCTCCCACTCGTCGAACCAGAGCTCCTCCGTCGTCCCGTACATCGAGTGGAAGTTGTAGACGCCGCAGTGGGTGATGAGGGTCTTGAACTTGTCCGTATGCCCCTGGAACCAGTTCATCATGTACCCGCCGTAGCTCGCGCCGGCCGCCGCCATGCGCGTCTTGTCCACGTACGGCCGCTTCTCCATGTACGACACGCCGTTCATCACGTCGGTGTACACCTTGCCCCCCCAATCGCGCGAGATCTCGTCGGTGAACCGTTGTCCGAAGCCGGTGGAGCCGCGGGGATTGGGGAGGGCCAGCACGTACCCCTGCGCCGCCCAGAGCTGCTGGTTCCAGCGGTAGGACCACGAGTTGCCGAACGCTCCCTGCGGTCCGCCGTGCACCCAGTACACGAGCGGATACTTCTTCGCTGCGTCGAAGAACGGCGGCTTCACGATCCACATCTGCACCTTCGTTCCCCCCGCGCCGTCGAACCAGACGTACTCCGGCTCGCTGAACTCGAGCGACGCGAAGAGCTCGTCGTTCGTCCGGGTCAGCTTCACCGCCCGCTTGCCGTCGCTGCCGGCGGCGTAGATCTCGGCGGGACGGCTCATCGTCTGGTGCGCGAAGACGATGGTGGAGCCGTCCGCGCTCACGTTCACGTCGCTGTTGTACGCGTCGTCGAACACCTTCGTCACCTTCCCGTCGATGCCGATGGACCACAGCGGCTGATTGGCCTTCTCCTCGGCGGAGGTCCAGAGCCGCTTGCTGTCGGCGCTCCAGCTGAACGCGTCCACGTTCGTGTCGAACACCGGGGTGAGGCTCTTCGCCTTCTTCGTGGCGCGGTCGTACAGCATCAGCTGCCAGCGGTCCGCCTCGAAACCGGGCTTGGACTGCGCGCGGTACGCGATGTACCTCCCGTCGGGCGAGAAGCGGGGACAGTTGTCCGCCGCGGGGTTGGTGGTGATCGCCGTCCGTTCGCCGGTGGTGAGGTCCACCGTGTAGATGGTGTGGTCGGTGCTCCACGCCTCTTCGCGCGTCGGCAGCGGCGTGGCGGTATAGGCGAGCAGGTTCCCGTCAGGCGAGAAGTCGTACTCATCGCCGGCGGAGAAGGTGGAGGAGGTCGGCGCGCCGTCGCGGTCGCCGGGGGTCATGTTGCGCACGGTGCTGCCGTCGGCGTTCATCACGAACACGTGCTGCCGCTTGCCGTCCACCCAGCTGTCCCAGTGACGGTAGAGCAGCTGCGTGAAGACCTTCGCCTGCACCTTGCTGTTCTCCACGGCGGCGGCCTTTTCCTTGTTGAGCCGGTCCGCTTCGGCGAACGGCTTGTCCGAGAACTCGGGATAGACGGTCGAGACGAACGCGATGCGCTTCCCGTCCGGGGACCAGACGCCGCCGGTCGCTTCGGTGGAGATGGTCGTGAGCTGCGCCGTCTCGCCCGTGGCGACGGTGATGGCGTACAATTGGAACGAACCGCCGCGGTTCGATTCGAAGAGGATGCGCGAGCCGTCCGGTGACCAGCGAGGATGACGGTCGTGCTTCGGCGAGTTGGTGAGCTGCACGGGCGTTCCGCCGGCCGTCGGGACGAGCCAGATGTCGCTGTTCGTGCGGTTGGCGGCCTTGTCCACCGCCGTCACGGTGTAGGCGACGCTCTTCCCGTCGGGGGAGAGCTGCGGATCGCTCACGCGCTTGATGCGGAAGAGGTCCTCCAGCTGCATCGGGCGCGTCTGGGCGCCGGCGGTGAGGGAGAGGAACAGACAGAGCAGGCCGATGACGGTCGTTCGTTTCATTGCAGGGCTCCTGTGCGATTGGACGGGTGGGAAGTGTGCAGAGAAAGTAACGGAAAAAGAGGTGAGAGGCAAAACGAAAAAGCGGCGGATCACTTCGGAACGATGACCGTGCGGGCGCCGTCGGTGACGGTGGTGAAGGAGGGGACCATCTCGCGGAACACGGCCGATTCCCACGGCCGCTCCGATGCCGCCCGGACGAGGGAGCCGCGGTGGACGAAGTGGACCTCGTCGCCGAACTGGAACGCCATGTTCGGATCGTGCAGCGCGCAGATGATGGTGATGCCCCGCCGGACGAGCGCGCGCGCCTCGGTGAGGATGCGCGACTGGTTCGCGAAATCGAGATGGTTCGTCGGTTCGTCCAGCAGCAGCAGCGCGGGCCGGTTCACCAGCGCGCGGGCGAGGAGCACCAGCTGCTGTTCGCCGCCGGAGAGTTCGGAGTAGACCCGTCCGCGCAGCGCGCCGATCCCCAGTTCGTCGATGACGCTCTCCACCGCGTCGTGGTCCGCACGCACCGGCAGGAACCGTACGTGTCCGGCACGTCCGGTGAGGATGACCTCCTCCACGCGGAAGGGGAAGACCGGCGTGTGGAACTGGCCGAGATACCCCACCGAACGGGCGAACGCTCCGCGTTCCCACTGCCGGAGCTCTGTGCCGAGGCATTCGATCTCTCCGCCGTATCCGTCCAGCAGTTTGCCGCAGAGGCGGAGCAGCGTGGATTTCCCGGAACCGTTCCGGCCGAAGAGCACCGTCAGCTTTCCCGCGGGGATCTCCGCGGAGGCGTTCTCCACCGCCGCATGGTGCGGATAGGAGAACGAGACGCCGGTGAGCCGGAGCGCGGGGGTCATCGGTCCCACCCCGCATCGTTGCGGCGGATGAGCAGCAGGAAGAGCGGCGCGCCGAGCAGCATGGTGAAGACGCCGATGGGAAGCTCGTACGGCATCAGCGTGCGCGAGAGGGTGTCGATGAGCACCAGGAACGATCCGCCGGCGGTCATGCTCAGCGGCACGAGCCGCCGGTGGTCCGGACCAGCGGTCATGCGGAGGAGATGCGGCACGATGAGCCCGTAGAATCCGATGATGCCCGCCACCGCCACCCCCGCGGCGCAGGCGAGTCCCGCCGCCGAGAGGATGATGAGCTTCTCGCGGACCGGATGCAGTCCGGACGAGCGTGCCTCGTCGTCCCCCATGGCGAGCACGTTCAGCCGCCACCGGTACAGCAGCAGCACCCCCGCTCCGGCGGCGGCGGGACCGGCGGCGAGCGCGGTCTTCTCCCACCCCGCCGTCTGGAAGCCCCCCATCGTCCACTGCACGATGGTCTGCAGCGTGAAGGGATCGCTCATGTACTGCACCACCGTCAGCGCCGCGGTGAAGATGCCGTTCACCACGATGCCGGCGAGGATGAGCGAGACGACCGAGATGCGCCCGCGCTTGGACGCGGCGGCGGCGCTCAGGGCCGTCGCCCCGGCGCCGAAGAGGAACGCCGGAAGGAGCATCGGCGAGAAGCCGGTGGCGGCGGCGAGCGCCGCGCCGAAGGCGGCGCCGGAAGAAAGACCGAGCACGTACGGGTCCACCAGCGGATTGCGGAAGACCGCCTGCATCGCCGCGCCGGAGGAGGAGAGGATGGCGCCGGTGATGAACGCGAGCAGGATGCGGGGCAACCGTACATCGAAGAGGACGGTGCGCGCCGCGTCGGTGAGCGGAGCGGAAGGCTCCGTCAGCGCGCGCCAGACGTCGGCAGCGGAGACGACGGAGGATGAGCCGGCGAAGAGCGCTCCGGCGATGACGGGGAGCGGAAGGACATACAGTATGGTGCGGACGCCCCGGTTCATCGCACGTTCCTTCCGTACAGAAGGGAGAAGGTGCTGTCGCGGAACGCGCGAAGCTCTTCCGGAGCGACGCCGGAACCGGCCGCCCGGCGGCGCAGCCAGTACGATGCGTAATGGTACTTCAGCGTCCACAGGTCGCAGTCGTAGGGTGACGGCAGCACGTACACCCGTCCCGTCTTCACGGCGCGCACCGTGCGGAGCGGCGGTTCGCGGAGCACCTCGTGTTCCGTACGTTGTCCGTCCGGCCAGAGCAGGATGATCTCCGGGTCCCATGCGATGACCGTTTCGGCGTTCACCGCCGCCTGTTCCAGCGGGAACGGACAGGCGTTGACGCATCCGGCCGAAACGATGAGATGTCCCGCCATGCTGGCGCGTCCCGCCGTTTGGTACAGACCGGACGCCCAGGAGAAATAGACCGACGGTGAGTCGGACGGCGCAACGGAACGCTGTGCGGAAAGGTCGCGGCTGAACCGTAGAAGCGAATCGGCCCTCGCTTCGGCCCCCAGCATTCGTCCGAGGTCGGTCACCTCCTTCGCGATGTCGCCGGGTCCGGTGATCATCACCGCGTAGACGGGTATGCCGTGCGATTCGACGGCGGCGATGGCGTCGGACTGCACCGACCAGAGGATGACGAGGTCCGGCCGCAGCGCCACCACCGCTTCCAGGTCCACGAAATCCCAGTTGCCCGGAGCGGGAAGTGACCGTTCCCGCACGCGCCGGTCCATCGCGGCGTAGTGTGCTAAGAGCGGTTCTTCGTACATGTTCCGGGAGATGCCCGCGAGCGCCTCCTCCTTCCGCAGCATGTAGAACGCCGTCGTGGCACTCTCCAGCAGGGAGACCACACGCTGCGCAGGCCGGGAAAGGATGAGCTCCTTTCCGCGGGCGTCGGTCACGCGGATGTCCCCCTGCGCCGCGGGCCGTTCATCGCGGCCGCATCCGGTGAGCAGAAGGAAGAGCAGGAGCGGTATCGTCCGAAGGGTGTTCAGAACTGCACCCTCACTCCTCCCGTCACCGCGGTGCCGGTGTTGCGGAACTGCCACGGCATCTCGTACCGGTTGTCCGTGAGGTTGACGACGGTGATGAAGAGGTTCGTCGCCGCTCCGGCGGTGACGGCGAGCGGATGGGTGACGGAGAGGTTCACCACCGTTCCCGGCGTGAACGACGCCCGGCCGCTCTTCGAGTTGCCGTCATAGATGGCGGAGCTGTACGACAGCTGCGGCACGATGCGTGTACCGGTGATGAGAAGGATGTCCGCACCAGCGTTGACGATGTGTTCCGGCGAGAACGGCACTTCGGTGCCGTCCAGGTCCGGATTGATGCTGTTGGATACCGAGGTGGACGTGTACGTGTAGTTCGCGAACCAGACGAAGCCCTCCTTGAGGTCGTGCCGCACCTCCAGTTCCACACCGGACGCCTTCGATTCGCCGGCGTTGATGGACTGCGTCTGCGACGGGTTCGCGCTGACCACGTTCTCGATGATGGCATCGTCCACCGTCGTCATGAACCCCCGCATGCCGAGCGTGAGCGAAGGCAGAAGGCGCAGGTCCGCTCCCGCGTCGATGCCGATGCCCGATTCGGGCTTCAGGTCCGGATTCGGGAGCTGGCCGTTCTTCCCGGCCACACCCTTGTCCGCCATACGGATGGTGCCGCCGGTGGACTTGAGTCCGGGGGGGATGAAGCTGCTGCCGGCGTTCGCGTACAGGGAGAGGAAATCCGCCGCGTCGTACCGCACGCCGCCGCTCCACAGGAACGAATCCCATCGCTTGGACGGCTCACCCGGCGCGCCGCCGTCGATGAGGTCGATGGAGAGATGCATCGTGTTCCACCGCGCTCCGGCGCGGAGCGTGAGTCCGCCGATGCGGAGCTCCTCCTGCGCGTAGACGCCCGACATCCATGCGGTGGAGCGGTTGCCGAACAGCGGCACGCCGGTCAGCGGGTCGCTCCAGGTCTCGTACGAGGCCTGTTGATGGTCCGCGCCGACGGTGAGCAGGCTCGCGCCGGCGTGGCGCACCGTCACGGCGATGTCCGCCGGAACGATCACCTGCCGGACGCCGTTGTTCGATGTCAGCGTGTCGATGACGCCGAACGCGCTCTCCTGCCAGGAGCGGTCATACGAACGGAATCCGATGCCGGAGCGGAGCGTCACGGCGCCGGACAGGATGGCGGTGTAGCCGGCGTTCACCAGCGTGTAGCCGTGATCGAAACCGCGGTACACCCGGCCGGCGTCGCCGGAGTGTTCCATGCGGTTCACGAAGAGCGAGGCGGACTGACGTTCGTCCACCGCGAGCGTCGCGCCGCCGAAGAGGCGCGCTTTCACGTACTGCGGGTCCTTCTTCATGTTGAGCCAGGAGCCCGGTGTACCATAGTCGGTGTAGTCGGAGCGTTCGTAGGACGCGCCGGCGAAGTAGCCTCCCTGCACGCCGGCGTCCTGATGGAACACCGCGCCGTTGAGGGTCCGGTAGCTGCCGAGCGAGGTCGTGACGGCGGTGCGGCGCGCGTCGATGCGCTCCTTCAGGATGATGTTCACCGTTCCGGCGAGCGGGCTCTGTCCGCCGGCGAAGTCCTGCGACAGGTAGTTGGGGTAGAGCACCGATGCGGGTCCGCGCTGCACCTCCAGCCGGCTCACGGCGGCGATGTCGACGGTCATCGGGTCGATGAACGCGTCCACCGGCAGTCCCTGCAGCATGTACGTGCTGTACTTCGGACCGATGCCGCCGCTCGTTCCCCAGTTCGCGTCGTTGCGGGAGAGGGTGCGGACCGCGGCGCCGGGCTGCGTACCGACCGCCTCGGCGAGCGAGCCGTTGGGAAGGACGAGCGCGGCGAGGGCGCTGTCCGTGATGAGGCCGATCTTCTGCGAGACGTTCCCCGGCGACTCGGCGTGCTTGGACGCCGTGACGACGACGGCGGAGAGGGGGACGGTGCGTTCCGGCTCCTGGGCGGCGAGCGGGAGGGAGAGCAACAGGAGAGCGTGGAGCGTTCTGTTCATGGGTTCACCGGTACGTGTGTTTGTGGTGATGATGATGGGCCGGATGGGAGACGGGTGAGGTGACGGTCAGTTTGCCGTGCTGCACTCCTTTGATGCTCAGCAGACGGTCCGCCAGCTGCGTCACCGTCCGCACCGTGTCGTGCAGCAGCACCACTTCCAGACAATGGTCGTGGTCCACATGCACGTGCGTGGTGGAGATGATGGAGTGGACGTAGTCGTGCTGGAGCGATGAGAGGGACTTCTCGAGGTTCCGCTGGTGATGGTCGTACATGTACACGAGCGCAGCATACACGTGGTCGTCCGGCGACGAGGCGGACTCTTCGACGAGCTTCTCGCGGACGATGTCGCGCACCGCTTCGGAGCGGTTGTCGTACCCCTTGCGGGCGATGAGGCGGTCGAAGGAACGGAGCAGTTCCTGCTCCATCGAGACGCCGAAACGGGTGGTGGTTGCCATGGTCCCTCCGTGCTACGATTTTTAAAAACGTAGCACGAAATTCCCGTGAGTGCAACCGGAAAATGCGCGCAGCGGGACGGAAAGCGGAGCGGACGGTCTTGTTTTACGGACGGCGTGGAAGGTTCACTTCGGGAAGTTCTTCCACATCATCGATTCCACCGGCCGGATGGTCCGTTTGTTGTACTTCGCGTTCTTCTTCTTGTTATAGAGGACATCGATGTGCCCCTCCACCCGGAAGTAGATGAGCTGTCCGATGGGCATGCCGGCGTAGACCCGCACCGGCTGGCGCACCGAGATCTCCAGTGTCCAGGTGTTGCAGAAGCCGACGTCCCCCTTGCCGGCGGTGGCGTGGATATCGATGCCGAGCCGTCCGATGGAGCTCTTCCCCTCCAGGAACGGTACGTGCGCATGCGTCTCGGTGTACTCCTCCGTCACGCCGAGGTAGAGCTTGCTCGGCACCAGGATGAGCCCCTCCTTCGGTATCTCGAAATGCCGCACGGCGTTGTGCCGCTTCGCGTCGAGGATCTCGTCCTCGTACATCGCGAGGTACTTTCCCAGATGGACGTCGTAGCTGTTGGAGCCGAGATGCCGGCGGTGGAACGGGGTGATGACGATGGTCCCCTTCTTCATCTCTTCGAGGATGGCCGAGTCGGACAGGATCATACGCTGTGCACGATGGTTGGTGTTGGAAAGGACGGTGATGTTCCGAATATACAGAATTCGGAGGAAGAAAAAAGAGGGGGAGCGTCAGGTGCCGGGGCGGAGACGGACGAAGTAGACCGTGACCGCGGCGGTGGCCAGCAGCTCCGCGGTGTGGATGAGGGCGGTCCACCCCGAGAACGTCGCGGCGTCCAGCGTGCCGACGAACCAGGCGAAGAGCCCCGTGGTGAGGAGCGACGCGGCGCGCATCACGATGACGGTGGAGCGGCGGGCGAGGCGTTCCGGTTCGAAGAAGGTGAGGAAGAGGAACGAGAGCGCCAGCAGCATCACCGGCAGGGCGAACTTCTGCGCGAGCATGAACGACGGCAGGTACTTTCCGTGGAAACCCTCGAACGCGTCCACCAGCATCTCCAGCATGGCGAGCGAGGTGAGGGCGAGGTAGAGTCCGGAGAAGATCTTCACACGGGTGGTGACCATGACGTCAATATACGGAATTTTCCGGAACGATGATGCGCCGGACGTGTGCAATGGACGGATGGTCCGTGCCGTACAAGAAAAAGGCGGAGGGAGGACCCTCCGCCTTCGTGACACGGGAGCACCGCCGGTTCAGTTGGCGTGCTTCAGCCACTGGTAGTGATGCTTCTGCAGTTCCTCCTCCGACGGCATCGGGTAGAAGAGCAGCTCGTTGCCGGCGGCGAACCAGAATCCGTGCCGGATGAGGGAGTACGGCGCGTCCAGCAGCGTCGAGTTCAGGTTCAGCGTCTTCGTCTTCTTGTCCGCCGATTCCTTGATCTCCGTCAGGTACTCCATCAGACGGGTCGGATTGGTGTCCGGGATGGGGGAGTACGGCAGGGCGCTGCCCTTGTTCTTCTCGAAGAACTCCGCCACGTTGAACTCGTACTGCGTGAAGCAGATCTTCGGCGCCCCCTTGGACTTCGTCTCGCTCGTGATGTAGCGTCCGAACGCCCGCTGGTCCAGCGTGGAGGCGACGAGGTTGGAGAGCGGCGAGATCTCCTGGTAGATGCGCACCATGCCCGGCTCGTTCTTCGCGGTGTACGGCGCCGGCTTGATCTCCAGCGACTTGCCGTTGGCGGTGACGAGGTACAGGTTCTTCATCGCCTTCAGGTCGATGTGCTCCAGGACGGCGTAGGAGGAGATGAACTTCGTCTTCTTGGGCGTGCCGTCCGGATGCGGAACGGTCAGCGCAAGGTAGTGGTCGATATCGAAGTGCATGTTCCGGTAGTTGATGTCGATCTCGGCGAAGATGACCTTCCCTTTGAAGTGCTTGGCGCTGCCGGTGGTGTAGTGATGGGCGAAGTCCTCCGGGGAGAGCTGCGACGCGACGAGCGCGTTCACCGGGAAGACGATCATGTAGATGCGTTGTTCATGGCCAGCCATAGTGGATCCCTCTGCGGATGTGATGTGATGCGACGTTGCGTTCGGTGGTGCGGTCCCACGCTGCGCCGATAACATAGCAATTATTTCCCAAGGAAGGAACAGCCGAAACGGGTCCGGTGATTGAATACCGGGGGAAAAATGCCGATGTTCTCTTCATCACCCATCATCACATACCGGAAAATCGATTGAAAACGGCGTTTTTCTTCCTGACCTTCACCGCTTTTTTGACGGCCCAGCCGTCGTTCCGTTCCTGGCACCTGCAGCAGCCAGCCCGCTTCGCCGGGTACGTCGACTCCTGCGCGAAGTTCTGGATGAAGGCGTACGACACCGCGGACGGCGGGTTTTACGTCAACATCAACCGGCAGGGGAACCTCTCCGGTTCCACCATCAAGAACACGCTCAACCAGTCCCGCGACGCCTACGGTTTCATCCGCGCGTTCCAGATGACCGGCGACACGGTCTACCTGCGGTACGCGCGGTATGCGCTGGACTTCCTGTACAAACATGCGTGGGACAAGACGAACAACGGTTTCTACAATTCTCTCTCTAAGAACGGCTCCCCGTCATCCCCGAACGAAACGAAGACGGCGTACCATCAGCACTACGCGCTGCTCGGCATCGCGGCCGCGGCGGAGGCGTTGCGCGATTCGCTCGACCTCGCATGGCTGCAGAAGGGGTACGAATACAATGAGACGGTGCTGTGGGACCCCTCGCCGGCGGTGTTCGGGTACTTCGATTACGTGTCGGCGGACGGGACCAATCCGACGGACAAGAGCTTCAACGCCACGGTGGACGCCGTCACCACCCACGTGCTCCACCTCTATCTTATGACCGGCGATGCGGCCTATAAACAGCGACTACTGCAGCTCGCGGACAACATGATCGGACGCCTCGTCGCCAGCATGCCGCAGCAGGCCATCGGAATCGCGGAGAAGTACACCTCCGCCTGGCAGCCGAAGGCCTCCGAGACGATGACCATCATGGGACACGTGCTGAAGACCGGCTGGTGTCTGGGACGCATCTACCAGCTCGAGAAGGACCCGGCGTACCTCGCCGCGGCGGAACAACTGGTGCAGCACGTGCTGGCGAAGGGGTACGACCACCGGTACGGCGGACCGTACAAGGACTACAACCGCACGACCGGACAGATGCTGATGTGGGGCATCGCCGACACCGCGAAGGCGTGGTGGCAGATGGAGCAGGCGGTGACCGCGGGAATGATGCTTTACCACCTCACCGGCAAGGAGGAGTACCGGACGATGGCGGACGAGTCGCTCGACTTCTTCATGAAGTACTTCGTGGACCACGTGTACGGCGAGGTGTTCGAGAACACCAACCGTGCCGGCGGCGCCATCCCGCAGTGGGGGACGACGAAGGGAGGCACCGGGAAGGCGGCGTACCATTCCATCGAGCTCGGGTACTACGGGTACCTGTACGGCACGCTGCTCGTGCGCCGCGAACCGGCGACGCTCCATTACTCCTTCGCGCCGTCGGCGGAGGAGCGCGAACTGCGGATGCGTCCGGTCGGCCTACCCGACGGCGCGCTCGTCATCACGGGGGTGACGCGCAACGGCCAGCCGTACGCGGTGTATGATTCCGCGGCGCTCACCCTTACGCTGCCCAAAGGGACCGGCGGACTCTTCACGGTGACGTACGCCCCGGCCGGACCGGTCACCTCCGTTCCTTCCGCGCCGCTCCCGGTTCAGTTCACGCTGGACCAGAACTATCCCAACCCGTTCAACCCGTCGACCGCCATCCGCTATGCGATCCCGGCGGCCGGGAACGTTTCGCTGAAGGTGTACACGCTCCTCGGCCAGGAAGTCGCCACGCTCGTCAGCGGCGTGCAGCCGGCCGGAGTCCATACGGTGACGTTCGACGCGCCGAACCTCGCCGGCGGCGTCTACCTCTACCGCCTTACGAGCGGCGGTTCGTCACAAGTCAAGAAAATGCTCCTCGTACGGTAGGGCGGGACTCCAGTCCCGCCCCCTATCGTTAACAGAACAACGAACATCGGCGGAACTCCAATCCCGCCCTGCGTATTTGCGTTGAAGTGCATCCCCGTTATCTTCGAGATAAAGGAGATGCTCTTTTTGGTTCGGAACAACATACCCGCCATCCCTCGTCTACGCCCCGACTGAAATCGTCGGGACTCGCAACGGTGGAAAGCACTAAAGCGAGCTCGGGATGGCGGTCGCTGGAAGCAATCCTACCTCCCAGGTCACATCTCACATTCACTGTCCGTGATGCGCCCGCATGACGATGATGTTAGGTTTGCGACCGCACTTCAATGCGTCATGCTGAACCCCCGCCTGCGTTCCGCTGTGCGGAACTTCGGCGGGCGAGTCCGCCATGTTGCTGCTCTCCGCGGTGATTCAGCATCTTTGTCGTAAAGGAATATGCTGAACTCCCGCCAAGGCACCCGAACATGACGAACTGTGATTCCACGACGAATCCTTACAATTCTCTCACTTGACAACGTCCGGTCAAAGAGATAGATTGCCGGTACAGGGAAAATCATAGACAGAGTAGCCCAGCTCTCTCTAACATTCCTCCCGAGCGTACACCGCACTCCCGAGCCATGTTAGCTCTCCCGTTGCGACGGCCGAGGCCGTACGACCGCAGAGCGGACAGCGCCGCCGCAGCGTTTTCA
>WBUG01000056.1 GCA_008933835.1 Bacteroidota bacterium | reverse complement strand
GGATATGGACAGGGCCGGAAGCGGACGCGATGGAGACGAACAGGGCGAAGCAGAAGGCAAGGGTGCGCATGGATGTTCCGTCGGAGTGTTGCAGGAAGGTAGCGAAAGAATGAGGGTAAAACAAGGCTGGGCAATTGAAGGGAAATCACAAGTTCCAAATCCCAAATCACCCGTTCAACCCCGTGATTCTGACCAAAAAGGGGGGGACATGTAGTGAATCCATCGTCCATCATTCATCGCTTGTCATTGATCATCTTCCCTCATTCATCGTTCATCATTTATCATTCTTTATCCATCATCTATTCTCCATCATCCATTTTCCATTCTCTATTCTGTTCGACTATTTTCACCGTTCTTCTTATCTTCACACACCATGTCCACGCTTCCCATCGATACCGCCTTGCGGTTCCCGCACCTCTTCGTCATCCCCGCCTCTGCGGGGTCCGGCAAGACGTACACGCTGGCGCACCGGTATGCGCAGTTCCTCCTCTCGGCGACGGTCCCCGCCAACGGTCTCCGCAACATCCTCGCGGTCACCTTCACCAAGCTGGCGGCGAAGGAGATGAAGGAGCGCATCCTGCTGCTGCTGAAACAGGCGGCGCTGCGGGACCCCGCCGTGCTGGCGGACCTTTCCGCGCTCGTCTCGCTGCCGCCGGAGGAGACCGCGGCGCGGGCACGGGCGCGGGTGGACGAGATCCTGCGAGATTATTCGGACTTCAACGTCCGCACCATCGACAGTTTCCTCACCACCGTCTTCAAGGCTTCGGCGCTGGAGCTCGGCGCGGTGCCGGACGCGTCGGTCGAGTTCGACCATGACGCCGTCATCGAGCAGGCGTTCCGTGAGTTCTCGCAGACGATGCGGGAGGGGAGCGATGCGCTGCGGTTCGTGAGCGACCTCATCGCGGTGATGGAGGGGAACGAGGCGCCGGGGAAGGGGTTCCTCTGGAACCCGTACGCCGCCATCGTGCGGCAGGTGCGCGAGCTGCAGACGCAGTTCGCGCGGTTCGCCGCGGACCCGTCGCTCGCCGTCGCGCCGGAGGAGCTGCCCGCGCTCCGCACCCGCATCGTCGAACGCTCGGCCGCCCTCGCCCGCATGCTCGCCGCCACGCCGCTCCCCGTCTACGCGCACTTCCGGAAGGATGTGGAGCGGCTCGCCTCCGGCGACGTGCACGAGACGGCGATGAAGGGGAAGTTCAAACGCTTCTTCAACAAATACACCGATGACGACGGGGCGAAACGGGAAGTGCACCGCCTCTTCGCGGTCATCCGTCCGCTGGAGGAGGACCTGGAGCGGTACGTGACCGTCCATGCCCGGTCCTTCTATCAGCCCTTCGTGCGGGCGGCGGCGCTGGCGTCCGAATCGGTGCGGCGGGTGAAGCTCCGCGAAGGGGCGATGATGATGGACGACGTCAACCGCTCGCTGGCGCAGTACCTGAGCGGCGATGTCGTGCCCGAAGTGTACCTCAAGCTCGGCGAACGGATCGCCCATTTCATGATCGACGAGTTCCAGGACACCAGTCCCGTGCAATGGCGGAACCTCTTTCCGCTCATCGAAGAGGCGCTGGCGAAGCAGGGGAGCCTCTTCGCGGTCGGCGATACGAAGCAGTCCATCTACGGTTTCCGGGGGGCGGACTGGCACATCTTCCGCGACCTGAGCGACGGGAAGTACTTCCCCTCCGCACCCGCGGAGATGATCCGGCTCGAGCGGAACTTCCGCAGCACGCAGGTGCTGGTGGACTTCGTGAAAGAGGTCTTCTCGGCCAACGTCGCCGCGGCGGGCCTGCAGGCGCATGCGGCCGCGAGCGGGCTGTACAATTTCGCGCAGGACGTTCCGGACGAACAACGCGGGAAAGGGTACGTCGAGGTGAAGGAGTTCGGACCGGATTCGGAGGAGGGGGCCCGGCGGGAGTACGTCGTCGGCTGCGTGCGGGACGCCGCGGAGCGCGGATTCGCGTACGGCGACATCGCCGTCCTGACGCAGACGAACGCGGACGTGGTGGAGATCAGCGGCTGGCTGAACGCCGAAGGGATCCCGTTCCTCTCCATGAGCACCCTCGACATCCGCAAGCGGAAGGCGGTCGGCGAGATCATCGCGCTGCTCCGGTTCCTCGATTCTCCCATCGATGACCTCTCGTTCGCCACGCTCATCACCGGCACCCTCTTTTCCCGGGCGGAACCGGAGCTCACGCCGGAGCGGATGCACGCCTTCCTGGCGGAGTGCCGCGCCTCCGGCGGCGAGAGCGGGTACCGGGCGTTCCGCGAACGGTACCGCGATGCGTGGGACCGCTGCTTCGACCGGCTCTTCGCGCTCGTCGGATACATGCCGCTCTATGACCTGGTCTCCGAAGCGTTCAAGACCTTCCGCATCTTCGAACGGCTCCCGTCCGAAGAGAGCTCGTTCGTGAAGTTCCTGGAATGCGTGAAGGAGTTCGAACGCTCCGGCAGCAACAGTCTGAAGGATTTCCTCACGTTCGCCTCGGACGAGGGGACGGACCTCTGGAGCATCGACGTTCCCCGCACGGTGCACGACGTACGGGTGATGACGGTGCATAAGGCGAAGGGACTCGGCTTCCCGGTCGTCGTCGCGGTGCTCGCCGAAAAACGTCCCCGCACCTCATCGATGGTGGTCCGGGAGGGACCGGACGGACTGGAAGTACTGCGCGTGCTGCGCAGCGCGGGGGAACGGAGCGCGGAACTGGCCGGCATCGCGGCGGAGCGCGAGACCGAAGCGGTCATCGACGAGCTCAACAAGACCTACGTGGCGCTCACGCGCGCCCGCGAGGAGATGTACGTCGCGCTCACCGTGAAGAAGAAGGAGCATCTGCCCGCCTCCATCCTGCATGAGACCGCCGCCGGTTCGAAGACGACGTCGGTCCGCCGGCGGGAGGAGCCGGACCGGCTTCCGGTGCGGAGGCCGGAGTTCCGGATGGAGATACCGCCGCTCGCCGTCGCGCCGCATGAACGGATCGGGCTGCGCGAGACGCGACGGGGGGATGCGATCCACGAACTTCTCTCCCGTATCGAGTTCCTGGAGGAGGACGCCGGGGAGGCGGTCCGTGCCGCTGCGGACGCGGCGGCGGTCCCGCCGGACATCGACCTCGCGGCGGAAACGGCGGCGCTGGTGCGCTTCCTGCAGCATCCCGCGGTGCGGGAGTTCTTCGAACGGCGCCCCGGACGCGTCGTGCTGCGCGAGCAGGAAGCGGTGGCGCCGAACGGGCGTTTGTTCCGTATGGACCGCATCGTGGCGGACGTCGGCCGGGTGACCGTCGTCGATTTCAAGACCGGCGGGGACGAACATCAGGATGAGTACGAAGTGCAGGTGCGGCAGTATATGACGCTGCTGCGGGACCTCTATCCCGGCCGGGAGGTCGCCGGTGCTCTATTATATGTGGACCTCCTGAAAGGAGCGCCGGTGATATGAGCGATGTCCGGCTCCTTTCGCCGAAAACGGACCTGGTGGAGACCACCGCCGATGTGCTCGTCGCCGGAGGGACGGCGGACCTCTCCTCCTGCATCGCCGTCTTCCCGGGCAAACGTCCCGCGCATGTGCTGCGCCGGACGCTGGCGCGGAGGTTCGGAACCGCCTACTTCCCGCCGCAGGTCCTCTCCGTGGACCTCTTCATCGAGATGCTGGCGCGGGAACGGACGGAGAAGCGTCCTCCGGTCATCGGCGAGTTCGACGCGGTGGCGCTGCTGTTCGCGCTGCATCAGGTGCTGCCGCCGGACCGTCGCATCGGCGGCGGACAGTACGGAACGCTGGAGACCTTCTACCCGGTGGGAGTGAAGCTCTTCACGGAGATGGAGGAGCTGACCATGGCGGTGGTGGAACCGGAACGGCTCACCGCGGCCCTCTCCGCGGTCACCCTCGCCTCCGCGCACACCGTGGCGGCGCTCTTCGCTCCGTTCTACGGCGAGGTGCGGAAACGCGGGTTCACCTCCCGCGCGCTGCAGTACCGCGATGCGGCGGACCGTATCGCTTCGGCGGACCTGTCGATGCACCGCCGCATCGTGCTGGCGGGCTTCTTCGCCTTCACCCCGACGGAGGAGCGCATCGTGCGGCGTCTCCTGACGCTGCCGAACGTGACGTTCCTCTTTCAGGAGGGGGAGGGGATCCGCGCCACGCTCGACGCGCTGCAGTGCCGGCCGGAGCGTGAAGGGGAGACGGCGGAGCCGGAGACGCATTTCCATGAATCGCCCGACGCGCACGGCCAGTTCTTCGCCCTCAACGGCGTGCTCGCCGCCGAACATCCCGCGCCGGTGACGGAGAGCGACGAGGCGGTCATCGTGCTGCCGTCGTCGGACGACCTCTTCCCGCTCTACCATCAGACCCTCGCCTCGTACGGACAGAACACGTACAACCTCGCCCTCGGCTATCCGGTCTCGCGAACGCCGGTGTACGGCTTCCTGATGTCGCTGCTGGAGGTGGCGGTCACCTCGCGCGGCGGCGAAGTGTACGTGCCGAAGTACCTCCAGTTCCTGCTCCATCCGTACACGAAGAACATCCTCTTCGCCAACCGCACGGACGTCACGCGCATCACGGTCCATGCGGTCGAAGAACGGTGCCGCCGGAACGGCGCGCGCGTCTTCATGACGCTGGACGACGTCGCCGCGGACCCGCGCCTGGCGGAGGAGGTGGTGAAGCGGTGCGCCGCCGAAGGGGCGGAGCTCAGCGCCGATGACGTCCGCGCCCATCTCCGGTCCATCCATGACCGGACCATCGGACGCTTCCTCTCCGTGCGGACCGTCGGGGAGTTCTCCGACGCCTGTCTCGATGTGCTCCAGTTCATCAACGATCACAGCACCGCCCACCGGCATCCGTACTTCCGTCCCTTCGTGCAGACGATGCTGGAGCAGTTCGTCCGGCTCCGCGAATCGCTCCTGGCCCCCGAACCGTTCGAGGCGCTGGACCGTTCCGTCATGTTCCTGCGCCACGTCGCCGGCGGGGCCGACGTGCCGTTCGGCGGAACGCCGCTGCAGGGACTGCAGGTGCTCGGATTCCTCGAGACGCGCGGACTGCGCTTCCGGACGGTGTATATGGTGGACGTGAACGACGACGTGCTGCCGGGACGCGTGCTGCAGGACGTGCTGCTTCCCCTGCAGGTGCGCGAATCGCTCGGACTCTCCACCTACCGGGACCAGGAACGCATCAAGGCGTACATCGCGGACGTGCTGCGGTGCGGGGCGGAACGGGTCCATTACTTCTCCATCAACAACGATGTGAAGGAACCGTCCCGCTTCATCGCCCAGCAGCAGTGGCGGCGCCAGCAGCAGCGCGGCGGCGTGGCGGTGACCGGAACGGACGCACTGGAGTACCGCATCGACCTGAGCGCCGCGCCTCCCGCACCGGTGCGGAAGACCCCGGCGATGCTCGCCGTCGTCCGGGACCTCGCCCTTTCGTCCACCGCGCTGGACACGTACCTCGCCTGCGGACTGCGCTTCTATCACCGGTTCGTGCTCCGGCTGGCGGAGAAGGAGGAGCTCTCCGGCGATGTGGAGCGGTCGGACATCGGCCGGACGGTGCACGCCATCCTCCGCGAGTTCCTCGCCCCGGCGGCGGGTCGTCCGCTCCGGCCGGAGGACCTCGATGCGGACCGGCTGCGCCGCGTCGTCGCGGAGAACTTCCGCGCGGTGTACGGCGCGTCGCTTTACGGAGAACAGCTCTTCGCCCTGCGGCAGACCGAGAAACATCTTGCGGAGTTCATGAAGGAAGTGCAGCGTCCTCTGGCGGAAGGGGGGAATGTGGTCATCGACGGTCTCGAAGAACCGTTGCGGGCGGAGATCGAGGGGGTCAGCTTCACCGGGTTCGCGGACCGCATCGAGACGCGGGGGGAGAAGACCGTCATTCTCGACTACAAGACCGGTGCGGACGCGTCAGGATACCTCATCCGCTTCGACAAGCTCCGTCCGGAGGAGCGCCCCACCTGGAAGGAGGCGGTCGGTTCACTGCAGCTGCCGCTGTACATGATGCTCGTGGCCGCGATGAAGCACGTTCCGCCGGAGAGCATCGTGCCGGCGTTCGTCTTCCTCGGTCAGCGGGAGCTCGATACCGAATGCGAAGTGCCGCTGTTCGGGTCCGACGACGAGATGCGCGAATGGTTCCCGGCGCTGCGGACGATGGTGCTGACCCTCGCGCGGGAGATGGCGGACCCGGACATCCCCTTCGCCCCGACGCACGACATCAAGAACGACTGTCCCGGATGCCCGTACCGCTACCTCTGCGGCACGCAGTGGGCAGAGAAGTACTCAGTGCTCTGATGAAAGCAAAACACATAGGCATATAGGAAACATAGCTAACATAGAAGACAATAAAGAACAGAATGTGTGAACGAGAGGCGCCCGTTGTTCACCGGACACGGGAGCGTATCGTTTGGAACGATGGTCGAAAAGGGCGTTGGACGAAGTGACGTACCGCATCATCGGTGCCGCCATCGAGGTGCACCGCGAGACGGGGCCGGGACTGCTGGAGAACGTCTATCACCGCTGCATGAAGCAGGAATTGAGCTCGCGCGGACTGGCGTTCATCTCCGAAATGTCGGTCCGCTTGGACTATAAAGGTCTCTCGTTCGATGCCGATCTGCGGTGCGATCTGCTCGTCGAAGGATGCATCGCGGTGGAATTGAAGGCGGTCGACCGGCTCGCACCGGTCCATGAGGCGCAATTGTTGACGTATATGAAGCTGCTGCGCGTACCGAAGGGCATCCTCATCAATTTCACGTGTGCGAACATCTTCCGGGAAGGCCAGCGGACGTTCGTCAACGAACTGTTCCGAGCACTTCCAGATGAATGACTCTCTATGATTTCTATGTTTCCTATATCCCCTATGTGCCTATGTGTTCCAGAAACACATAGACACATAGGGCTCATAGGACACACTATCCCGACACATAGATATTGTACATTCACATCCAGTTCTGTACATTGTCATTACCTTTTATACCAACAGTATCATCGACACCATGGTCCGACCGATGAAATTCACCCTTCTCGTCTGTTTATTCGTCACTCTTCCTTTGCTGGCCCAGTACCGTCAGCCGAACGCCGCAGAACTCCGCATGGGCATCGAACGTCTCGCGGTCACCGGCTCCGTTCTCTACATCGCCGCCCATCCGGACGATGAGAACACCGCGCTCCTCTCGTACTTCGCACGGGGAAGGATGTACCGAACCGGTTACCTCTCCATCACCCGCGGCGAAGGGGGGCAGAACGCGCTCGGGACCGAGCTCGGAGCCGCTCTCGGCGTCATCCGGACGCAGGAACTGCTCGCGGCACGGCAGGTGGACGGCGCGGAGCAGTTCTTCACCCGTGCGGTCGATTTCGGCTACTCCAAATCCGCCGATGAAGCGCTTCGGCTGTGGGAGAAGGACAGCGTGCTGAAGGACGTCGTCTTCGTCATCCGGAAGTTCCGTCCCGACATCATCATCACCCGTTTCTTGCCGACGCAGGGAGGGCACGGCCACCATCTCGCTTCCGCCGTGCTCGCACAGGAAGCGTTCCGTCTCGCGGGCGAGGCCACGGCCTTCCCCGAACAGTTCCCGGCGGTGACGCCGTGGAAGGCGAAGCGCATCCTCTTCAACCATTTCCGTTTCGGCGGCGCGAACTCCAATGCGCAGAACCAGCCTTCTCTCAAGATCGATATCGGCGGATACGCACCGCTGCTCGGCCGGTCGTTCACCGAACTGGCGGGCATCGGCCGCACCATGCACAAGAGCCAGGCGATGGGCTCCCCGCTCACCGTCGGTCCCGCGGTCAACGAGTTCGTCGTGACGGACGGCGCTCCGGCGGCGGCCGATGTGATGGAGGGTGTGGACGCGACCTGGTCCCGGTACCCCGGAGGGAAGAAGCTGCTCCCCCTGATCAAAGACGTGCAGCGCACCTTCGACGCGGCGGCCCCGCACCGCTGTCTGCCGGCGCTGGCGTCGCTGCGCCGGGCGCTGCGCGCCATGGTGGGCGAACCGGCCGCGGAGCGCGCTGCCGCGGAGGTCGACCGGCTGATGCGAGGCTGCGCCGCACTGCTGCTCGACGCCCGCAGCGGACGTCCGTCGTACGAACGCGGAGACACCCTCACAGTACAGTTCACCGCGGTGAACCGAACCCCGGAGCCGCTCATGCTGGAATCGGTCTCCGCCCCGGACCTCGGCATCGCTGCCGTTCCCCGCACCATGCTGAAAACCGGCGAACCGCTCCGGCTGTCGCTCTCCGCTTCCGTCCCGGCGGACGCTCCGTACTCACAGCCGTACTGGCTCGCGGCGCCGCACACCGGGTACCGCTACGCGGCCGTAGCTCCGGCGCTCACCGGAATGCCCGAAGGCCCGGCGCCGATGTCGCTGCGCGTGTCGGTCCTCATCGCTTCGGAAGTCGTGGCGTTCGACGTTCCGGTCCGCTATGTTTGGGTGGACGATGTCGAGGGGGAACGGACCCGCACCGCATCCGTGTCCCCGCCGGTCTCCGTCGCATTGCTCGATAAGGTGGCGGTGGACGACCGCGACGGTCTCATGACCGCCGCCGTGAAAGTGACGGCGCTGCGGGACGGCGTCGACGGCACCGTGCGCCTCGTGCTCCCCGTCGGCTGGTCCTCCGCACCGGCGAAGACCTTCTCCCTGCCGAAGAACGGTGACGAGGCGGTGGTCCGCTTCTTTCTCCGGGCGGACAGTTCGGCGAAGGCGGGACGATTCACCGCCGAAGCGGTGGTGAACGGGGCGGTGTATGCGGACCAGGTCCGCTCCATCGTCTATCCGCACATTCCGTATCAGCAGATCGTGGAACCGGCGGCGGGAAGCGTGCTGAAGCTGGATGTCCGGAAGGCGGGTCAATCGGTCGGCTACATCATGGGAGCGGGGGACGACGTCCCCGCGGCGCTGGAACAGCTCGGATACAGCGTGACGCTCCTCTCCGACGCGGACCTGCAGAGCGGCGACCTTTCCCGATTCGATGCGGTGGTGGCGGGCATCCGCGCGTACAACGTCCGGGCGGAGCTCCGCCGCTCGAACGCCCGCCTGCTGGAGTACGCGTCGAAGGGAGGGACCGTCGTGGTGCAGTATCAGGTGATGGAGCGGGGACAGACCGACGACATCGCGCCGTTCCCCATGGAGGTGTCGCGCGACCGGGTGAGCGACGAGACCGCCCCGGTCACCTTCGTCGACGCCGCGCATCCGCTGCTGAACCGGCCGAACCGCATCACGGCCGAGGACTTCAACGGCTGGGTGCAGGAGCGCGGTCTGTACTTCATCCGGTCGCGTGACCGGATGTTCGAACCGGTCCTGTCGTCCGGCGATCCGGGCGAGAAGCCCACCGACGGCGGCCTGCTTGCGGCGAAGGTCGGCAAAGGGCACTACGTGTACACCGGACTCTCCTTCTTCCGGCAGCTGCCGGCGGGGGTGCCGGGTGCGTACCGGCTGCTTGCGAACATCCTCTCCATCGGCCGGTAGGCGGACCGTATGCCGCATCCGTTCATCCGCGCGCTGAGGAGGTTCGTCTACACCGAAGGCGGGAAGCGTTCGCACACCGCCGAGGAGAGCGTCGGCATCGACGGCGCTCCGGTGCCGTTCTTCGTGAACGAGTTCTGGACGTCGCGGCAACGGCAGGCGCATTCCCTGCACGAAGTGTCGTACCGCGCCTGCTTCAAACCGCAGCTCCCCCGTTTCTTCATCGAACGCCTCACCGCTCCCGGCGATGTGGTGTACGACCCGTTCTCCGGACGGGGCACCACCGTGCTGGAGGCGGCGCTGGCGGGTCGGCGCATCATCGCCAACGACGTCAATCCGCTCAGCCGGCTCCTCTCGCGTCCCCGCATCGAGGCGCCGTCGTACCAGGCGGTGGCGGAGCGGCTGGAGAGCATTCCCTACCGGCGTGGACTCCGTCCGGACATTCCGCTCTCCATGTTCTTCCACCGTGACACGCTGGCGGAGATCCTCTCGCTCCGCGCCTATCTGCGGTCGCGGCATCGCACAGGACGCGAAGATGCGGCGGACCGGTGGATCCGGATGGTGGCGACGAACCGGCTCACGGGGCATTCGTCCGGCTTCTTCTCCGTCTATACGCTTCCGCCGAATCAGGCGGTCTCGCCGCAGCGGCAGCGGCTCATCAACCGGAGCGGAGGGCGGCGTCCGGAGTACCGCGACACGAAACGCATCATCCTGAAAAAGTCCCGGCTGCTCCTGAAGGAATTGATGAAGGAGGAAGCCGCCGCGCTCCGGCGGACCGCACGGTACGCGCGCTTCCTCACCGGTGACGCACGCCGCACCGAGGCCATCCCCCGCAGCAGCGTGCGGCTCACCGTGACGTCGCCGCCGTTCCTGGACATCGTGCAGTACGCACAGGACAACTGGCTGCGCTGCTGGTTCAACGGCATCGATGCGGAGGAGGTGGGACGGACCATCACCATGTCCCGCACGGTGGAGGAGTGGAACGGCGTGATGGGGGAGGTGTTCCGCGAACTGTACCGCATCACCCGGCGCGAGGGATGGGTGGTGTTCGAAGTGGGGGAGGTGCGCAACGGAACGGTGCGGCTGGAGGAGGAGGTGGTGCGGCTCGGACGGAACGCCGGCTTCGTCTGCGAAGGGGTGATGATCAACCGTCAACGGTTCACGAAGACCGCCAACATCTGGGGGGTGCGGAACAACCGGCACGGCACCAACTCGAACCGGATCGTCCTGTTCCGGAAAGGAGGGAACCCATGAAACGGCTCATGCTGACGACAGTGCTGATGCTGGCCGCCTGCAACGATACGCCGACGGACCCGGTGTCCGACGCGGAGGGGCGTTGGAAGGCCGCCGGCATCCACGATTATACCATCGAACAGATGCGTTCCTGTTTCTGCTTCGGCAGCGGGGAATGGGTGCGGCTCACCGTCCGCTCGGACACACTGTTCTCCGCCGTCCGTCTCTCCGACGGCGCGCCGGTGCTGCGGCCGGAACTCGGGTGGTACTTGAGCGTCGATTCCCTCTTCGGGCTCATCCGGCATTCGTCCGCCGATTCGCTCGTCGTTGTGTACGACGAGCGGTACGGCTTTCCGTCATCGCTGGACGTCAATCCCCAGCTCCATCCGGTGGACGGCGGAGTCCTCTACACGACCGCGAACCTCACGCCGTCGCTCATCCTGCCGCGGTGAAAACGTCACGGCCTCTCCCGTCCGTTCGGACGGAAGAGGCCGTGCAGGTGTACACCGGTCTCTTCGCTATTTCTTCTTCCCCTTCGCCGGCGGCAGCTTCGTCTTCCATTCCGCCACCATCTTCTCCACTCCGGCGGTGTTCGCGCCGGCCTTCTTCCCGGTCTCGATCGCCGCTTCGCCGCTCTTCACCGCTTCCGCGAACATCTCTTTCGCCGCCAGCAGCTGCGCCTTCAACGCCAGGTTGCCGAACGAAGGATTGAGAGCGATGGCGCGTTCCGCCGCCGCGAGCCCTTTGTCCAGGTCCCCTTTGGTGTCGAGCGCGTAGCGCGCGTAGAGCGACGCCTGACCCGCCGCCTGCGACATGAGCCCCGATTCGGCCTTCCGCATGTTCTCTTCGGTGGCGGTGGTGACGGTGAACGGCACCGCCAGTTTCTCCCATCGCAGCGTGACGAGCACGGAGTTGATGGTCAGGTCCGAGAAGGAGTACGACAGCCACTCTTCATGCGGCGCCGCGGCCGGCGTCACCGTGAAGCTCAGCACGTTCTTGGTGGAATCGTAATTGTAGGCTCCCCACTGGTCCGCCTGCGAGTTGAAGATGACGGTCCATTCCTTCTCACCCGGCACGGTGAAGAAGGAGTATTTTCCCGCTTTCAGCGCCGTGCCGTTGATGGTCACGTCGTCGGAGAAACTGAACACCGTCGCATTGTTCGCGCCGGCGCGCCATACCTGGCCGTACGGCACCAGCGCGCCCCAGATCGGACGTCCCTTGACGCCGGGCCGGTGATACGTGACCGTCATTTCCGTCATGCCGACCGTCTGCGACACCGTCGCGAACGGACTGACGCGCAGCATGCGCTGGGGAGGGATCTGGGCGGCGGTGACGCTCGTGATGAACACCGCGGCGAGAACGAACAACAGGAATCGCTTCATGGCATCTCCTCATTTAATGAAAGGGGGGAATCCGGTGAAATAACTGTGAAAACAATATAAAAGTTTCCAGAGATATTTGTGGAAAATTCCGAAATTTATAGTACTTTTGTAAAGTGATACGCACTGCGGGAGTAATTCAGTGGTACCGCATTCAATCAAAAGAAAGGAAACTATCTGACAGTATAGGAAAACAAAGTTCTCTCTTTTTCGCCGGAAACGGCAATCTTGGATCACTTCGTTTCTTTTATTTGGCTTTGGTGGAACATTGTTGCTCGGTTTTTGTGCCACTAATGTTCCACGCTAAGAGTAAAAAGAGAGAGAACACAATGAGCGTCACCCTGCGCAAAAGAAAACTACCCAGTGGTAAAGTTGAACTTCGCCTCGACATTTATCACTACGGCAAAAGACGATTTGAAAGTCTTGGGCTGTACCTCAACGGCGATAAGCTCCACAATCGAGAAGTAACAAACCTCGCAGAGATCATCAGAGCAAAGCGTGAACTGGAAATCCAGTCCAGCGCGAACGGCATTATTCCCCCCTCAAAGAAAAAACAAAGCTTTACCGCCTTCCTCGAAAAGCTCGGTTCTTCAAAGAACAGAAAAGAAACCCAAGCGAATTACCGGAACGTCGTTCAGCATTTGCGGACGTACGTAAAGGGAGAGCTATACTTTGCGGAACTTGATAAAACGGTCATTGAAGGGTTTAAGGATTACCTGTTGGAGCATTTCTCGCAGAATAGTGCTTGGAAGTACCTTTCCATCGTCAAATCGGGTTTATCGAAGGCAATTCGGGACGGTATGATAAATACCAATCCTGCCTATGATGTGCGGATAAAATTGGTCGATAGCCTTCCGAAATTCTTAACTTTTGAAGAGGTGCAGAGTCTTTCCAATACTCAATGCGCGAATAAGAATGTTAAGAATGCCTTCCTTTTCTCCTGTTTCTCCGGCTTACGGTATTCTGATGTCGTGAAGCTCCGTTGGGACGATATCTCAGGGGGGTGCGTTACATTCAGACAGCAAAAGACCAAGCAGTCAGAAAGATTATACCTTTCTCGTCAGGCATTGCGGATTCTGGAAGGGCAAAAAACATTGGGCGGTGAAGGTGAAACAGTAGATCATCAGCATTCAGATTTGGTGTTTCCTCTGCCTCGTCAATCGTCCGTTGACAAGGCATTAAAACGATGGGCAATGAGAGCGGGATTGAATAAGTCCATTTCTTTCCATCGGGCAAGACATACCTTCGCCACGCTGTCTCTTTCCTACGGAATAGATATTTATACTGTCTCCAAATTGCTCGGTCATCGGCATTTGGAAACTACCTTGATATACGCAAAGGTGATTGATGAAAAGAAACGTCAGGCGGTCGATTTGCTTCCTGAATTGTAAAATTATCTTTCTCTTAGTTTCTTTTGTTTCGATATGTTGGAGTGGGGCATTATCGGTATTGAATCGGTCTGGCGAGGTTGGTATTTTCATTACGTTTTGTTGTTATGGCTATGATGTATTCCACTAATCCATAACAACAAAAGAGCTTTCCTTCAGTTCTTCGGGCATCCTTTGTTACTTCGTTGTCCTTTCCTCTTTTTGGTTTCTCTTCGTTTCCTTTTCCTGACTTATAACCTTAGACCTTTCCGCTGTACCAAGTCGTGAAGGATGCCTTCATGAAAAACGAAATAGCTGTACTCCTTTCAAAGATGAATGATATCGAAATACAGTTGCGTTCGGTGAATGATAAGCCGATGTCTGCGGATGAAGCATCGAAGTATCTCGGCATAAAGAAAGCTCACCTCTACAAGCTGACGTATAAGAATGAACTGCGCTACTACAAGCCGGGCGGCAAGATCATGTTCTTCAAGAAAGCGGATTTGGATGCGTGGGCGTTTCGGGGTGAAGTGAAGTCAAAGAGGGAGCTGCGCGATGCGGTCTGAGCGGCTTCTTCGCTTGTTAATATTTATCATATCTCAAACTGGTGCGTTGGGGTCTCTTCCCGTTTTGGCGGTTCAGGCAAAACGGGAGGGTGATGCTCGATGGCTTCGGTGGTAGAGGTCAATAAACGTTCCGTATTCATTCGTGTAGAGAATCGCTTATTAAGAAACATGACCTCTCGGACGGTGAAACGGGGAGAGGTCAGTACGTTTTCAAATAATTCCCAGCGGAGACTTGCAAGGTTGTTGCTCAATAATGCGGAGAGGTTCAAATACTTCTTTACGCTGACGTACCGGAAGAATCATAGAGATTGCAAAGTATCAAAGAAACATATCAATACGTTTCTTACTCGCTTCAGGAAATCGAATGGCTCCGATGTCGGCTATGTGTGGGTGCTAGAGTTTCAAAAGAGGGGAGCGGTGCATTTCCATATATGGTTTGAAGAAATCAAGTATGATGCGGACGGTAAATGGCAGTTGATTCATGTACGGAAACAAATCCAGCAAAGGTTTAAGAACGATATTGAAGGACTAAATAAGTTCAAGTATCTAACGTATCTGTGGCTCTCTGTTACAAAACAATTGGATGATGAGAAAGCGATGAAAGCGGCTACCGATCTAAAGAGTATTTATTCCAATGGATTTACTCTTTGGTATGCAACAAAGTACCTTTCCAAGAAAGAACAAAAGCAGTATAGCGGGAATGTCGATGAGATAACCGGAGAGATAATTGATAGTTGGGTGGGTAGGTATTGGGGAGCTTCGCGAAGGATTGTTAATGACACACTTTATTTTTCTTCAAATCCAGTCACTATTAGAATATTTCGTCAATGGTATGAACAATACTTGAAACGCAAGCGACATACTGGATTACGATTTATGACTAAAGATAATGAAGCAGATAGAATATCAACTTTATGCGATGATCTCGATAGAGGGAAGTATCCAAGATAAATTGCGGGTGGCTGGTCCTTTCTCTTTCTATCGGTCATGTTTAACGAACGAAATTAATTGACTTTAAAGGAAGGCATAAGAGAGCAGAAATAGAATACGTTGTGATAGTGGTTCAAGCGGAAACAAGCGGAACATAGTAGTGGATTGCTGATAACCTTATACTGTCTACTTAACTAAGGATATAACGGCTGCAATGGCGCCGAGCAATGTAAACACTAAAATAATTTAAGTAAGCGATAGATTAGAACGTTGAAGTTTATCGGTTTTATCTTCTCGTTCTTTTATTCCCTATACTTGTCGTTTAGCGAATCAATCTTGAATTGAGAATCGCAATACGGGACGTAAGACTCAACTATCCTGTCAATTACCGCATCGCTCTTTGATGTCAAATTGATCATATATAAATCGCTATTTATTCATTCGTATATATGCCTCGATGCGGCCAATTTCCCCACTACTGTATTGAATAACGGTATTTATTCGCATGTTCTCACCACTTTTAAGGGACACGGCAAGATACTTATAGGTGGAGGTAAGGGAATCATAAATACCCGAGTTGGTCGGTTTCTGTACATACTTTTTAACAAGAACTCCAGCAGTATCAAGCGTAATGTTGCTCATGTTTGTAACGGTAATATTGGTATATGCAATACCGCTTGGATGATACAGTATCTGTGATTCAATCTTTAAAGTATCGCTTGGTTTAACAAATAAATATACCGTATCAATCCTTGATGTTGAGCTATTAACGGTTATTACTTGTGCCTCTGGAGCGTTAATTGTGTCTTTGCAGGACACAATTAAAAACAAAGATATTATGGCGGCGATAAGTGAACTTCTCATGTTTCCTCCGCATTATTAAGCAACGTATTTACAAGAGGCCTGAGCTGCGAACAAGTTATAGATTGTAGGTAGTTCATACTATGGGCCGAAGAGTTAGTTTGATGAATTAAAATATGGATAACTAAAAAAAGACTGTTTTACAACATCGAAACCAAGGGCGTACGTTGTGATATGATTTTCTCCAAAAACGTCTCGATACCATATCTTCCCGTAAACGTATATTTGCAGTCTACCGTTGCTTACATTAAGAGAATCTATAGCTCTCCAATCGTACTCGTTCACAGCTAGGATTGAGTGAGAATTTCCTGCTCCTAGCGTTATTCCATGCGCAGTATAAGTTTTTTTAATTTTATCAATCTCTTCTTGATAAACCCCACTTCCAGTTTTTACAATAGAGCTAGAAACGATATTGTGAGCCGGAGTTTTACCATCATTCTTGATTTGAATAAGTACTTTTGGTTGTTCTCCAACGGAAAATCTGAAATCTAATACCTCATAAGTGGAAATATATCCGCGCATTCCTATTTTAGACATTTTCTCCTGTGCCGCCACAGATTGTTTGCTAATTGAAAGCGCACTTTCGGCGATAGCGATGGATCTTCTTGTTGTCTCGTCCGAAGACTTAATAGAATTTTCAAATTGACTTATTTGCTGACCAGTGAATTTGTAATACAAAAATACACTAATCATCGTAACAAAAAGAATAACAATTTGAATTGCGTGACCAAGTAAAACTTGCTTGCTCTCCTTTTGGGATGGATTTCTGCTCACTTTCTCGGTATGATGTTCTATATCATCCTTTTTGGGGGAGGGGCTCAAAGGTTTAAATAATGGTTCTCCCTTCTCTTCGCCTCTTTCTATTTGGTTTTTATCTTTCATGGTATTTGATATGAATTGCTTGTTGGTCGGGTAATGACGGTTTAATCTCCAACTCGTAAGTACTATTGCCAACAATTACCGTATACTCTTGGCAATACTTTAGGTCCCTGAATACGCTTTGTGGTCCCCTCTTCCAATTCTGGAGTTACCCTATAAATTTGATGATTCCGCGCAAAGGTGTATTTGTAGAAGTGGAGAGCTACGGAACAACGTAGGTTCTAATGAGTTTAGTTTTACATTCGTTTATCGCGTAAATCTCTGTAATTGCATTTGCATAGTCAAGTTTTGTCTATTAACGTAGAATGTGCTTACTTTGTGTGGTTTCGAGTCTCCGAATTGTGATTACACTTGTTACATCCGCCAATCTCGGCTGGGAGATACCTAGTCTATTTCTGCCTATCTCTTACATATGCCTCTTGGATTGCAAATAATAATTATATGACGATGTTTGCAGCAGTTCTTGCCTGAAAATTTGAAATTTTAGATGTTGGTATTTTTCACCTTTTTATCTACATTATATTAGTGTAAACACTAGTGATTGTTGTTCCACTAATGTTCCACAAAGAGGAGAAAAGAGAGAAATCCTTTTTAATCCCTCGTCTTTATTGATGGTTTCCTCGCGGGAGTAATTCAGTGGTAGAATGCAAGCTTCCCAAGCTTGACGTCGCGGGTTCGATCCCCGTCTCCCGCTCTACTTAATTAGATACCGTTCCGGCACGTTGCCGGTGCGGCCCCACCGCCCGAGACCGATCAATCGACCATGCCGAGCCGAATCCTGATCGTCGAAGACGACGCCAACATCGAACACCTGGTCTCCTTCAAGCTCAAGAACTCCGGCTTCACGGT
>WBUG01000055.1 GCA_008933835.1 Bacteroidota bacterium | reverse complement strand
CGCCGACCCCTTCGTACGCGGCGCCGCCGGTGAGCGCGAAGAGGAGGGCGTAGAGAATTCCGGTGCGGTGTTCCGGGGCGAAGAGATGCGAAAGCAGACTCCGCAGGGAAGCGCCGCTCCCCTCCGCACCGGAGCCGGCCGGGAGGGCGAACCACACGGCAGAGGAGGTGATGAGGATGAAGAGCGCGAGCAGCGGAGCGGCGAGCGACAGACCGGATCCGGAAAGGAGAAGGATGCTTCCTCCGCCGAAGAGCGCCCGGCCGGACATCATTCCCGCCTGCATCCAGCCGTTGAGCACCGGCAGTTCGTCGGCAGGGGCGCTCCGGATGCAGAGCGCGTCGATGGCGACGTCCTGTGTGGCGGCCGCGACGGTGTGGAGCAGCAGCACGGCGAGCAGCGGCGCGAGCGCGCCGGACTCCGCCGCAGCGGGAAGCATGAGGAGCGAGAGGGCCATCACGCTCTGCGCGGCGATGATCCAGGACCGGAGCGTCCAGCGGCGGGTGCGGAGCAGGTCGACCGCCGGCGCCCAGAGGAACTTGAGGCTCCACGGAAGGACGAGCAGTGCGGTGAGCGCGGTGATCTGTTCGACCGGGTGACCGGAGGTGCGGAGATGGACCGGGAGCATCCACCAGATGAATCCGATGGGGGCCCCTTCGCTGGCGTAGAGCAGCGTGAAGAGCGCGATGCGGCCGCGGCGTGTGCCGAGCAGGTTCACCGCGTCCCTGTCCGCACCGGCATCACGCGAGCCGGCCCGCCGCTCGCTCCACCGTGCGCAGCACGCCGCCGCTGCGGACGATGCGGTTCACGGCGCGGATGTCGTCGTGCAGGATGCGGTCGTGGTCCAGGAACGGCACCACGGCGCGGACGGCGCGGTACGCGGCGCCGGTCCCGGTGCCGCAGCGCAGCGGCGCATGGAAGTCCACCCCCTGCGCGGCGGTCATCAGTTCGATGGCGAGCACCGTCTGCGCGTTGCGGAGGATGCGCCGGCATTTCTGCGCGGCGATGGAGCCCATGGAGTTATGGTCCTCCTGGTTGGCGGAGGTGGGGATGGAGTCGACGCTGGCGGGATGGGCCAGCACCTTGTTCTCGGAGACGAGCGACGCGGCGGTGTACTGCGCGATCATGAGTCCGGAGTTGAGGCCGCCGTTCTTCGTGAGGAAGCGGGGGAGACGGCTCAGCGCGCCGTTCACCATCCGTTCCGTCCGGCGTTCGGAGATGTTCGCCAGTTCCGCCAGGGCGATACCGGCGAAGTCCATGGCGAGCGCCATCGGCTGGCCGTGGAAGTTGCCCCCCTCCAGATGCTCCTTCTCGTCGGGGAAGATGAGGGGATTGTCGTTGGCGGAGTTGATCTCGACGGTGACCTTGTCCGCCACGTACGTCAGCGCGTCGCGCGAGGCACCGTGCACCTGCGGCGCGCAGCGGAGCGAATAGGCGTCCTGCACCCGGTCGTCGTTGTGCCGGTGCGATTCCCGTATCTCGCTGCCCTTCATGAGCCGGCGGAGGTTCCGCGCGGAGGCGAGCTGCCCGGGGTACGGCCGCAGCCGGTGGATGCGCTCGTCGAACGCGGTGTCGGTCCCCTTCAGCGCCTCCACGCTCAGCGCGCAGGCGATGTCCGCCGTCTTCATCAGCTGCAATCCCTCGTGGATGATGAGCGCCGCGTACGCGGTCATCATCTGCGTGCCGTTGATGAGCGCCAGACCCTCCTTGGCGGTGAGGCGCAGCGGGGCGAGCCGGGCCCGTTTCAGCGCCGCACGGCTGGAGAGGAGCTTGCCGGTCCGGTCGGTCACCTGCCCGTATCCCATCATCGTCAGCACCAGGTGCGCCAGCTGCACTAGGTCGCCGCTGGAGCCGACGGAGCCCTTGCTCGGCACCACCGGCACGAACCCGGCGTTGAAGAACCGGACGATGAACTGCACCGTTTCGGGCCGGATGCCGGAGAACCCTTTCGCCAGCGCGTTCACCCGCAGCACCATCATCGCCCGGACCACGTCCGGCGGCAGCGGATCGCCCGCCCCGGCGGCGTGGCTCTTGATGAGGTTGGACTGCAGCAGCTCGATCTTGTCGAACGGGATGCGCACGTTCGCGAACTCACCGAACCCGGTGGTGACGCCGTAGATGACCTCGTCCCGTTCCAGCCACTCTTCGACCAGCCGTCGTGACCGCTTCATCGCCTTCACAGCGGAGGGGGCGAGCGCGATGACCGCGGCCGGGTCGTTGGCGGCGGCGTACAGCGCGGGAATGGTGAGGGAGGAACCGGATAATGATAAGGAAGACATACAGAACAATTAAAAAATAAAAAATAAAAAATGAAGGATTGTCATCGGGCCGTGATGCGCTCCACATTCATGGAGAACGAAACGGTGTTCTGAACACCGGCAAAGGCATCGGCCGGCTCCGTTCTGCCGACGAGGCGGCGGAGCTATTTCACCGCTTTGAGTTTCACGAACTCTTCCACCCCGTCGGCGATCTTGTCCGCGATGCGTTTCTGGTACGCCGGCTCGATGAGCTTCATCTCGTCTTCGGGGTTGGACATGAACGCCGTCTCGACGAGCACGTTCACCATCTGCGTCGGTCCGTTGAGCGAGAAGTTGAAGCTGCCGGTGACGCCGGTCGGTTCGAATCCGACCTCGAGCATCTTCTTATAGAGGATGTCCGAAATGGGCTTGAAACCGGTGTAGCGATAGTAGATGCCGGTCCCCTTGATGTTCTCCGCGTCGGACCCCTCGCCGGTGGAGTTGGAATGGACCGAGACGAGGATGGAGGGATTGAACGCGAACAGTTTGTCCGCCCGGTCGGTCATGGACATGTTCACGTCCGTGTCCCGCACCATCGTCGTGACGGCTCCCTTCGCCTGCAGGGCGGCGTTGAGCAGGGAGGCCACCGCGAAGTTCACATCCTTCTCCTTCGCGCCGGTGGAACCGAGCGCGCCGTTGTTGTCCCCGCCGTGTCCGGCGTCCACCGCGATCTTGACGCCGCGCAGGGGGGAGGCCGGGTCGGTCACGTTCGGCGCACGCTTCAGGACGATGCGGAGCGAGCCGCCGACGTACTGCACGTCATGTCCCCAATGCTGCTGGTCCCGGAGCATGATGGTGAGCTGGTACTGCTGCGCCGCCACCTGCGTCCACTTCACATGCTCGATGTTCTTCGCGGTGAGCTGGTGGGTCACCCAGTTGGTGTTGGAGGTGGCGTTGTAGATGTTCACCACCAGCGCCGCGGGGGAGATCTGCTGTTCGCTCAGGTACGGCACCTTGTCCGAGATGGAGAGCGAGACGAAATCCGCCGTGTCGTTGCCGGTGATGGAGATGGAGGAGGTGAGCGCCTCGGGCAGCGGCGTTTCGGGAGGGAGCAGTTTCGCGTACTCCTCCGGCAGCCACGCTTCCATCGTTTCACCGAGGCGGACGCGGTACTGGTCGCCCACTTTGCCTGTCACCACCACGCGGGTGCCGGGGGAGCAGAAGCCGAGCTTCGCGCCGCCGAGCCGGTCCGAGCCGAGCCCCGCATTCAGGAACGGCCGTTTTCCGGTCATCTCCGCCACGCGGGGGAGCGAATCGCGGATGATGGAGACGAGTCCCTTGGAGTACGCCGTGACGCTGCTGAAGAAGTTCTTCCGGATGCGGAAGCGGACGGCGGTGGGACCGCACGCGTCGTCATCGTCCGGAACGTAGCGTCCCACGTAGATCCCCTCGATGCCGCCGGTCTGGGAGGGAGGGAGTTCGCGCATCGGCACGCCGGAGACGACCCCGTCGATGTCGAAGAGCGGCTCTTCCCCCGGCGTTCCCTTCATCCGGACGGTGAGCGGTTCCCCCGCGGTGAGCCAGAGGTCCTGTCCCGGCCGGAGCACCGCTTCGTCGATGACGATCTCGTCCCGCGGGGAGCTCTTCATCCCCTCCGGACGGCGGAAGACGAACTCCTTCGCGAGCGAATCGCCGTTGGCGGCGCGCACGACGATGCGGAGCGGCGTATCGCCGACCGGCATGTCGGTCATCATCCCGACGAACGCGCCGGTGGGGTAGACCTTCACCTCTTTCCCGTTGATGAACGCTTTGGCGGTCGGCAGCGTGCTGGCGGCGATGCGGTGCCGCGGACCGAACACGCGGTTGGTGTCGCTGCCGGGGAGGATGACCCGGAGAAAGAGCGAATCGGTGGTCTGTGCGAAGAGTCCGGTGACGGCGACGAAGGAGAGAAGGAGAGAAATTCTCACGATGGGCTTCCTTTAGAGTGTGCGGAGGTGACGGGGAAGTGGTTCAATGTAGGGAGGAATGGGGGGAAGGTCAAGGCGGGAAAAAGATGTAAGCCGGAACTCCAGTTCCGGCCTATGCACGTTGAGCAAGAGAAGTGCGGAACTCCAGTTCCGGCCTATGCACTTTGAACGTGAGAAACCCGGATCTCCAGTACCGGCGTAAGACGCGGTTACATGCGCGATGTGCTCGCTTGGTCACTGTTGGCCCTGCAATGCGAGCGCATCGCTGCAAGAACAGAAAATGTCTCCCGCAGATGACGCAGATATCGCAGAAAACACCGCAGATGATCTCATCAGACAAGAATCGTATCTGCGTACATCTGCGAAATCTGCGGGAAACAAATCACAGGTTCCTTTGCGTCCTCTGCGCCGCCTCCGCGTTCTCCGTGGTTCCGGAAAATGTCTCCCGCAGATGACGCAGATATCGCAGATAACACCGCAGATGATCTCATCAGACAGGAATTGCATCTGCGCACATCTGCGAAATCTGCGGGAAACAAAATCGCAGGTTCGTTTGCCTCCTCTGCGCCGCCTCCGCGTTCTCCGTGGTTCCGGAAGATGTCTCCCGCAGATGACGCAGATATCGCAGAAAACAGCGCAGATGATCTCATCAGACTAGAATCGTATCTGCGTACATCTGCGAAATCTACGGGAAACAAAATCGCAGGTTCCTTTACCTCTTCTGCGCCGCCTCCGCGTTCTCCGTGGTTCCGGAAAATGTCTCCCGCAGATGACGCGGATATCGCAGAAAACATCGCAGATGATATCATCAGACAGGGATCGTATCTGCGAACATCTGCGAGATCTGCGGGAAATAATATCGCAGATTCCTTTGCGTCCTCTGCGCCGCCTCCGCGTTCTCCGTGGTTCCGGAAAATGTCTCCCGCAGATGACGCAGATATCGCAGAAAACACCGCAGATGATATCATCAGACAGGGATCGTAACTGCGTACATCTGCGAGATCTGCGGGAAACAAATCACAGGTTCCTTGGCGTTCTCTGCGCCGCTTCCGCGTTCTCCGTGGTTCCGTTTTTGTAGTTCCGATCGCGATATGTTCGCCTGACCACAGTTGAAATAAAAAACCCCGCCTCTTTTCAGAGAGCGGGGTTCAGGCATCAGAGTCGGACCGGAAGCGCTACCGGTATTCCAGCACCACCGATTCGTTGGAGGTGTCGTGTTCGTGCCGCAATTTGTCCCCCTGCTTCTGCTGGTACTGGACGAACGCCGCGGCGTGTTTGGGGGAGTCGAAGGTGTAGGCGAGGACCGCCGGTTCCAGCGAGCGCAGTTCGCAGCTCACGAAGCCGGGGTGGCGCGGGCCTTCATGCTTCCGGATCCGGTCGAGCAGTGAGTTCACTTCGTCGCGTTTCATGATGGTCTCATACGGTGTTGGTGGAGCGGTGCCGTCACGGCGACAGAAGGAGCTTCGCCCAGACGACGAGAAGAAAGACGACCGCTATCGTAAATATCACATATAAGAACATCAATTGCCACCCTTCGAGTTTCCGTAAACGGTCGGAATCGAGGAAATACCGGTCAGGACCCTCTTTTTTCACGACGCCGCTCAGCAGGAGCGTCGAAACGGCGAACGTGTTGCGGATCCCCAGCTCCGCGAGGGTCTTGGCCGAGCCGGGCGACAGCGAATCGTGATACCGCAACGTGTTCATGATACGCCGCCGGGAGTAGCGGATGAGTTCCATCAAGATGACGAGAGCGACGAGGAGCGAGAGGGACATGGGGGGGCTCCGGGATGGGGAAAAGGAAATTCACAAATCACAAAACACAAAACACAGTGATGCGAGAATCGATGAGGAACGACCGCTAAGATAAGATGCTGAATTCCCGCCACGAGCCGTCAGAGAGCGGGATTCAGCATGACGTGGTTCTTTGGGGCATGCACCGTACATCAAGCGTCATGCAGAAAATTCGCCGGCGCTGCCCTGATGCGGATTATTCAGCATCTATTCGTGTAAGAAGATGCTGAATTCCCGCCAAGAGCCGTCAGAGAGCGGGATTCAGCATGACGTGGTTCTTTGGGGCATGCACCGTACATCAAGCGTCATGCTGAAAATCCGCCGGCGCTGCCCTGATGCGGATTATTCAGCATCTATTCGTGTAAGAAGATGCTGAATTCCCGCCAAGAGCCGTCAGAGAGCGGGATTCAGCATGACGTGGTTCTTTGGGGCATGCACCGTACATCAAGCGTCATGCTGAAAATCCGCCGGCGCTGCCCTGATGCGGATTGTTCAGCATCTTTTCGTACAGAAAGATGCTGAATCGGTCCAAGAGCAAGTACGGAGACCGTTCAGCATGACGCGGTTATAGGGAATACGTCATGCTGAAAATCCGCCGGCGCTGCCCTGATGCGGATTGTTCAGCATCTTATAGTAAGGGAAGATGCTGATTACATCACAAATCACAAAACACAAATCACAGTGCGTCCGTTTACTCACCGGTCAACGGTTGCTCAGCAGCGCCTCGAGCCGGTCCAGGTTCTGTTCGTTACCGGGGATGACGATGGCGGCGACGTTCCGGGCGGTCTCTTCGCTGTCGAACTCCTGCCGCCACGCGATGACGGAACCGCCCCCCTCCGGCGTGATGGTGACGGTGAGGGTGAAGTAGGGGGGACAATCATGCCGGATGACGAGCATGCGGGGCGGTTCGATCGTCTTGAAGATGCTTTCGTTCGGGTAGTCTTTCCCGTCCGGAGCGTGCATCACGAAGGACCAGCGTCCGCCCGGAGTGAACTCGAACCGGTTGAACGTGTTCGTGAAGCCCTTGGGACCCCACCACTGGGCGAGGAGCGCCGGGTCCCGAAAAGCGTTGAAGATCTGTTCCGCTGTGAAGGGAAGGGGACGTTGGGTTTCGAATGTTCGCATATCAGAATATTATTGTTGTAAGGCCGGTGAGTGTCACCTCGTTCACCGGCAGCGAGGTGACACTCACCGGTCTGCGACATACCGCAGATGCGTTGCCGAGGGGGTGTCCAATGTGCGGTCGATGCGGAATTGCGGCAGCGGTCCGCTGAGGTTCTCGAAGAGCCGCCGTCCGCTGCCGAAGAGGACCGGCGCCAGGGCGATCTCAAGTTCGTCCACCACCCCCATGGTCAGGTACTGCCGGATGACGTCGGCGCCGCCGGAGATGCGCACATCGCGGCCGCCGGCGGCCTGCTTCGCCTGCGCCAGGGCGCTCTCGGGACCGTCGTTGACGAAGTAGAAGGTCGTTCCCCCGGGACGGACCCACGGTTCGCGCTTCTGGTGGGTGAGCACGAAGACCGGCGTATGGAACGGCGCCTCCTCGGGCCAGGAGACCTCTCCCTGTTCGAACATCCGCTTCCCCATGATGCTGGCGCCGCTCCGTTCCATGGTGTGACGGAGCATGTCGTTCACCGGACCGGTCTCGCCCCCCGGACCGAACTTCAGGTTCTCGCGGAAGTACTGCAGCTTGAGCACCCATCCCATCAACGCCCCCCATTTGGCACCCCACTCCTTGTATTCCGGCGTGGACCAATGCTCCAACGCCATCCCCTCCGGCGCCATATATCCGTCCAGACTCAGGCCGATGTTTACGAAAATGCTGCTCATACATCTTCAATAATAATTTGATAGTATGCTGGTAAGTACCTTCATAATATCTATCAATTTCCAAAGAAGATTTTGATTCAATTATCTAAAGACGAATTCATCAATTAGCGAATAAATATTATTAGTAATGTGTAGATCAAAGACAATATGACAAAGATCCACGATGCTACAACATGTGTAATTCCATTCAGGAAACTAGGTTGTTCTGTTTTATACTTTTCGGGTAATAAGCTCTTTCCCTGAACGAAACTGTCTACCTCGGAATAACCAAATAAGTTTGATAAAAGTCTTCTAATTTTCCGATTTGCTGTTAATCTCTCATGTAGAAAGTATATATACCAACAAGAAAAAACCGTTGCCACAACAGCAACCACGGCGAGAACAGTCTTTAAAATGTAAGCCTTCCCACAATCGATATCCAATGAATCGATTTGGTTTGCGCCTGTGATAATAAAAATTAACAATCCCGCAGTCCATGTTGGAAGTTTCCACTCATAATCACGGTATCGGGTAATTTCATTGTTCGTCTCTTGATACAACGCAAGTGCGGTTTTTATTCGGTCATTTTCATTCACAATTAATGCCATATTAGCACTCCATTGATAATGATAGAGATATGCAATTTATTTCGCAATCCATCAATATTCTTAATCAGTAATTCACTCAACGAATCAATCAGAATAGAAAAGGGACGATTCGGCTTGGTGAGTAGTATGAGGTTGCCTTAGGAACAGCGGATCTAGCAGCGGTAGAGGTCCATTACCACGATACTGAAATTGCCCATAATTGTGAGAGTCATAAAGGCTCCTTATTACCTTATGCTATGGAAAAATCGCGGCGAGATTTAATTTCTCCTGCGAGCAGTTCTTTTTAATATCTCGACTGTTATACTCATGCACCTCGTAGCACTGTAAGAAATTCAGCGACGATCTTTACTAAATCCGCATCTTGCCCAGATAAGGTGATTGGCATGAAATCGGGGTTGGTTGGCGACAGAGTAATCCTCGTGTGGCGCCAACCGCCTTCCTGGTCGGCTTCTTTCTCTGACGAGTATCTTTTTACCGTGAATGAACCTCCAGTCTCGGGATCTGCTGGGCCACGATACTGTGCTAGGACTATCTTGCCCTGCCGAGTGCCAAACGGATCCGCTCGGAATACGAGATAATCGCCGTTGTATATATAAGGCTCCATCGATTTTCCGATTGCCCGGCAAACGAACATTCGATCATCGAGCCGGCCCATTCCTTCCGCATTCACCCACCCTTCGGGCTCGACTGGTTCGGCGTTTGCAAAGTACCCTGCCGCTGCTTTAAGCGAGTATAACGGGAGCAGTGTCTTAAATGCTTTGGACTTCGCTCGATCATCCTCGACCGAAATGAGTTGGAGCTGTGGTTCCGGTCTTGTACGAATGAGCGCATCGGCGAGATCCGAAAGCGAGCGTACGCCTGACGTGAGAGCGACCTCGAATTTTTTCTGCTGTACGAACAGGTAGCGCCACTGGCCGTGCTTTGTGGCGCTCATCTTTTCGCACCACAGGCGCGCGGCCTCGCTCTTGAGCGCCGTATTGGGACGCACCTCGCCTTTAGTCTCGGCGAGCCACATCACCTCGCGGCCGTTGGCGTCACGCGCGGCAATGATGAAGTCGGGGTAGTACTGACGTGGCCGGTTGTTCTCGTAGTAGGTGACCGAGAATCCCAGCCGTTCGTTCTTGAAGTAGCGCACCACATCCGCCGCGCCGTCCAAGAAGTCTGCGAACCGTTTCTCGAGTTCCGTATGGCAGGGGACCTTGGTGGTGTGGCAACGCTTGCCGTCGGCGACGATGCCGGTCCACTGGAAGCGGCGAAGATTCGCCGAGTCCAGCCATTCGGGGTTGCCAAGAATCGGCACGGCCTGAACACCGGCTGCTCCAGCCCCCCGGATCGCCGTGTCGAGCGCATCGAGCGCCTGTCGACGCCAATAGTAGATGCCGACATCGCGCGTGTCGCTCTTGAGACCGCCTGACTCGAGCGGGACAACGCGCGAGTCAAGGAACTGCCGCGAGACATCGAGCAACTCGTCGAAGGTCGGTCCTATCCCGAGTTCGCCAGCGGAGCCGGGGTTCGTCTCCTGGTACAGCTCCTCTGCCATCAGGAACGCAGTGCGCAGCACCGGCCACTCCTTGCGCACCTCCTCGAGCGTCATCACCGCCTCGGGCGCGCCACCCACGACGGGTCGCACGTGAACGTCGGGCGGTGTATCCTTCGGGTTGATCCTGATCTGCGGCAGATCCTCTACCCGGATAAGATCCGCGAGCGACTCAGTCACCCCCACCGCCCACGAGCGCACGTTTGGTACCCGTACATGGAACTTCGACTTCTTCGGGTCTGGCTCGATCCAGACCGGTTTCTGTCCCCACTCACCAGTTTTCGGGCGTTTGCGTTTCTCGACGGGGAAACCAACGAATGGGATGCCGAAGGCGTCCACTGTCTCCTCGCTCCCCTCGGGCCGCTCTGCGAGCGATTGGTTTAACACGTCATAGTTCGTGCGGCGAAGGCCGCGGCCGATGATTTGCTCGGTGAGTAGAGGCGAGCCGAAGGCTCGTAGTCCAAGGATATGCGTCACGCTCTTCACATCCCAACCTTCTGAGAGCATATTGACGCTGACAATCGCACGCACGCCCTCGCCGGCTTTCCCCTTTGAACCCACAGTGTTCACCATCTCGCGAATCACCGCCTCCTGGCCCTTGTCGGCGTCGAATACCTTCGAGTCGATTTGTATCGTCACCCAGCGCGAGCGGTCATCATCGTCGGAGTTGCGTAGCAACTCGTATTCACGCGTTAGGTGCTCGAACACCCAACCGGCGCGTGTTGCGTCGCTGGTAACGCAAAGTAGCACCGGCGCTGGACCAGGTCGCATCGTCTCGAAGGTGCTCGACCATTCATCGTAATCTTTCTTCCATGACGAGTAGATGCTCGCAATCGCCCCCTTGCAGGCACGCAGATACTCCTCTTTGGTCTTGGCCCCCTTCACGAGGTCCCAGAGATCGAGGTATACACGCCCATGTTCGTCTGGATCTGGCAGGCGCACGACCTTCACCAGCCCTGATTCGAAGGCATCGTAAACCGAGAAGTCCGACACCAGCCATTCGAAGAGCGTCCCCTCAGGCTTGGGCGAGCCGGAACCATACCAGGGTGTTGCTGATAGGTCAAGCACGAGACTCAACCGCGCTGCTTTACCGATGCGCTCGAGAATCTTGCTCCACTTGATGAACTCAGCATCCTCACCTTTCTTCCCGCGCTTTTCGCCGTACACGTGATGTGCTTCGTCATTGATCACTACGAGATCGCGACAGCCGCCGAGCAGGCGCCGGATCGGTGCGTTCCGATCTTGCTTCGCGCGACGCTGCATCGCCCGCAACACCGCCTGGGGAATAAAACGCCCTTCCTCCAGGGGAACCTCGCCCTCGCTGATCCAGTCCTCGCGCTTGTTGTCGAGCGGAATGCCCTGCCAGTTGCGCACCAACACATTTGGATGGAACTCTTCCCGGTACTCGGGCGGCACCATCTCGAAAGCATCGTACAGGTTGTGCTCGCCCGCCGGGTCCAGCCCGTCGCCGCGCGGCTGCCCGCTGACGCGGTCGCGCACCGTAAGGTTCGGCACCAGCACCAGGAAGTTCGTCGACAGCGACGAGCCGCTCACCTTGCGCTTGTGTAGCGTGGCCCAGGTGACGAAGAGCGCCATCACCACCGTCTTGCCGGTGCCGGTGGCAAGCTTGAGCGCGTAGCGAAGTAGGTCGGCGGTCTCCGGCATCTTGCGGCGGTTCTGCACCTCGTAGAGGTAGACGACCGTTTCAACCGCCTCCTGCTGGCAGAAGAAGAAGCGTTTGCCCACGGCGCGGCGCTCCTCGTCGCGTTCGAACCACCACTCGAGCAACCGCCGCGTGACCACCGCCGTACCCGGCCAGCCGGCCTCGCGCCAGGCGCGCACTTCATCGCGCATCTGGTTAACGAACTCGTTCTTCTCGGCTGCGGAGGCAGAGAGATCATCGAACAACCCAGCCTCCCGGCCCACGACGCCGGTGATTCCGCCCTTCGTGTCCCGGGCGGACGCAAGAAAGCGCATCGACGGCCGCCGCGTCGCCACGCGTTTCGAGCGCCCGCCGGGCAGCAGCTCGTAGTGCGCGACCGGCTCGCGGAAGGCGTCGCAGATGACGACACGGTCAACAACGTAGGCCATGGTTCTGCTCCACTATGCTAAGTCTCTCACGACGACCGACTCATTACCGTACACGTCCACGACCTTCACGGCGACACGCTTGTATCCGCGCACCGGGAAGGGCTCCGAGGTTAGCTTGAGCGTGAACTCCGAGGGGTCAACCTCGGCCTTGAGCGTGGCCTTGATGTTGGGCGTCTTCTTGAAATCGAAGAACATCTGGCAATCCACGAAGCAGTCGCCGTCGTAGTCCTCGTCGAGGTACCAGGCCGATACATAACCAGAATCCGCTGGCTTCCACGCGGTCGTGCGGTTCTTCCGGTCGAATAGGGCCACACCCTCGAGACTGACTCGAATCTGCTTAACCTTGCCGTTTGTAATAGCGTCCACTTTGATGTCCGGCAACGCGAGCGGCGAGAAGAGCATTTCCGGCTGCGTGGCCTTGAGACCCTCGGCCAGCGTGTCCGGACGGATCATGATCAGCTCCACCTTGACCTTGCCGCGCTTCTCGAGCGCCGACTTCACCTCGCCGACGTTGGCCTCGAACGCCCAGCCGAGTACGTGCACATCGAGGATGCCTGAGGAAAGTGCGTCCTGGACTGCATCGTTGATCTGCTTGGCGGTGACGCGGCCCGATAGCGGCCCGACCGAGATCGCAATCTTCTGCTTCTCGTTCTCCGCCACCGCGTGCACCAAGCCTGTCGCGCCCTGGATCGCCGCATTCTTGCGGTAGAGGCGGCAGATCACCTCGATGTAGTTCTCGAGCATCGCCGCCTCACCAATCCCCGGCTCACGGACGACGTAGCCCTTCCAGTCTTCGACGGAATACCGGCCTAAGGACATGACTTCCAAGGGGCCGCAGACCCTGATAGCGTCCTTATCTACCACGGGCTGGTCTACCAGCTCGACCTTCTCGGGCTCAAGGTCATAGGCGAGGCTTTTCAGCGTTACGCGATTGACTGTCTTGTAGAGGAAGTTGCCGGAGATCTTGCCATTACGAGTCTTGTAGTGCTCGAAAGTGCAGGAGATGAGCCGCTGGCGCGCGACGTTAATGGCGACGCGAGAAGTGTCGCAAGTTATCCAGCGGCGTCCGAGACGTTCTGCAGAGAATGCAGTTGTGCCTGAGCCGCATGTGGGGTCGAAGCAAATATCACCGGGATCAGTGGTCATAGCGATACAACGCTCGATGACCTTTGGCGAGGTCTGTACAGCATATAGTTTCGCCGATGCGAACCCGCTAATAACAGTGTCATCCCATATGTTCGTGTACTGCGCAAGTGGAAAATCGTCAGCGTATCGCTTATACCGAAGCGTCTCACCAATTCCGAGCAGACGGTCTCGCTGATGCAGCCTTTTAACGGCAGCCTCAGGGGGCCAATGTCGGCCGGCAGGCACTTTATAAGTTTTTCCACCAACTTTGAACTGCTGGCAGCCGCTCGCATTTTCATCCTGCGATGACAGGTCGCCCGGCATGAACCGGCGCGCGCTGAAAGGAAGATTTGTGATACCGGCTTTTTCTTCCTCCGTGATCCTGCGAACGGAACCGTCGGGGAGTTCGACAAGTGTGTACTGTTCCTGAAGTGTGTGTTGCGGTCGTGGCATGTAGAGCTGACGGTACTTCAGTGTTGTCTTGTCCTTTGCGTACCAAAGCAGGCGGTCGAAAACCGCATCGAGGCCCGAGCCGCCTTTACCCGAGGTCTTGTGGAAAACCACCTCTGCGACGAATTGGTCGGCACTAAAGACTTCGTCCAGCAGATTCCTAGTAAGGTGTGAATTCTCGTCTCCCATCTGGACGAAAATCGAACCTGTCTCCGCTAAAAGCTCCCGGCACAGGTAAAGCCTCTCCTCTAGATACGACAGATATGAGTGAATTCCCAGAGCCCAGGTATCACGAAATGCCTTTATCGTTAGCACATCATCAGCTTGGTCCTTCTCATCATTCTTTGTTGAATCCACCCTCTGCTGGAAGTTCGAGTTGTACTTAATGCCATAGGGAGGGTCGATGTAAATCATCTGCACCTTGCCGCGCAGATTCTCGTAGTGGAGCAGCGACTCCATCACGTGCAACGAGTCGCCGCATATGAGCTTGTTCTTCCAGCCCTCCTCGTGGGTGTAGAATTCGACGCGCTTCCCCCGGTCGCTCTCGCGCAGTGTCTTTTCGAGATCAGCGAAAAGGTGCCCCTGGCGCGCCGCACCCGACCTCTCTTCGGCAGCCCGGCGCGCCCGTTCGATGATCTGCGCGATGCGCGACTCCGAGACGATCTCGTTCCTTTGGAGCGGAAGTACCGGCACGTGGCGCCGGTTGCGCTTGCCTGCCCAGAAGAGAACAGGGTCGGCCGCCGGGTCCATGTCCACCACCACGGGGCGCTCGTCGCCATCGGGCAGCTTGCCCACCTGGATGGCCTTGCTCCAGCCGTTGTCCATCGGCAGCGTGACGACCTGCTCCTCCGCCGGCAGCAGCGGCGTGTGGCCGGTCTCGGGCGTGCGCGGCTCTTTGATCTCGTCGTAAGTGTAACGGGTGACCTTCGTTTCAGTTTTGGGCTTAATGTGGGCTCTGGCCATATCGCACATGCTCCTTATGATTTCGTTTGGGCGGCGGCACGGCCGGCCGTACACATACCTCGGTAGTCGCAACTCGTGCACTTTCTGGCGGTGGGAGCGGCTAGAAGCGTTCCTGTGCGCAACATCGTCGCTGCGTCGCGAGTCCGGGTTTTTACTTCCTCGAGGAAGTCATCATCCACCGATCGTGGTTTGCGCTTGCGCTCGTCTAGCTCGTAAATTTCCACATAGTCCGGGCGTCGACCAGTAAGGTCTTGGTAGCCGAGTGCATAGACGTGGAGTTGTGTCTCGGTGACATCCTCGGTCTGCGCACGGTCGGTGGACTTGAGGTCCACGATGGTCGTCTCGCCGGTGTCGATCCGTCGCACTAGGTCGATGCGACCGACCACGCTCACGCCATCGTTAAGGTTGATCTCGATTTGCTTCTCCGCAAATTCGATCTTGTCGAAGAGCGCGGCATTGTCGACTACGTAGTCGCGCAGCACCTTCTCGGCAGTGGCCGCGAGCTGCTGACGCAGCGCCGGATAAGCATAGGGTGTGTGCAGGTGGGTCTCGACGAGGGTTGGCATCTCGGTGGTGTCGGCCACATCGCCCCGAATCGCGCGTGAATGCACCTCGGCAAGTGCATCATGCAGGGACTTGCCGTAGCCCAGAGCTTCGTGGATGGGTGCGTTGAAACCATAGAGCACCCGTAACTTGAACAGGTAGGGGCACTCAAAGAAGTACTTGAGGTCCGAAAAAGAGAAGACGACGTTAGCCACACCTGCGCGCGGTGTCGGTGAGAGTCGCTTTAGTGTATTGTAGTTGGGCGCCTTTCTCTTAACGTACTTTGAGACGAGGATATCATCCCAGAACTGCGAGCCTTTCTGGAATAGCTGATTCCCCTGCACCGGCGCCCAGGTGAGGTGTAGGAACTTCTGGCTTCGTGTCATGGCAACGTAGAAGAGACGGCGTTCGTCCTCGATGGTTCCTTCGAAGCGTGGCTGTCCCTTGATGCCGTTGCGCGGTAAGAGGTGCCAGACGTTGCGGCCGCCTGGCTTCTTTGCTGGGAATCGGTTCTTGAGCAGTGAGGGTACAAACACTACCGGCCACTGCATTCCCTTGGCTTGGTGAATGGTCATGATACGAACCGCATCGGGGTTGGCGTACTGGTTGTCCTGCCATCCCTCGGGGTAGGCCTCCTCGACGCGGTACTTCAGGAAGTCGGCGAACGAGGCGTACTTATCCGCAGGTTTCGAATGGTAGTGGATTGTCTCGAAGTCGGAGATGAGTTGGCTGAATTTGCCGAGGTTGTAGAACACGACTTCTCCACGCCCGTTCGGCACGCGCTCTTCGCGCACACCAGCTTGGTCGAGGAAGTTGAGGAAGACTCGTTGGATGGAGTACTGTCCCCAGCGCTTCTGTTCTGGGTCTGTCAGTGCGGCCTTCGCCGCCGAGGCGCTATCAATTGCCGCGCCCAGTGCAGCGAGATCGAGCCCGAGGTTAGCCGTGTTCCACGCCCGCTCGACTGCCTCCTCGTTGGTGTCATGGTCGCCAATGAAATAGAAGAGCTGGCGAGCAGCTTCGGCTTCGGCCGTGCCGAACAAGTTCGTCATGCCGGTGACGACGAATGGGACGCCGGCCGTGCGCAGGGCGTCGGTGATCGGCTCGGCATTCGCCTTCACGCTGCGCAGCAACACTGCCATGTCCGACCACGAGAGACCGCGCTCCTTACCGTCTTCCGCGAATGCCACGCCGCGCAATGACTGCACCGTGGTGACGATATGTTGTGCCTCTGCGGCCGGTGTCGCGAACGAAAGCGCAACGATGTCGCCAGCCTCATGAATCTGTGCGCCCGTTTGCTTCATCGCCTTCGCCAGCCGCGAGGCGTTCTGCTCGATGAACGGCCTCGCCGTCTCAACGATCCCATCGCTCGATCGGAAGTTATCCTCGATCGGGATTTGATCGACCTCGGGGTAGCGGGTCGCGAAGGTCAGGATGTTCTGGACGTCGCTGCCCCGCCACTGGTAGATCGTCTGATCGTCATCGCCGACCACGCAGATACGCGAACCTAATTCGTGCAGCCACCAGACTATCGCTTCTTGGATCGGGTTCACATCCTGGTATTCGTCGACGATGACGTACTTCACGCGCTCAGCAAGCCTCGCGCGAAGACCTTCTTCGTTCGTCAGGACCTCGACGGCCGTCTCGAGGATGGACGAATAATCGAGGTAGCAACGTTCATCTAGCAACCTCCGGTACGCCTCGAGACCGTTGCGAACTGAGCACTCTTTGAGATTTGCGGTCTCAAGATCCGCTTCGCGTAAGATCGACAGCGCGTCGATATAGTGCTTCGTGTCCCGGAAGCGTTTGAGGGCAGTTCCTTTCAGGTCGGTGCAATTCGTGAGTCCGCTCTGCTTGCTGTGTCGATCCACGAACAGGGATTGCTGAACCTCGTTCAAGACCTCGAACTTGAGATACTTCGGCGCTTCACTCTTCAGCAGCTCGAGGCAGAACGCATGAATCGTGCCGACGAACATTTCGGCCAGCCCAGGAATATCTCCTAGCGCCTCGCGGGTGCGCGTGACTATACGCTCCTTCAGCTCGGCTGCGGCTTTATCCGTAAAGGTAAATGCCACAATGTTACGCGGCAAAACCGAGTCCGCGCGGCCTGGCGTGAGCAGATGAACCACCCTACGCGCGACGACTTCGGTCTTGCCGGAGCCGGCGCAGGCGATGAGCTGGAGGTTGCGGCCGGTGTGTGAGATGGCCCTTTTTTGGAAATCAGTGAGTTTCAAAGGTTGTGAATCAGTGTTGCAGATTAGTGAACGTATTACTGCGATTATGAAATATTCTTAAATAATCATCATCAAATCTAAACACTAAAGCTCCCTCTTTTCACGAACAGAATCAAGATAAAAAGGGGGTTGTCCGCTAATGTCAAGCGAATCTTGAAAAGCGCGGGAAACAATGAACAATCATCAATTATCAATGAGCAAAATGAGGGGGGAACAACTATCAATGAACAATGAACAATTATCAATGACCATAATGAGGGGAAACCAAATATCAATGAACAATGAACATGGGGGAGAAAGCAGAGAAATTGTGGGAATTGTTGATTGGAAGATTTGATGATTGGGGAGAGGAGGGGCAATGAACAATCATCAATTTTCAATGACCAAAAAGAGGGGGAATCAAATATCAATGGACAATGAACATGGGGGGAAATAGAGAATTGTGTGATTTGGAGATTTGGTGATTTTGTGATTCGTGAGAGAGTGAAATGATGAATTATTGCTGCTTTATCGGGTGCGTGTGGTCTGCTTTGAGATGAAGAGTGTATCGAGGAGGAGTGCGAGGGTGATGCCGATGGTATTGGCGAGGTAGTCGAGGGGGTCGTAGGTGTTGGACATGAAGCCGAAGCCGTCGGTCGCTTCGAAGAGCTGAACGGCGGTAAAGGCGAGAAATGCTGCGGGGAGGCGGCGGTCCTTACCGGGGAAGGGGAGCATTGCGGTGTTGAAATAGACGGCGAACGAGACGATCAGGTTGCCCCAGTAGCATTGCACCAGCTCGGCGAACGGTCCGGTATACTGCCGCTTGAGCAGAAAGAGCGCGACGCTGATGAGAACCAATATGATGGTTCG
>WBUG01000054.1 GCA_008933835.1 Bacteroidota bacterium | reverse complement strand
ATGTAACATCCAGTAACAGACTCGTTCATTGGCTATGGCGTGTCGATACGTATACAGGCTCATGGCAAACCTCCCTGAGCCGTATACTAAGGCTATTTTTCTTTACCCAGAAAGTGATTCATTCCCTTGAATTATTCATTACTGTACAAGTACTATAGTACCAATGCCATCCAGGCATACGGTGGGTTGGGATTCGGGCAATATGAGAACATATCGATTAGCCTCGGCAAGTCTATTAGCAGCTATTATATATCAGCAATTACCATTACGCCGATATATGTACAATGGAACTTGTCGGAGACATATTCTTTGTACTCACGAGGAATGATCGGTGTCAAGCCTAATGCTATTGCTCCAGACTGGGGATCATTATTGATTGGCGTGATGTATGACCCATTTTGAATGCGTTGCATCTCACCGGCGGCTCACAACTGACCCCGCAACCGCTTGCCTGCCTGCCGGCAGGCAGGCGCTCTGAAACTTGAGTGTTGTGTCGTCAACTTTCAACTGAGGACAAGAAAGCTCATTGACATTCAAACAACAGTTTCCTGCGCTGTACAACGCCCGCCAAAAAGAGGGCGGGCAGGTTGCGGGGCAACGTAGCCGCAATCTGTTCGGGCGCATAGATGATTATGAAAATGCATAAAACACTACTATTATCGTTACTGATACTTCAGTTCATGGGCTGTTCGACGACAAGGATTATTACAACACCCGACAAATTGAACAAAGCTGTGGCTGACGAAGAGGTCACGTTATTGTTTGAGTCTGGATTCATGTGCGATGCGACGAATGTTGTTGCGACCGATGATTCGACACAATTTATTGTTACTGAAACAGGCAAGTCGATGCAAGTCGCAACGCCTGATATCAAAGCCGTACGAATTTTTCATCATACCATGGGGGCAATCAGTGGCTTTTTCTCAGGGGTAGCCATTGGTTCAACAGTAATGGGGATATTGGTATCAGTTAATAGCGATGATAGTTCGGGTGGACATGCAGTTCAATCAGCGTTTATTGCCGGGGGTGTTGTTTTAGGAGGAGCGATAGGAGGTACGATTGCAGGAATCAAAGGCACCGAGACATATTATGTGATAGTCAAAGACAGTGCTAACGCTGCTATCAGATCAAACCCTTAGCGCCGAACTTCTTTAATTGGTGAAATATCCGCATACACGAGGGGTGATGCACGCGGCGCATCAATGCCGGACGAATACTCCCCGGCTCTGACCGAATGAGGCAGGAAAGCATTTATTGATTGATTGATTGATTGATTGATTGATTGATTGATTGATTGGACGCCTATCCTGTTCGTCCGAGTCAGAATAAAAACGGGATTAATCCGAATGCGGCGCCGGCGAGCCGCCTACCGTTAGAACGCTTGGCGATGTCAGAAAATGATTTCGAAAGACTCTGAAATAATTAAACGTCACAAGAATCCATTTGGGATATTCGTTAGAATATTCATTTATCCGTTAATAGCATATGGTGTATGGACACATAATGCATGCATTATCATTATCGGATGCGTGATGGAAATATTTAATTGGCGGTTCATGCCACCGGTCGAATATACTTACTCATTCATTCAAGACATTGTCACGATTGAACTCAATTGGTTGAACGCATGCAATAGTGTATTAAAAACGGTGTCAATAATTCTTCTTATCGTGTTTGTGATATTTACTGTGATTGGATTGTGGTTCCATTTGATCCAACTAATTGTTGGCGGATTTGTTAGTCTGATCGCATTTAATGTTTTAATGAACAAGATTGGGAAAATATAATGAATGAAATCAAATCATTGCGGGCTCACCTCTTTACGAAGGAAAAAACCTCGCCCACAATGCGGGGTGCCGTCAAGAGCGCCCCCGTCGAAGACGTATCAAGGAGACGACCATGAGAACCAGTATCACCTTCGTTGTTCTGACACTGCTCACCTTCGCATCCTGCAACACGGTGGAGCAGCCCGAACCCGCCCTCCGCATCGCCGTCACCGGCCAGGCGCTGACGATTCACAACCAGGGAGCGGTACCGGTCTACGCCGTCGTCTTCGAACAGGACCTGCTCACGCGCGCCAACTGGGCTGCGGTCTGCGATTCGTCCCTCCTCATCGGTCCGGGCAGGACGTCGACGATCGGGCTGACCGATTCGTCGTTCCTGCCGAGCAACACGGCCGTGGTGTTCTGGTGGGACGGCTGCGACGGAGGCCAGGGGAAGAACATCCGGAATTCGGCCGTTCGCGTGCGGTGAGCGGCCGGTCGGCCGGTCGTCTGCGACACTGTCTGCCGCCGACCCGGCGGAACATCCATCATTCCGAACAGCTTAACGCATGAAACTGCTTCTTTTGTTCTCCGCCTTCACGCTCCTCCTGCCGGCCCAGGATGTCCGGGAGCGGTTCAACGTACGACTCCAGCGCATCGAATACTACGACGCCGCGGGACGGTTCCTCGGACACTCCGTGGAGAACGCCCAGTACCGACGGCTCGAGTTCTACGATGCGGCCGGGGTGATCGTGAAGATGTACCCGCTGGACGACCTGCCTCCCGCCTCGACCATCCCCGGCAGCGACACGGCGGTGTCGGGTGTGAAACGGTGGAACCGCACCTGGCGCCGGTACGAGGTGTTCGATTCGCTCGGAACGCTGAAAGGATTTTATCTGTACGACATCATCGCCCGGCGGTGGGAGTGGCATTGGAATCGGCGGTGACGAACTTTGGAACCCCTGTCCGTTGATGAACCTCTGTCATAAACAGATATTCCCTTCCGGCGCACCGTTGGACCCGGCGTCCGTGGCTGTTGCAGGTGATATCGTCGCAATCGTGAGATCGTTATGACCATTCGAATGCTCTTTCAACCGCTCATCTTCGTCGTTCTCGCCGTACCAGGCTGCGCGACCGTGCTGCAGGGGTACGACGTCGCTGTGCCGCTCCGGAACGCTCCGGATTCCGTCCGCGTCTTCACCGAAGAGGGAATGGAACTCCCGCTCGAAGGAAAGCTCATCATGGGCCGGAACGGCATCGTTCTCGCGCCGGAAGTGCGGCTGCGGACCGCACAGGACCACACGCTGTTGCTGCGCAGCGGCGGAACGGAGAAGCGCGTGCGGCTGTACCGGCATCTGGACATCCGCTGGGCGGCCGTGGACCTCCTCTTTTTCGCCGTTCCTTCGTTTTACGACGCATACACCGGCTGCTGGAACACTTTCCCCGATATCGATGCATCGTTCGCGCCGTGACGGCGTTTGAAACAGACTCTCCGCCGTCGTATATTGAAGGACGTATGAGAACCTTGACGGCCTTCGTTCCGCTCTTCCTGCTCGCTTCCGCCGCGTTCGCCGGCGAACTCCCCGCCAAATACTGGATCCACTTCACGGACCGCGCGGGAATGTCGCTCTCCAGGGCGGAGCCCGCCGCACTCGGCGTTTCGGAGCGGGCGGTGCGGCGCCGCGCGAAGGTGGGACTCCCCGCCGTCGGCACGGACGACCTGCCGGCCGCTCCGGCGTACCTCGACGCGCTCCGCTCCGCCGGCGCCCGCATCGAGAACACGTCGCGGTGGTTCAACGCCGTCTCCGCTCGTCTCACGCCGGAACAGGCCGCCGTCATCGCGCGGTTTCCGTTCGTGCGGAGCGTGGAACCGGTCCGTTCCTTCACCCGTCCCTTCCTGCCCGAAGCGTCCGGCGCTCCCGCGAAAGCGGACCGCACCGCCTCGGTCCACGCGCTGGACTACGGTCCCTCCCTCGCGCAGATGACCCTCATCAACGCCGTGAAGGTGCACGACGCCGGCGTCTCGGGCCGCGGCGTGCTGGTGGGGATGCTCGATTCCGGATTCCGCTGGAAGGTGCACGAGGCGCTGCAGGGGATGAAGGTGCTGGCGGAGTACGACTTCATCCAGAAGGACACCGTCACCGCCAACGAGGGGGACGACCGTGCAGACCAGGATTCGCACGGCACCTCCACCATGTCCCTCGTCGGCGCGTACAAGCCGGGCCAGCTCATCTCCCCCGCCTACAACGCGTACTTCATGCTCGGCAAGACCGAGTATGTGCCGTCCGAGACGAACGTGGAGGAGGACAACTGGGTGGCGGGCATCGAGTGGATGGAGGCGAACGGCGCGGACGTGGTGAGCAGTTCGCTCGGTTACAACCAGTTCGACGCGGGGCAGACGAGCTATGTGTATGCGGACATGAACGGCCGCACGGCGAAGACCACCGTCGCCGCCGCCATCGCCGCGCGCAAGGGCGTGGTGGTGGTGAACTCCATGGGGAACGAAGGGAACACCGCGTGGAAGTTCCTCACCGCCCCCGCGGACGCCGATTCCATCATCTCCGTCGGCGCGGTGAACGGCGCGGGGACCTACGCCTCCTTCAGTTCCACCGGTCCCACGAGCGACGGCCGCACCAAACCCGATGTGGCGGCGCACGGTGTCGGCACGTACAGCGCGGTCCCTCCGGGCAAGGTGTCGCTCTACAGTGCATCGCAGCAGGGAACGTCGCTCGCGACGCCGCTGGTGGCGGGCGTGGCGGCGATGCTCCTCTCCGCCCGTCCGGAACTGACGCCGGTGCAGGTGCGCGAAGCGCTCCGCGCCACGGCCAGCAACGCCTCCGCGCCGAACAATACCGTCGGCTGGGGCATCGTGAACGCGTACGCCGCACTGCTGTATCACGGACTCGTCGCCGGCACGGACCCGGCGGTGACCGCCGTCCCCGGAGGGGTCTCCGTGGCGCTGTCGGTCCTCTCCCCCGTACCGGTGCAGAAGGATTCCATCCGTCTCTATTATAGTATCGACAACGGAGCGTCGTTCAACGATGTGCCGATGACGCTCGGTCTCATCGCCGATTCGGCGACCAACTCCGGCCGGTACGCCGGGACGGTCCCGGGCGTCACGCTCTCCACCGACATGAAGTTCTACGTGCGGGCGAAGGACCAGTCCGCCGCGCGCACGGCGCCGTACGGCGCGCCGGCCGCGCTCTTCAGCACGCGCGAGAGCGTCAGCATCGTCATCGATCCGCCGGCCCCCCGCACGTTCGCGCTGAAGCAGAACTATCCCAATCCGTTCAATCCCGCCACGCTCATCACGTTCTACCTTCCGAAGAGCGGCGCGGTACGGCTGGCGGTGTACGACCTGCTCGGCCGCGAAGTGGCGGTGCTGGCGGAGGGATACCGTGCGGCGAACACGTACACCGTCCGGTTCGACGGCACCGGACTGGCGAGCGGCGTCTATCTCTACCGGCTCACGACCGAGACGTTCGCCGAAACGAGGAAGATGGTGATGGTGAGGTGAGGATGGAGAATGCATATAAAATGATGAACGATGGATGATGGATGGTGGATGGTGGTAGTAGAACGGCGGGCGGGAGCCCGTTGTTCGTTTTAAAGCGCTCCAAGCAACGCTGAAAGATGAAATAGAGGCTCCCGCAGATGACGCAGATCGCGCAGAAGGAACCGCAGATCATATTCGTGCAGAACAAAATCGGGACTACAACCATATTGTCATTCCGAACCCCACCTGCGTTCCGCTGCGCGGAACTTCGGTGGGCGGGCCCAACTGCGTCCCGCTGCGCGGGACTTCGGCGGGCGGGCCCGTCATGTGTCTGTACTCAGCGGTCAATCAGCATCTGTCCGTAAAGGAAGATTCTGAATCGGTCGTAGAGCAGTTTAACAGTTGTGAGGGGTGAGGAATCTGAGACTTCCGCTCCGCATTCAGATTCCTCCACCTCGCGCATAAAAAACAATGCGCTCGGTGTCGGAATGACATGTACCGTACGTGCTCTGCTCGCCACTCCGAGCGGAGCCGAGGAGTGGCGAGCAGACCGTTGCGAACACATCGCTGAATCGTACCGAAGCAGGTGAGTGTCACCTCATGCGATAGAACGAGGTGACACTCACCTGCGCACTGCAACTCCTTTGGTTGTCCACATTTTTCTTCTTACTTTCCTGCATGCATGTATCGTTCCATGCGTCGCTGCTGCTGGTGCTGGCCGCCGTTTCGGCGTCCATCGCGCTGTCGTACTACGTCTACCGGCACACGGTGCCGGTGGTGCTGCCGTGGCAGCGGCGTCTGCTCACCGCGCTGCGTGCCTCGGCGTTCACGCTCGCCCTATTGGCGCTCTTCGAACCGATGCTCGTCCTGACCGCGCACGAAGAGCAGCGCCCCTCCCTCGCCGTGCTCGTGGACGCGTCGCTCAGCATGACGCACACGGACCGGAGCGGCGACCGGTCGCAGCAGGTGCGCACCCTGCTCCGCAGCGGCGAGTTCGCGCGGCTCGAACGGGAGGCGGAGCTCCGGCTCATCCGCTTCTCGCATGACACCGCCCCGCTCCATCCCGATTCGCTCGCCTTCACCGGAGGCGCCACGGACATCGCCGGCGCGCTGCAGAGCGTCCTGCGAGACCCATCCCCTTCCCTGCAGGGCGCAGTGCTCATCACGGACGGCAACGCCACCGCCGGCAGCAATCCGCTCTACGCCGCGGAACGCTCCCGCCTTCCCCTCTTCACCGTGGGGGTGGGGGACACGTCCGAGCAGCGCGACCTCTCCCTCTCCCGTCTTCTCGTGAACGCCGTCGGCTACGCCGGTTCCTCCATTCCCGTGGACGCCGCCGTGCGCGCCTCGGGTCTCCCTGCGTCCGCCGTGACGGTGACGCTGAACGAGGAGGGACGTATGGTGGAACAGCGGACCGTACAGCTCCCCTCCACGACGGCGATGCCCGCCGAAGTGCCGGTGCAGTTCACGTACACCCCCTCCGGCGACGGAACGAAGAAGCTGACCGTGAGCGCCGCGCCTCGGCGGGACGAAGTGACGGAGAAGAACAACGCCCGCTCCGCCATGGTGAAGGTGCTGAAGAGCAAAATGAAGGTCTCGGTGATCGCCGGCGCCCCCTCCCCCGATGCCGCCGCGGTGATGCAGTCCCTGAACTCCGACCCCGACCTCGACGCTGCCCTCTTCCTCCAATCCCCTTCCGGCGAGCTGAAGGAGCGCGGCGCGCGGCCCCTCTCCGCGGCGCTGTCCGAGACCGACGTGCTCGTGCTCGTCGGATATCCCACCGCCGCGACCCCCGTCTCGGTACTGCAGTCCGTCGCCGAAGCGGTCCGCGACCGTCCTCTCCCGCTCCTCCTCATCGCGGGACGCCAGACCGATCCGCAGCGGCTGAAGGTGCTCGAGCCGCTGCTGCCGGTGTCGGTCGTCTCGGCGCGCACGGACGAGCAGAGCGTGCTCGCCGCTCCGGCAGCGCGGCACCGTACGCATGTGCTGCTCCAGCCCGATGCGGCGCGTTTCCCCTCGTTCACCTGGGAGAAGTTGCCGCCGGTGTACGCGTCGTTCCAGACCTTCGCCGCCAAGAACGAGGCGCAGACGCTGCTGTCGGTGCGCATCCAGGGGATCACGCTGCAGAATCCGCTGCTGGCGGTCCGGAGCGCGGGACGCGCGCGCGCCGCCGCGTTCACGGGGTACGGTCTCTTCCGGTGGAAGACCCTCGCCGCGGGGAGCGACGAGACGCGCGGCGTGTTCGACGTGTGGCTCTCCTCCGTGGTCCGCTGGCTCGCCGTGCGGGAGGAGAACCGCCGTTTCAGCGTGACGCCCGAGAAGGAATCGTTCGCGCAGGGAGAGCCGGTCCCCTTCACGGCCCAGCTCTATAATGAGAGCTTCGAGCCGCTGGAGAACGCCGACATCGAGCTCACCATCCGCACCGCCGGCGGCGGACCCGCATCGTCCGTCTCCCTTCGTCCGCTCGGCTCCGGCCGGTACACCGGCGTTTCGCCCGCACTGCCGCAGGGGGAGTACCTCTTCACCGCCGCGGCGCTCTCCGGCGGCGACACCGCCGGCACGGCAGGGGGACGTTTCTCCGTCGGCGACCAGTCGCTCGAGTTCGCCGAGACGAAGATGAACCGGACGCTGCTGCAGCAGCTCGCGGAACGTTCCGGCGGGATGTACGCGGACGCAGCGGACTTTCCCGGACTGGCCGAAGCCATCCTCGCCCGCGACGGCATGTCGGTGCAGGAACGGACGCTCGTCAGCGAACACGAACTGTGGCGGCTGCCGTGGTACCTCGCGGCGATCGTGACGCTGTTCGGAACGGAGTGGTTCCTGAGGAAGCGGTGGGGAATGCTCTAGGAAAGAGAGATGAAAGAGAAAAAGAAAAAAGAAAAGAGAACGAATGATACAAATGATGATGGAGGGTGAATGAAGCGGCAGATGATGACCGCGGCGGTGATGGGTTTCACGGGAGTGGCGCTGGGGGCGTTCGGGGCGCACGGATTGAAGCGTATCGTGGAGCCGGAGCTGCTCGCCGTGTTCGAGACGGGGGTGCGGTACCAGATGTATCACACGTTCGCGCTCATCGCGGCGCTGTTCGTCGGTACGAAGAGCGGTTCCCCCAAAGCGGCGCAGGCGGGATGGTTCTTCGTCGCGGGGACGGTCATCTTCTCCGGCAGCCTCTACGTGCTCGCCCTCACCGGCCTCCGCTCCCTCGGTATGGTGACGCCGGTCGGAGGGGTCAGTTTTCTCATCGGCTGGTACCTGCTCCTGCGCGCGGCGATGGAGCTGAAGAGAGACTGAGCGTTCCGGCTTCGCGGGACGAAACAGAAAAGCCTGTCCGGGAGGAACCGGACAGGCTTTTTCATTGTACGGCGGTCGACTCAGCGGCTGGCGAGCAGCGCGTCGAACTCCGCCTGTGTGTACGAGGTCAACACGGCGCCCGAAGCGTCCTTCAGCATGAGCGAACCGTCCGCACCCGTCTCGACGTACGCGATGACGGTGCCGTCCTGCTGCTTCACGGTGGCGCGGCCGTTCTCGTTCGCGATGACGAACGACTTTCCGGCGTAGGAGATGGTCATCTCCTTCGTCTTCTGGTTGAATGCGACCGAGGTCCCGTCCCCGGTGACGGCGGAGGCGTTCATCGGGTTCTGGCCGGTCCAGAATTCGATACTGTTGAGGATGAGCACATCGATGGTGCCGGCGATCTCATACACCGGAACGACGACACAGACCAGGAACACCAGCTCCTTCGTCCACTTGTCCCCCATCGAGCCGTTCCAGTTGTACACCTTCTTGGTGAGGGTGAACGACCCGTAACAGCCGACCGACATGACCGCCATCGCGGCGATGAGCAGCACGATGACCGCCTGTTTGAAGATGTTCTTCATGGGAACTCCTTGATTGGTGATGGGAATGGGATGATGCGGAGAGGATTCTTGATATGAATTATACCCTTTTCCGGCGTTCCGCGCAACATTTTGGAAGGAAACGTATTTTTCCGTACCCTAGTGCTGACCTTTCTTTCACCAATCCGGACCCGATGAAACGACTTCTCCGAACGGCGCTCCTGCTGCTCGCCGCCGCGCTCCTGCACGCGCAGAACGGCTCCTGGAAAGGGACGGCGTACGTCTCTTCCCCCTCCGCCTCGCGGCTCAACGACGGATTCTTCCTGACGAAGGAGCTCGGGTGGATCGTGAACGGCATCGGACAGATCCACCGCACCACGGACGGCGGCGCGACATGGACGAAGCAGCTGGACAAGGGAAGCTTCACGCACTTCCGCTCCGTCGGGTTCTTCGACGCGCAGCGCGGGTTCGCCGGAGCGCTCGGCTGGGGCGACGTGAACAACACCTCCGCCAAGGATTCGGTCATCCTCTACACCACGACGAACGGCGGCGCCACCTGGCTTCCGGAACCGCAGCTCACCAGCCGCACCATCGAGCGGGGGTTCTGCGGAATGCACGTGTTCGACGATTCCGTCGTGTACGCCGTGGGACGCGTGCGGGGTCCAGCGTGGTTCTACAAGACCACCGACCGCGGCGCGACGTGGCAGGCGACCGACATGACGCCGTACGCCGCCGGGCTCATCGACGTCCGTTTCTTCACCCGCGACAGCGGGCTCATCGTGGGGCTCACCGACACCACGCACACGCAGTCCCGCGCCATCATCCTCTCCACCGTGGACGGCGGGGCGAGCTGGGACACGGTGCACGTGACGAGCCGGACGAACGAGTGGGCATGGAAGATCACCTTCCCCTCCCGCCGCACCGGATACGTCAGTCTGCAGCGGAACAGCAACGTGGCGCCGGTCTACATCCTGAAGACGACCGACGGCGGAATCACCTGGCACGACAAATTGTTCTCCGGTACGGGGTACTTCGTGCAGGGGCTCGGCTTCCTGAACGACACCCTCGGCTGGGGCGGAGGGACCACGCTGGCGCCGAAGCAGACCACGGACGGCGGCGAGACGTGGACGCCGATGACCATCGGCAACCAGCTCAACCGGTTCCGGAAGGTGAACGACTCGCTGATGTACGTCGTCGGCGCGTCCGTCTGGAAGTACACCGTGGGAACGACCGCCGGCGCCGTGCGTCCAAAGGATGCGCTCCCTTCCGCGCCGATGCTGGCGCAGAACTATCCCAACCCCTTCAATCCGCGCACCACCATCGAGTTCACGGTGCCGGAGGAGGGGCACACCGTCATCTCGGTGTACGACGTGAACGGACAATGGGTGCGGACCCTGTTCAGCGGCCCCGCGCGTCCCGGACGGATGTCCGTGTCGTGGGACGGCCGCATCGAGAGCGACGAGGAGGCGGCCTCGGGCACGTACTTCTACCGCCTGGAGACGAAGAACTTCACCGAATCGAAGAAGATGATCCTGTTACGATAACCAATCCGGAGACGACGCCATGATGAGAACCGCCAATCCCGCTTTGAACGACCAGGTCTTCCGCGACGCCGGGCAGGTCGCCGCGGCCGACGCCATGACCATCAACGGCACGGTGAACAAGACCGGGCTGATGCTCCTTTTGCTCATCGCCTCCGCCTCGTACACCTGGGGCCAGTTCATGGAAGGGAACGTCGAGGCGATGTCCCTCTGGATGATGGTGGGGATCATCGGCGGACTCGTCGTGGCGATGGTCACCGTCTTCAAGCGGACGTGGGCACCCGTCACCGCCCCGCTCTACGCCGTGCTGGAGGGCTTCGCGCTCGGCGGACTCTCCGCGGTGCTCGAGGCGTCGTACCCGAACATCGTCATCCAGGCGGTGGCGCTCACGTTCGGCACGGCGGGATCGCTGCTGGTGGCGTACAAGTCCGGCGTCATCAAGGCGACGGAGAACTTCAAGCTCGGCGTCTTCGCCGCCACCGGCGGCATGGCGCTCGTCTACCTCGTCGGGATGATCATGGGATTCTTCGGCGCCTCCATCCCGTACATCCACGAGAACGGACTCATCGGCATCGGGTTCAGCCTGGTGGTGGTGGTCATCGCCGCGCTCAACCTGGTGCTCGACTTCGACTTCATCGAGAAGGGGGCCGAGGCGGGCGCGCCGAAGTACATGGAATGGTACGCGGCGTTCGGACTGATGGTCACGCTTATCTGGCTGTACATCGAGATCCTGCGTCTGCTCTCCAAGCTGAACAGCCGCAAGTGAACCGCGGCGGACGCCGTCCGCCCTCCTCCCCGGCCTGCGCCGCAGCGCCGGGGATTTTTGTCGCCGCCCGCCGGATTGTATACCGGGCGCGCTTTTGATATATTTCACCTATGAAACACGGGACCACCATGACCTTCGTCCGTACCGCCGCCGCGCTCGCCCTGCTGCTCCTCGCCGGCGGATGCTCATCGTCCAACGAAACGCGCACCGCACCCCGGGCAGCGGAATCCGCCGATGACCGGCCGCCGCAGGACCGCGCCGCGGCGATGCAGTTCTTCATCGACGGTTCGCTGAAGGAGAGCAAAGGACAGCACGCCGAAGCCATCCTCGACTTCCAGGAGGCGCTCCGCGCCGATAAGAACGCCGCCATCCACTTCGCGCTCGCCAAGAACTACGCCGCCCTGAAGCGGTTCGTCCCGGCGGTCGAGAACGCGCTGGAAGCGGTGCGGCTCGACTCGATGAAAACGGAGTACCGCGAACTGCTCGCGCAGGTATACATCCATTCCGGCCAGTTCCAGAAGGCGGCCGAGGCGTTCCGCGGCGTGCTCCGCACGGACCCCGGGAACACCGGCGCCATGTTCGCGCTGGCGCAGCTGCTGGAACGGAGCCGTCCCGCCGAATCGCTCCAGTTGTACGAGGCCATCCTGCAGAAACAGGGCCCCTCCTGGGAGGTGCTGCTGCAGGCCGCCCAACTCAACTCGATGCTGCAGCGCTTCGACAAGGCGGCCGAGGCGTTCGAACAGATGCTGACGCTCGACCCGGACAACGTGTCGCTGAAGCAGAGCCTGGCGGACCTGTACCTGCGGCAGCGGAAGTTCGACCGTGCGATGGCGCTGGTCACCGACGTGCTGGAGCGGAACCCTGACAACGACCAGCTCCGCGCGACGCTGGCGGACATCTACATGCAGCAGAACGAATGGGTGCTCGCCCGGAAGGAACTGGAGCGCATCCTCGCCTCCGATTCGCTCGACGCGGACCTGCACTTCCGCATCGGACTCGCCTTCTTCTCGCAGGCGCTCAAGGACACGCTGCTGGTCCCCGACGCGCTCGGCGTCTTCGCCGGCTTCGACACGGCGCATCCCGGCGACTGGCGCGGAGCGCTCTACCTCGGCGTGCTCCACCGGCAGATGAAGCGCGACACCCTCGCGGAGCGCTACCTCACCCGCGCCGCCACCGCCGCCAACTGGAACGGCGACGCCTGGTGGCAGCTCGGCTGGGTCTACTTCGACCGGCAGGACTTTCTCGAGACCATCCGCACGATGAACAAGGCGAAGATGTACGTGCCGGACGATTTCCGCGTGCATCTGCTCCTCGGCATCGCCTGCAACCGGGCCGGACTGAACGACGATTCGCGCGTGGCGCTGGAGCGCGCGCACGAACTGAACCCGCAGGACGTGAACGTCCTCTCCTCCCTCGGCCTCACGTACGAGGCGCTGCGGATGTACGCGGAGTGCGACTCCGCGTACGAGCGGGCGCTGCGCATCGATCCGGACTACGCGCTCGTCCTCAACAACTACGCCTACAGCCTCTCCGAACGCAACGTGCAGCTCGAGCGGGCCATGCGGATGTCCAAACGGTCGCTGGAGAAGGACTCCGCCAACGCGTCGTACCTCGACACGTACGGATGGATCCTCTACCGGCTCGGCCGGTACGAGGAGGCGCTCATCTACATCCGCAGGGCGGTCGAGCTCGGCGACGCCAGTCCCGTGGTGTACGAACACCTCGGAGACGTGTACGCGCGGCTGAACCGCACCGAGGAGGCGAAACGGTACTGGGCGAAGGCGCTGGAGAAGGACGGCAAGAACAAGGGACTGCGCGAGAAACTGGAGCGGGGACGGCTGTGACCATCCGCTCCCTTCTCGTCACGGCCGCCGCCGCACTGCTGTTGCACGGCTGCTCCTCGACGCGCGAGACCGCGGACGCGGACGGCACGCTCGGCGCGGACGAGGTCATCGCCGCCGTGAACGCCGGCGCCGCCGCCATGCCGTGGTTCACCGCCTCCGGCTCCATCGACGTCGCCTCGCCGCAGTTCTCCCAGTCCGTCGGGTTCACCGCCGCCGTCAAGCGGCCGGACAGCGTGCTCGTATCGGTGGACGGTCCCTTCGGCATCCCGCTCCTGCGCGGTCTCCTCACCCCCGGAAGCTTCACCGCCTACAACGCCCTCAACAACACTCTCTACACCGGCGATCCGTCCCGCGCGAACGGCGGACTTCCCTTCCTGGCGGGACTCCGTCCCGAAACGCTGGTGGACGCGATGACCGGACAGCGGCGGTTCGGACCGGAATGGAGTTCGCCGGACAGTTTCCGCACCGCCGAAGGGATGTACCGTCTCTCGTTCAGCGACACGTCGCACCGTTCCGATGTTGCGGTGGAGGCGCGTTCGATGCGCATCGCCGCCGTGACGATGCGGCGCGCGGACGGTTCGGTGCTCTGGAAGGAACGCTATGAGTACGAACGTGGCGCCGACAGCCTCTGGCGTCCCGCCGCGGTGCGCCTGCAGGTTCCCGCACGGGAGATGACGGTGGAGTTCCGGTTCGACGAGGTGACGCCGCAGCCGGCGCTGCAGGGGCTCACGCTGGAGGTCCCGGACGACGCGGAACGGGTGCGGATGCCATGAGCGTGCCGCTCCGCATCCTGCTGCTCCTCCTGCTGGCGTCGCTGACGCTGAACGGGAACCAGGCCGACCTGAAGCGGCGCGACCAGCAGCTGAAGCGTCTCCGCGCGGAGATCCGGCAGTACGAACAGCAGCTCGAGCAGAGCGAGAAGAAGGAGAAGGTGACGCTCGACCGGCTGGACCAGGTGGAGAAGAAGGCCAACCTGGTGCGCGCCCTCCTCGCCGAACTCCGGGCGGAGGAGCGCTCCATCCGCCTCTCCATCGACACCTCGCTCGGCACCATCACCACGCTGGAACGGCAGCTCGGACGGCTGCGGGACCACTACGCGCAGTACGTCCGTTCCGTCTACAAGTCCGGCCGGGTGTACGACCTCGAGACCCTCCTCTCGTCCAACTCCATCAACCAGCTCTACATCCGCATCGAGTACCTGCGTCGCTTCTCCGGCCAGCGGAAGAAGGACCTCGCGAAGATCGCGGCGAAGAAGGAACAGCTCGAGTTCGAGCACAGCACGCTGCAGGAGAAGCTCTCCGCCGAGCAGCAGCTCATCTCCGAGAAACTGAAGGAGGAGTTCACCCTCAACCGCACGAAGGAATCGCGCCGGAGGATGCTGAACGAGATCCGCACGGACAAGACGCAGATCCGGCAGGAGCTCGGCCGGAAGGTGGCCGCGGCGCGGCAGCTGGAAGGGCTCATCGCCGCCCTCATCGAGCAGGAGCGCGTCCGGAAGGAGAAGGCCGAGCGGGAGGAGCGTGAACGGAAGGAGCGCATCGCCCGCGAACGCGCCGCCCAGCGCGAGCGCGAACGGATCGCCCAGGCGCGCCGCGAGCAGGAACTGGCGGAACTGAAACGGAAGAACGACCTGGCGAAGGCGAAGGCGAAAGAGCGCGAGATCGAGAACGCCCGGCGGAACGAGGAGGAACGCGAGCGGCAGTTCCAGGCCGCGGCGGCCGCCCCCGAACCGGCGCTCGTGCTGCGTCCCCTCTCCGAGCGCAAGGGAGAGCTCCTCTGGCCCGTGGCCGGCGGCCGCGTGGTGGCGGAGTTCGGCAACCACGTGCATCCGGTGATGAAGACCATCACCACCAACACCGGCATCGACATCGCGACGAAGGACGACACCCCCATCCGCGCCGTGGCGGACGGCGAGGTGGCGCTCATCCACTGGCTGCCGTCGTACGGCAACCTCGTCATCCTCAACCACGGACACGGCTACCGCACCGTGTACGCGCATCTGGACGAGATCACCGTCATCGGCGGACAGCGCATCGCCGAGGGGACCGTCATCGGCCGCAGCGGCGGCGCGGTGCAGGGGGACATGGTCCACTTCGAAGTGTGGCGCGAGAAGGAGAAGCAGAACCCGCGCGAGTGGCTCGCGCGCCGCTGACCGGCGGTTGCATTTCAGGACACATTTGCGGTAATTGCACCGCGCATCTTTCCATCGAACAGGGAACACCACCGTGGCAAAACGCATCCAACGAACGGACGAACCGACCACCCCCGAGACTGTGACGACGAAACGCACCGACGTCGAAGCGGTGCAGGCGCTCAACGAATCGTACCGCCGCCTGCGGGCGGAGGTCGGCAAGGTCATCATCGGCCAGGACGCCGTCATCGAACGGCTCTTCATCTCGCTCCTCTCCCGCGGCCACTGCCTGCTCGTCGGCGTGCCGGGCCTCGCCAAGACCCTCCTCATCCGCACGCTGGCGGACGCGCTGGACCTCTCCTTCAGCCGCATCCAGTTCACCCCGGACCTGATGCCGAGCGACATCACCGGCACCGAGATCATCGAGGAGGACCGCAAGAGCGGCGGCAAGTCGTTCACCTTCGTGCGGGGACCGGTCTTCGCCAACATCGTGCTGGCGGACGAGATCAACCGCACGCCCCCCAAGACGCAGGCGGCGCTGCTGGAGGCGATGCAGGAGCACCGGGTGACGGCGGCGGGAAAGACGTACACCCTCGCCGAACCGTTCTTCGTCCTCGCCACGCAGAACCCCATCGAACAGGAGGGGACCTATCCCCTTCCCGAAGCGCAGCTCGACCGGTTCATGTTCAACCTCTGGCTGGACTATCCGTCGTTCGACGAGGAGCTGCAGATCGTCAAGGCCACCACCGGCCGCACCTCCGCCAAGGCGAAGCATGTGCTCGGCGCGGAGGACATCATCGGCTACCAGGAGCTCGTCCGGCGCGTGCCCGCGGCCGATTCCGTGGTGGAGTACGCCGTGCGCCTCACGGCGCGCACCCGCCCGAAGGACGCGCAGTCGCCGAAGTTCATCAAGGATTGGCTCACCTGGGGCGCCGGACCGCGCGCGTCGCAGTACCTCATCCTCGGCGCCAAGACGCGCGCCATTCTGAACGGCAAGTACACGCCGGACATCGACGACGTCCGTTCGGTGGCGGTGTCCGTGCTCCGGCACCGAATCATCACCAATTTCAATGCGGAAGCGGACGGGGTCACCCCGCTGACGGTGGTGGAACGGCTCCTGGCGGAGTGACCGAACGCCCGTTTTACGCCGGATTCGGCATTTCCCGTCCAGCGGAACGCTTCCGAGCCGCCGGACGGGCGTTCCGCTGGCATTTCACGATAAAATAGTCTATATTGAAGTCAGCGAAGACCATTGCGGTACTGCCCAGATTGCTCATCGATCGTCCTTTTCTTCTCCCCTTCGATCTCTTTCGGCAACGTACGCTCCCCGGACATTGAATCTCTCGCACAAGCACCATTCATCAGACCAGTGTGTACGAATGCCGTACCATGACGCAGGTCTGACCATTTCATTCTTTTTTTTATGTCATTCCAACAGTTACATGTGATCGAGCCGATCCTCAGGGCTCTTCAATCTGAGGGCTACACCACTCCCACCCCCATCCAGGCGCAGGCCATTCCGCCCGCGCTGAAGGGGAAGGACGTTCTCGGCGTCGCGCAGACGGGGACCGGAAAGACCGCGGCGTTCGCCATTCCCATCCTGCAGTTCCTTTCCGGCACGCCGCATACCGGACCGGGCAAACGCCCCATCCGCAGCCTCGTGCTCACCCCCACGCGCGAGCTCGCCATCCAGATCGGCGACAGCTTCGCGACCTACGGCCGGCACACGGACGCCAAGGTCACCGTCATCTTCGGCGGCGTCAACCAGCACCGACAGGTCGAGGCGCTCAAGGCGGGGGTGGACGTGCTCGTCGCCACGCCCGGACGTCTGCTGGACCTGATGGGCCAGAAGTTCGTCCACCTCAACACCGTCGAGTACTTCGTGCTCGATGAGGCGGACCGGATGCTGGACATGGGGTTCGTCAACGACGTGAAGAAGGTCATCGCCAAATTGCCCGCCAAACGGCAGAGCATGTTCTTCTCCGCCACCATGCCGGAGCCGATCGTGGAGCTGGCCGACACCATCCTCACCCATCCGGTGCGGGTGGAAGTGACGCCCCCCGCCACCACGGTGGAGCTCATCAACCAGTCGGTCTACTTCGTCGAGAAGAAGGACAAGCGCTTCCTGCTGAAGGAAGTGCTGAAGGACGAGAGCATCGAACGGGCGCTCGTCTTCACCCGCACGAAGCACGGCGCGGACAAGGTGGTGCGCGACCTGCAGAAGTCCGGCGTGAACGCGCTCGCCATCCACGGCAACAAGTCGCAGAACGCCCGGCAGAACGCGCTGAACAGCTTCAAGGCGAAGACGACCCGCGTGCTCGTGGCGACGGACATCGCCGCCCGGGGGATCGACATCGACGACCTGACGCACGTCATCAACTACGAACTGCCGAACATCCCGGAATCGTACGTGCACCGCATCGGACGCACGGGACGCGCCGGCGCGAGCGGCGTCGCCATCGCCTTCTGTGACGGCGAGGAGAAGGAATATCTCCGCGACATCCAGAAGCTCATCGGCATGAAGGTGCCGGTGCTCGAGACGCCGCCGCTGAACCGCACCGAGAGCGCCTCCGCCGCTCCGCAGCACCAACGGCAGCATTCCCGTCCGCAGCAGACGGCGAAGCGCGAACCGGCGCGGCGCGACGAACCGAAGGAACGGCCGGTCCGGCGCGAACAGCACCGCCGCGACGAACAACCGCCGCAGGGCCGCACCGCGCGCGAAGAGCGCTTCTCGTACCAGGCCGCTCCGGCCGGCACGCGTCCCATGTCGAACAAGCACGGCGAACCGAAGCACACGGAACGTCGGCAGAGCGAACAACGTCACGGCGAGCCGAAGCAGGGCTCCCGCCGCGGTTCCGGTGCCGGACAGGGAGAGCGTCGTCAGCGTTCCGACGAACGCTCGGGACAGGGTCGCCAGCGCCGCGACCGCTCGGACCGCTACGAACGGCGCGACCGCAGCGACCGGACGGAACGGACCAAGAAGGAGAAACCGAAGCCGCAGTCGACCGCCGAGCGCATCTGGTCGTGGCTGAGGGATAAGACGGGGAAATGACGCGGTAAGCGAACGCTCCGTACAGTAATGGAAAAGCCGCATGGACTCCGGTCCGTGCGGCTTTTTCGTTGTACGGCGGGGGGAACGCTATTCGTACGCGTAGCAGCCGGCGTTGGTCGGATGGTCCTCCACCGGCACGTGCCACGGCACCGAGCGGATGAGCCAGACGATGAGGAAATCGCCGACGGCGGCGGCGGTGAAGAGGACCCCGAAGATCATCGTCATGCCGTCGCCGGTGGCCATCGAGACGCCGAACGGCGCGAACCCGAGCAGGAGCGCCGGCATGAGCGCACCGGCGACGTACGCCCGTTTCGGCATCGGCACGGTGCAGTGGGCGTACGGGGTGACGGTCTTCCACTGGAATCCGAACCGGATGTTGGCGAACGAGGTGCCGGAGGCGAACTTCCAGGTGACGCCGTGGATGAGCTCGTGCAGCACGATGCCGGCGAAGAAGATGGGGAGGAAGTACCACGGCAGCAGGATGTCCGCCGCCCCCTTGATGCGCTCCAGCCCCCACACCGCGCCGAAGAGCACCACCTCCGCCACGGCGAAGAGGCCGAACGGAAGGGAGGCGGTCTGCGCCTTGAGCATGGAGATGGAGTAGTCTTTTTTCTCGCCTGAAGTCTGCATGTTCAATGTCATTGATGAATGTCGGCGTATAGGAATATCGTAAAAAAGACGGACAGTATCTTGATAGGTTATGCAGCGGAACTGCACACAGCATCCCTTGTCATTCCGAGCGAGTGAGGCGCGTTGCTCTTCACGAGCGAGGAATCTGAAAGACGTTTTTTACACCCTCAGATTCCTCACCCCTGACAACCGCAAGACAACGGTTCGTGGATTCGGAATGACAGCGGGACGTGCTTCATCATATCATCATTGGCCGCCGACACTATTAAATGTTTCCCGCAGATTCCGCAGATGGACGCAGAATATATTTCCTTACCCTAATATTATTTGCGGGAGACATCTTCTGTTTGTTCGGCGATGCGCTCGCCGGTCAGGGTAGAGCGTGGTTAAGCGAGCAATATAAACTCCAGGAAAGCATACTGTTATATAATTTCTTGACTAACAACCACTCATGCGGGTGATGATTTCCGAGTTGTTAGTGTATTGCTTCAAGAGCACATGGAGATGTAGACTCAGTGAATAAAGGACCGTTGCTTCTTATATAAACACCGTCTCTACCGAACTGATAGTGAATATTATTTTTGAGTTGCTATAATTTAAATACGGATATGTATATGGACGTGGATAGCTGGCAATATCCGGTTTTACACTGAATACGGTTCCATCCTTCGGCGTGTAAACGGTAAGCCAATAATCATTGCTCGTAACAAATTTCATCCCATTAAAAGACCAACTGGAATAGAAGCTATCTCAAAAATAGTACTTGTACTTTGATATAGAGCTGTGTACGTTAGTGCATGGCAAAACGAGAAGAACTATCCGACGAGCAATGGGCCATTTTGAAGCCCTTATTCCCCGAACCCT
>WBUG01000053.1 GCA_008933835.1 Bacteroidota bacterium | reverse complement strand
GGGCGGGGGAGACGGATGCGGCGGCGATGACGGTCGTTCCGGCCGCCAGCGCCGGTCATGACGAGGGATACGTGGGTACGGCGCGCATCAGCGTGCGCGATGAAGAGGCGGGCCGCGGACCGGCGGGTTCGGCGGTCCGGGAACGCCGGCATCAGTTCTCGAACGATATCGGCACCGATCCGGCGATGGCGCCGTGGCGGGAGAAGGCGCTGGAGCGGGGGTACCGTTCGGTCTTCTGTTGTCCCCTCTTCCTGAAGGGGGAGGCGGTCGCCGTGCTGTCGCTCTACTCGGGTGAAACGGACTTCTTCAAAGGGGAGGAGATCGAACTGCTGGACCATATCGCCGGCGACCTGTCGTACGCGCTGGAGGTGATCGACAATGCGCGCATCCGCGAAGAGAAGGAGGCGGAACTCCGGCTGAAGGACATCGTGTTCGAGACGTCGGTGGCCGCCAACGTCATCGCCGACGCCGCGGGGTTCATCACGCAGGTGAACCGATCGGCGCTGGACCTGTGGGGATATGCCGAGGCGGCCGACGTGAAGGGCCGGCCCCTCCGTTCGTTCATCCGGGAGCCCGCCATCGCGGCCGAGGTGGCCCGGCAGGTCGTGGAGACGGGCCGGTGGGTGGGCGAGTACGAGGCGGTCCGGAAGGACGGTTCGCTGTTCACCGCCCTCGCCATGGCCACCATCATCCGCGACGCGTCGGGGGCGTTCATCGGCTTCCAGTCGTCGGTGCTCGATGTGACGGAACGGCGCCGCTCGCAGGAGCGGATCCGTGAGCTGACGCAGGCGCTGGAACAGTCGACCGCTTCCATCGTCATCTCGGACCTGCAGGGGAGCATCGTGTACGTCAACGAAGCGCTCGCGCACAACAGCGGGTACACCGCGGAGGAGCTCCTCGGCCGGAATGTGGAATCGCTCGGCAGCGGAGCGGAGACCGGAGCGTCCCGCGCCATGTGGCGGGAGCTGGCGGAGGGGCGGACCTGGACCGGCGAGTTCCGGAACCGGCGCAAGGACGGTTCCCTCTACTGGGTGGCGGCCGTCATCGGACCGGTGCGCGACGAACACGGTGCCATGACGCGGTACATCGCGGTGATGAACGACATCTCGGACCAGAAGCGGCTCATCGACGCGCTCGAACGGAGCGAGCGGGAGTACCGCGAACTGTTCGAATCGTCCATCGACGCGGTGTACAAGAGCACGCACGACGGGAAGTTCATCGACGTGAACACGGCCATGGTGCGTCTGCTCGGGTACGAGAGCAAGCTGGAACTGATGAACGTCCACATCCCCACCGCCCTCTATTTCAAGGAGAGCGACCGCGACGTTCCGGCCGCCGCGCTGCTGCGGGGTGAGGAGACGGTCTACGCCCTCCGCCGGAAGGACGGAACGCCGGTCTGGGTGGAGGACCACGGACGGTACGTCCACGATGCGGAGGGGAACATCCTGTTCCATGAAGGGATCCTGCGCGACGTCACCGAACGGAAGAAGGCGGAAGAGGCGCTGCGCGATCAGCAGGCCATCTACGCCGCCATCTTCGAGAACGCGAACGAGTCCATCGCGCTGCTCGACCCGGACACCGGCGAGTTCACGTCGTTCAACGAGACTGCCCACCGTTCGCTCGGGTACACCCGCGAGGAGTTCCAGCGGCTGCGGCTGCACGACATCAAGGTGGGCATGCCGGCCGAACGCATCGTGGGTTACCTGCAGGGGATGGCGGACGAGGGGGGCGCGGTGTTCGAGTCCATGCACCGGCACAAGGACGGCTCCGTGCGGCTCCGGTCCATCAGCTCCCGCACCGTCACGATCGCCGGACGGCGGTACATCGCTTCGATCTGGAGCGACATCACCGAACGGAAGAAATCCGAGCACAAGATCCGTCAGCTCTCGCAGGCGGTGGAGCAGCTCGCCTCCACGGTCGTCATCACGGACACGCACGGGACCATCGAGTACGTGAACCGCGCGTTCGTCCGCACCACCGGATATACGCCCGAAGAGGTCATCGGGAAGAAGCCGTCCGTGCTGAAATCGGGCTACACCACCGGTGCCGAGTACGCGGCGATGTGGGACACCATCACGGCGGGACAGGTGTGGCAGGGGGAGTTCCACAACAAGCGGAAGGACGGAACGCTCTATTGGGAGCTGGCGGTGATCGCGCCGGTGCAGGACGAGCACGGCGCCGTCACCAATTTCGTCGCCGTGAAGGAGGACATTACGCAGCGCAAGGCGGCGGAGCAGGAGCTGAAGATGAAGGAGAGCGCCATCGCCTCCAGCATCAACGCCATCGCGTTCGCGGACCTCGCCGGACGGCTCACCAGCATCAACCGCGCCTTCCTGGACCTGTGGGGATACGGGCATGAGGGCGAGGTGCTTGGCCGCGAGGTGACGGAGTTCTGGAGGATGGGGGAGCAGGCCTCGGCGGTGATGACCGCGCTCGGCGAGCGGGGGAACTGGAGCGGCGAGCTCACGGCGGTCCGGAAGGACGGCGAGGTCATCGATGTGCTCATTTCCGCCAGCATGGTGTACGACAAGGAGAACCGCCCGCTCTGCATGATGGGTTCGTTCATCGACATCACCTCCCGGAAGCGCTCGGAGGCGACCGTGCGGCAGCTCTCGCTGGCGGTGCAGCAGGCGTCGGTGAGCGTCGTCATCACCGATACGCGGGGGGTGGTCCAGTACGTGAACGAGGCGGCGGTCCGCACGTCGGGATACTCCGCCGCGGAGATGATCGGACGAACTCCGTCTCTGCTCAAGTCCGGCGAGACGCCCCCCGGCGTGTACGAGGAACTGTGGCGCACCATCGCCGCCGGCGGTCAGTGGCGCGGGGAGTTCCGCAACAAGCGGAAGGACGGCCGGCTGTACTGGGAATCGGTCGTCATCGCCCCGGTCAAGGACGATGCGGGCGCCATCGTCAACTACATGGCGGTGAAGGAGGACATCACCGAACGCCGCGAGATGCAGCAGCAGCTCCTCCGCTCGCAGCGCATGGAGAGCATCGGCACCCTCGCCGGCGGCATCGCGCACGACCTGAACAACATCCTCGGCCCCATCCTCCTTTCGGTGCAGGTGCTGCGGATGAAGGTGAAGGACGAGACCCTCACGACGCTGCTCAACACCATCGAATCGTCCACGCTGCGCGGAAAGAACATCGTGGCGCAGGTGCTCGGCTTCGCGCGCGGCACCGACAGCAAACCGGTGCTGATGCAGGTGCGCCACCTCGTGCGCGAGGTGGAGGAGATCATCAAGCAGACCTTCGCCAAGAGCATCGACATCGAATCCTACGCGCCGAAGGACCTCTGGACCGTCAGTGCGGACCCGACGCAGGTGCACCAGGTGCTGATGAACCTCTGCGTGAACGCCCGCGACGCCATGCCGCAGGGGGGCCGGCTCTCCGTCACCGTCAAGAACACCGTGGTGGACGAGGCCCTTGCCGCCGTCCATCCCGGCGCCGCGGTGGGGCGGTACATCGAGATCGAGGTGCGGGACACCGGCACCGGCATCCCGGCGGACATCCAGCAGAAGATCTTCGATCCCTTCTTCACCACCAAGGAGCTCGGCAAGGGGACCGGGCTCGGCCTGTCGACCATCTACACCATCGTCAAGCAGCACAAGGGGTTCATCAGGCTCGACTCCGCGGTTGGCACGGGAACTAGTTTCCACGTATATTTACCGGCGTCCGCGGAGTCCGGCGCCGCGGAGAGCGGACCGGCGGAGCGGGAGTTCGAACGGGGGCACCATGAAGCCGTCCTCGTCATCGACGACGAGCTCTCCGTCCGGAAAGCGTGCGAACAGACCCTCGAGGTCTACGATTACACCGTCGCGACGGCCGGCAACGGCGCGGAAGGCATCTCGAAGTTCATCCAGGGAGGCACCGTCTACCGCGTGGTGCTCATCGACATGATGATGCCCGTGATGGACGGACGGACGGCCGCGGCGGCCATCCGCAAGATCGACCCGACCGTACGCATCGTCGGCATGAGCGGGCTGATGAACGACGCGCCCGAACCCGCGGACGGGGGGCTGTTCGACCGCTTCCTCCGCAAACCGTTCAGCGGCCGCGAACTCATGGCCGCCGTGCAGGCGGCGTTCGGCGGGACCAACGGAGACTGAACCATCACGGCTCGGCACGGACGCCGGACCACAGAGCACCAAGGACATCGGCATGAACGGACAGGCAACGGACGAACACCGTACGGCGGCGCGCATCCTCGTCATCGACGACGAAGAGATGTACCGCGAGATCATCTCCGTCACGCTCCAGCTCGCCGGTTACCGCGTGGTCACCGCGGGCAACGGCGTGGAAGGGCTCGCCGCCGCGAAGGAGCACCGCCCCGACCTCATCCTCTCGGACATCAACATGCCGAAGATGGACGGCCTGGCGCTCCTCACCGCCCTCGGCCAGGAGAGCACCGTCGCCGGCACGCCGTTCGTGTTCCTCACCGGCAACGCCGAACTCGCCGACCTGCGGCGCGGGATGAAGCTCGGCGCCGACGACTACCTCACCAAGCCCTTCACCTCCGACGAGCTCGTCGAGACCGTGCGGGCGCGCCTGGCGAAGAAGTCCACCGTGCGGAAGTACGTCGAATCACAGTTCGACGATATCAAGAAGAACATCATGCAGACGCTGCCGCACGAGTTCCGGACGCCGCTCAACAGCATCCTCGGATTCTCGCAGGTCCTGATGGAGGAGCCCGGGCTGCCGGAGGCGGACGTGAAGGAGATGGCGGCGCTCATCCATTCCTCCGGCACGCGGCTGCACCGGCTGCTGGAGAACATGGTCCTCTTCGGACAGATCCAGGTCTGGCTCCGCGACCCGGAACGTCTTGCGGCGATGCGGCAGGAGTACCGAACGCCGGTGGGATCGGCGCTCGCCGACGTCTGTCCGGGGCTGATGACGCAGTCCGGCCGCCCCGGCGACGTGCGCATCGACGCGGCGAAAGGGGAGGTGCTCATGTCGCCGATGCATCTGGCGAAGATCGTGGAAGAGACGGTCGGCAACGCGCTGAAGTTCTCTGAGGCCGGCACCGCCGTGACCGTCACCGGCCGCATGGACGGGAGGATGTATCGGTTGTCGGTGACGGACGCCGGACGGGGGATGACACGCGAACAGCTCGAGGCGGTGACCGCCCTGCGGCAGTTCGGGCGCGATTACTATGAACAGCAGGGGGCGGGGCTCGGGCTGACCATCGTCCGCTCCCTGGCGGAGCTCTACAACGGGTCCGTCGGCGTGACGAGCGGCGACGGGACCGGGACCACGGTGACGGTGTCGCTGCCCGCCGCCGGAACGCCGTGACCGCCGGGGAGCGGTCCGGATCCACCGACCACCATTGGAGCACCCAGACCTATGACATCCGTTCGCGGACTCTGGCACGCGCTGAAGGAACTCCCCCTGAAGTACCCGGCGGTGCTGTCGGCGTACATCATCTACGGCTACCTCTTCATGGTGATGATCCGCTTCTTCATCATCGCGCGGTCGCAGACGCTGTCGTTCTACGACATCTTCGAGATCTTCGACGCCGTGCCGTTCCTCTGGATGCTGGCGATGATGCTCGTGAAAGTGATCGAGATGCGGACGATGCTGCACGAGAGCGAGAAGAGCCGTCTGCTCGGCGAGCAGGAGCTGGAGATCCGGAAGACGCAGGTCGGTACCATGCGCGAAGTGGTGCTCGGCATGCAGCACCACATCAACAATCCGCTCGCCATCATCACCCTCACCCTGCAGAAGATCAAACGGACGGAGCCGATGTCCCCCGGACTCGCCGAGGGGATGGAACGGCTCGAGCATGAGACGCAGCGCATCACCCAGGTGCTGAAGGACTACGGCACCACCCGTGACTATGACACGGAGGAGATCGGTCGGACCGACGCCGTCATGGCGATGCCGCACCGTCCCCCGGAACGCAACGAACACGAAAGGACCGACGCATGACCGAGCAACGCCCCTCCATCCTCGTGGTGGACGATGAACCGCAGATGACCGCCCTCATCTCCTCCCTCCTGGCGGAGGCGGGTTTCGATGCCGTGACGGCGGCGGACGGGAAGGAGGGGCTCGAGAAGGCGAAGAGCGCTCGGCCGGACCTCATCCTCTGCGACATCCAGATGCCGGTCATGAACGGCTACGACATGCTCAACGCCGTCAAGACCGATCCGGAACTCGCGGACATCCCCTTCATCTTCATGACCGGCGTGAACACCGGCCGCTTCGACCTCCGGCTGGGGATGGACCTCGGCGCGGACGACTACCTCACCAAACCGTTCACCGAGGACGCCCTCACCGGCGCCATCCGCTCGCGCCTCTCGAAGCAGCGCACCCGGCGCCGGCTCTTCGAATCGCGCCTTGAGAAACTGCAGACCGGGATCGTCCTCCTCTTCCCGAACGAGCTCCACATGCTCGTGCTGGACATCCTCGAGCATTCGCAGTCCCTCGCCGCCGCCAAGGAGCTCCCGTCGTACCTCGTGCGGCAGACCGCCGCGGCCATCGCCGCCTCGGGCAAACGTCTCGGTCACCTGCACGAGAACATCCTCCTCTTCGTCATGCTCCAGCTCTGGGCGAAGGACGAGGCGAAGGTCGCCTCGCTCCGCGAGGAACGGACCCCGTCGTACATGGAGGTGCTCTTCTCCATCGTGGACGACAACGTGCGGGCGGCGGACCGCAAGACCGGCTTCCTCTTCCACTGCGCCGACGCGCCGCTGCGCATCTCGGCGGCGTACTTCGGCAAGGTGATGGACGAGGTGGTGGACAACGCCTGCATGTTCTCCGAGTTCGGGACCCCCATCGAGATCCGTTCCGAGATCGGCGAACACATGGTGGTCCTCTCCGTGAAGGACCGGGGCCGCGGCATGACCTCCGACGAGGTGGCCTCCATCGGGTCGCTGCTGGACGGCGACCAGAAGACCATCGGACGGCTCGGCACCGGCATGGGACTCACCATCGCCAAGACCATCACCGAGATCCACGGCGGCTCGTTCAACGTGGAGAGCGAACCCGGCAGGGGAACCACGGTGCATCTCGCCTTTCCGAAGGGGTGATCCCCGCACCCCGTCCTGAAAACGGCACGGCCCCCGCCATCCTCGGATGACGGGGGCCGTATCGTGTACGGGGCGGCCGGGCTATTCCAGGCCGCGCCGTTTCAGCAGCGGGGCGATGTCCGGTTTGCGCCCGCGGAACCGCTCATACTGCGTCATCGCGTCGTCCGCCTGCAGACGCGCCAGGATGTGCCGGCGGAACTTCGCGGCCGTCGCCCGGTCGAAGAGTCCGTTCTCCTTGAACGCTTCGAACGCGTCGGCGTCCAGCACCTCCGCCCAGATATAATAGTAGTATCCGGCGGCGTAGTAGGGGCTGCTGAAGATGTGGAGGAAGAACGGCGAACGGTAGCGCGGCGGCACGGCCGGAATGAGGCCGATGCGCTCCAGCGCGGCCCGCTCGAACGAGGCGCTCTCCACCGGCACGGTGCTCTTCAGCGTGTGCCAGTCCATGTCCAGGTAGCAGGCCGCGAGGTACTCCGTCGTCGCGAAGCCCTGGTTGAACGTGGCGCTCTTCGCGATCTTCCCGACGAGCGCGGCGGGGATGGGTTTCCCGGTCTTGTAGTGGAGCGCGTACGTCTTCATCACCTCCGGATGGAACGCCCAGTTCTCCATGATCTGCGACGGGAGCTCGATGATGTCGCCGGGCACGGAGAGTCCTTTGTACGTCGCGTCGGAGAAGAGCGCGTTCAGCGCGTGGCCGAACTCGTGGAAGAGGGTCTCCACTTCGTCCATGCTCAGCAGCGACGGTTGTCCGGCGGTCGGTTTCGAGAAGTTGCCGACGTTGGTCACCAGCGGGGCGATGTTCCGTCCGTCGCGCTTCTCCTGTGAACGGAACGCGCCGCACCACGCTCCCGCCTGCTTGCCGGCGCGGGGGTAGTAGTCGGTGTAGAGCAGACCGACGTGCGTGCCGTCCTCCTCCTTCACTTCGAACACCGTCACGTCCTCGGCGTACGTCGTGATGTCCTTCCGCTCCTCGAACCGGACGCCGTACAGCCGCGTGGCGAGGTCGAACACCCCTTTCCGGACGTTCTCCATCAGGAAGTACGGCCGGAGTTCGTTCTCGTCCAGGTCGTACCGCTCCTTCCGCACCCGCTCCGCGTAGTACCACCAGTCCCACGGCTCGATCGTGAACGAGCCCCCTTCCTTCTTCACCATCGCCTGCATCGCGTCGCGTTCGCGTTTCGCGTTCCGCAGCGCCGGCTCCCACAGCCGGTCCAGCAGGTCGTACACGTTCTTGGGCGTCTTCGCCATCGTACGGTCGAGCGAGAAGGCGGCGTACGTCGGGAATCCGAGCAGGGCGGAACGCTCCACCCGCAGGGCGGCGATGCGGGCGGCGAGCGCGTTGTTGTCGTGCTCGTTGCCGTTGTCCCCCCGCTTCAGGTACGCGGTGAGCAGCTGCCGGCGCAGGTCGCGGTTCTTCGCGTACGTCAGGAAGGGGAGCATGCTCGGCTTCTTCACGGTGAAGAGCCATTTCCCCTTCAGGCCGGCCGCCGTCGCTGCTTCCGCCGATGCGTCGACGACGCTCTTCGGCAGACCGTCGAGGTCCTTCCGCCGTTCGATGACGAGCCGGAAGGCGTTCGTCTCCTTCAGCACGTTCTCGTCGAACTTCAGCTGCAGGCGCGCCAGCTCTTCGTTCACCGCGCGGAACCGTTCCTTCGCTTCCGGAGCGAGCGTGGCGCCGCCCCGTACGAACGAGGCGTAGTAATCTTCGACGAGTTTCATCCGTTCGGCGTCAAGACCGGAGGCGGAGCGGGCGTCGTACACCGTCTTCACGCGGCGGAAGAGCCGTTCGTTGAGGTAGATGTCGTCCTGCAGCTGCGTCAGCAGCGGCGTCACCTCCGCCGCGATGGCCTGGATGGAGTCGTTCGTGTTCGCCCCCTGCAGGGCGAAGAAGACCGCCGTCACCCGGCCGAGCAGGTCGCCGGTCCGGTCGAGCGCTTCGACGGTGTTGGCGAACGTGGCGGGGAGGGTGTCGTTCGCGACGGCGTTCACCTCGCGCCGCTGCTCTTCCATCCCTTTCATCATCGCCGGGAGGAAATGCTCGGTGCGGATCCGGTCGAACGGCGGCGTGCCGAACGGCGTGGCGAAGGGGGAGAAGAACGGATTGTCGTCGGTCATGGCGGCACCGGTCGGTTGTGCAGGAAGAAGGCTGACGAGGGTCAGCAGGCAGAGCAACGATCGTATCGGTCTCATGGGGCGGTCCTTGCAGGGTGGTCGGAAAGTCGTCGGATGGAGGGTACGATAGAGAGTTTTTGGCGGAGAAGCAATCGACGGTTGTCAAGGAAGTGCGCTCACGCGATGCCGGTGAACCGGACGGCCGACAGCCGCCGCAGGTCGGCGTCATCGGTCACCTGCCCGCCGCGCCGGAGGAGCGCCCGGACGTCCCACCGCATCTCGGCCGCCGTCGGGAAGGACGGACGCGCCCATTCGTCGAGCGATTCGCGCTGCACCGTCACCTCCGCATGGTCGACGAACGGAAGGTACGGCGCGCACCAGGGGAGCGAGAAGAGGACGTGGAGCGCGGTGTACATCCGTCCCGTGAGCGCCCGCTGCGCCGGCGGTTCACGGAGGTCCGTCTTCGGAACGTCCGGCAGCAGCAGGACGAGGGAGAGGACCCTCGCGCCCGGATCGATGCGTGCGGCGGTGACCTGCCGCAGCGGGGTGGCGGAAGTGAGCCGGCCGAGCTCGAACCGGAACGTTTCCGTCACGTCCTCGGCGGCGCCGCCGGAGAGCCGGGCGAGGTGCTCGCCGTGGGCGGTCTCGATGGCGCTCGTCACGGTGCGGCGTTCCGTGGTGAGGCGGAAACGGACCGGCTCCTCCCACGGAACGGAGGCGATGCCGGGCTCGGGTTCGTGTCCCGTCACCTCGCGGTAGACCTCCCGCGTCCGTTCAGCGTCGAGTTCCTCCTGTATCTCGTGCGCCCGCCGGCGGTGGTAGTTCGCGAACCGGAGCGATTCAAGGATGAAGTTCCGCATCTCTCCGGCCAGGAGGTGCTCCTTCACGCGCTGGAAGATGTACAGCACGATGCCGGTGAAGACCATCGCGCTGAAGAAGCTCAGTCCGGCGTACGGATTGACGGTCATCCACTCGTACGCCGTCGCGGCGAGGGCGTACACGTACCCGGCCGCACCGGCGGCGAAGCACCACGACAGGATGCCGGAGAGGAACCGGACCGTCAACGAATGGGTCGGGCGCTGCCGGAGCAACGTGAGGAGTCCCAGCAGCGCGGCATACGAGCCGCCGAGGAGGATGACCGAGAGTGGTCCGATGGTCATGGAGGTCCGAGGTCCGGAGCGGGTAATGTACCCGCCCGCGCCGAGACATACAAGCGGGCCCGCGGTGGTGGTAAAGAATATTTTTCTTCGTATATTGGCCTCCGAAAGGCGCCCAGTCATGTCATTCGCTTCCTCACAGAAGAAGGTCATCCTCGTCGGCGACCGCGTCCTCATCGAACCGGACAAGGGGCAGGAGAAGACGCCGCACGGCCTCTATCTTCCCCCCGGCGTGCGGGAGAAGGACAAGGTGCAGGCCGGCTACGTCGTGAAGGTCGGCCCCGGCTATCCGGTGGTGAACCCGAACTACATCGACCAGGAGGCGTGGTCATCGCCGAAGGATCCGGTGAAGTACATCCCGCTGCAGGCCGAGGAGGGGGACTATGCGCTCTTCCTTCGCGACAGCGGCATCGAGATCGAGTTCGAAGGGAAGCAGTACCTCATCGTGCAGCAGGCGCACCTGCTGATGATCGTCCGCCCCGACACCCTCTCCCAGTTCGGACTGACCGGCGCATGAACGACGACCTCCACCTCTTCTCCGAAGCGAACCTCCACCGTCAGCTGGAGACGGCCCCCTTCACGCAGGGTTTCTACACCGTGCGGTTCTATACGAAGGACGGCGCGCTCTCGCGGACGAAGACCGGCACCCTCTCCGAGTTCTACCTGTATCCCTCCGGCGGCACGCTTCGCGACAGCGGCTTCAATCTCGTCTTCTACGATTCCCAGTTCGACACGTACCGGGGCTTCGTTCCGCCGCACACGAGGTCACGCAAGGACGGTATGGAGAACGACCGGACATGACCGCGTGTCCGCACAGACATAGAATCTCCCGATCATCGAATCATCCAATCCTCTGATCCCGCCATGAACTATTCCCCCCTCAACCCCGAAGCCATTCTCGAGAGCATCAGCGGCGGTTTCTTCGCGCTGGACAAGGACTACCGCTTCACGTACTGGAACAAGGCGGCGGAGGAGGGGACGCGCCTGACGCGCGACGAGGTCGTCGGCCGCAGCGTGTTCGAGGTCTTCCCGAACCTGGACGGTTCCGAGCTCGGCGCGAAGTACCGCACCGCGTTCGAGACGAAGACCTTCCAGTCGTACGTCAACCGGTACCGCGACCCCCGGTGGGAGCGCTGGTTCGATTTCCGCATCTACCCGAACGCGGAGGGGCTGTCGGTCTTCCTTCAGGACATCACCGAGCAGAAACGGCAGGAGAGCCAGCGCGAGACCCTGCTGAAGATCTCGCACGCCATCAACACCGCCGCCCAGCTGGAGGACCTCTGCGCCGGCGTCGTGTCGGTCATCGCCGAGAGCTACGAACTGCCCAAGCAGAACGTGCTGCTCTACTTCCACCGGCCGCATGACGGCCAGCTCATCCTGCTGGCGCCGGACCTGGCGCTCACCGAACTGCAGCGGAACCTCTACGCGGTCTCCGTCGCCGCCCACCGCTCCTGCGCGAGCGTCGAATCGTTCGAGACCAGCAGCCGCATCGTCACCTCGGACGTCTCCCGGAGCGTCCTCTACCAGTTCGCCCCGCAGCAGGTCGTCACCGCCACGGTCAACACCCTCCTGGCGCTCCCGCTCACCATCGAACGCGAGCGGCTCGGCGTGCTGGAGGTGCTGCTGGACCATGACCGCGACGTTGCCGAGACCGAGGCCGCGTTCCTGGCGCTCGTGGCGAGCGAAGTGGCCGTCGGCATCAGCCGCCGCGGCCTCATCGACGAACTGCGGGTGAAGAACGTGGACCTGGAGATGCAGCGCGCCCGCACGCAGGAGGCGCACGAGAAGCTCAAACGGTTCCTCGCATTCTTCAGCCACGAACTGCGCGCCCCGCTCAACTCCATCATCGGCTTCTCGGACCTCATCGCGGAGGACGTCACGGGGATGAAGCCGGAGAAGGTGGTCGAGTACATCAAGGCCATCAAATCGAGCGGCACCCATCTGCTCCACCTCATCAACGACATCCTCGACCTCTCCAAGATCGAGGCGGGACGACTGGAGCTGCACTACGCCCCCGTCGGCGTGCGGCTCATGCTGGACGGTGTGAAGCAGACCGTGCAGCCGCAGCTGGACGAGAAGAACGTGGATCTGACCGTGACGGTGGCGGACGAGATCGACGACATCATCGCGGACGGCGTCCGCCTCAAACAGGTCTTCCTCAACCTCGTCTCCAACGCGGTCAAGTTCAGCAAGCCCGGCGGAAAGGTGCTCGTCACCGCCACGCGGAGCAACACGGACATCGAGTTCGCGGTGCAGGACTTCGGCTCCGGCATCAAGAAGGAGGACCTGCCCGCCCTGTTCCAGGCGTTCCAGCAGACGGAGGACGGGGCGAAGAAGTCCGAAGGGACCGGCCTCGGCCTGGCCATCACCAAGAAGATGGTGGAGCTGCATCACGGCGGTCTCTTCGTGGTGAGCGAGTACGGGGAGGGGAGCACCTTCATCGTACGGCTCCCCATCATGGTGCAGGTCGAGAACGAACGCGAACGGATGCTCCGCCGCATCTCCGAGACCGCCCCGGGGCCGCAGCAGAAGCGCGTGCTCATCGTCGAAGACAAGCCGCAGGCGCGCACCCTGCTGCACACCTACCTGAGCGAGGCGGGCTACCTGACCGAGATCGCCGTGAACGGGGTGGACGCGCTGGAGAAGGCGAAGCTGTGGAAACCGGACGTCATCACGCTCGACATCCTCCTGCCCGCGAAGGACGGCTGGCAGGTGCTTCGGGAACTGAAGGAGCATCCCCTCTGCCGCGACATCCCCGTCATCATCGTCTCGATGGTGGACGAACGGAACGTCGGGTTCGGTCTCGGAGCGGTCGAGTACTTCGTGAAACCGGTGCAGCGCGAAGAACTGCTCGCGGCGGTGAAGAAGGTGGAGGGGGCGCAGATCCAGCGCTCCGCCCGCATCCTCGTCATCGACGACGACACCTCGGTCACGGACCTGGTGCAGGTCATCCTCGAATCCGAGGGATGCACCGTGCTCAAGGCGCACGACGGCCGCACGGGTCTCGCCATGGCGGAATCGGAGCGTCCGGACCTCATCATCCTGGACCTGGTGATGCCGGAACTGTCGGGCTTCAACGTGGCGTACCAGCTCAAGCACAATCCCGCCACCTACACCATCCCGGTCATGATCATGACCTCGATGGAGATCGACGACGAGACGCGCGAACAGCTGCAGGGGTTCGTCGTCAGTCTCATGCGGAAGTCGGGCTTCACCAAGCGCGACCTCCTCAACGAGATCTCCTCCATCGAAGGGAAGCAGAGCCGGGCCTGACCGGACCGCGCGAAAACGGACGACCCCCGGACTCTCGCGAGCCGGGGGTCGTTGCGTTTCCGGGAGGGGGGTGGCTCAGGCGAGCGTCACGGCGGTGCCGCTGGCGCTCACCATCAGCATCGAACCGTTCCCCACCGTCTCGTAATCGAGGTCCACGCCGATGATGGCGTTCGCACCGAGCGAACGCGCCTGCATCTGCATCTCCTCCAGCGCGATATCCTTCGCCTTCCGCAGCTCCTCTTCGTACGCCGCGGAGCGTCCCCCGACGATGTCGCGGATCCCCGCGAAGAGGTCCTTGAAGATGTTCGCGCCGAGGATGGCTTCGCCGCTCACCAGGCCGTGGTAGGCGGTGATGCGTTTTCCCTCGATGGTGTTCGTGGTCGTGATCAACATTATGGCCTCCTGGTGGTGGTTGGTGTGTGTCGTGATGTCCGGCGCGCCGTCACACGCGGACGGACGGTTCCGGTGCCGATACCGCTTCGGCGGGCGCTCCGGCGGCGCGCTTCCGGCGGAACCGGGAGAGCATTCCGGAGGGATGCGAGAAGAGCGCCGGTATGCGCACGCGCCATTCGTCCACCTTCATGTAGACCACCGGCACCAGCAGCAGCGTCAGGAACATCGAACTGGTCAGCCCGCCGACGAGCACCCACGCCAGCCCCGTCTTCCATTCGGAACCGGACGAGGTGGAGAGCGCGATGGGCATCATGCCGAAGATCATCGTCAGCGTCGTCATGAGGATGGGACGGAGCCGCGACTGTCCCGCTTCGAGCAGCGCCTCGTACGTCGAGAGCCCGTTCTCCAGCCGCGTCTGGTTCGTCCGGTCCACCAGCAGGATGGCGTTCTTCGCCACCAGGCCGATGAGCATGATGAACCCGAGCATCGCGAAGATGCTCAGCGCCTTTCCGGTCATCGCCAGCGCGATGAACGCCCCGATGACCGCCATCGGGATGGAGAAGAGCACCACGAACGGATAGATGTACGAATCGTAGAGCGCCACCATGATGAGGTACACGAACAGGATGCCGGCGAGCATCGCCAGACCCATGCTGCTGAAGCCTTCGGACTGGTTCTTCTCGTTGCCGAGGTACGTCAGTGAGACCCCCGCGGGCAACGTCGCCTTCGCGAACTCGCGCCGGAAGTCCTGCACGATGGTCCCCGCCGGCCGTCCCACCGTCTGCGCGTTCACGTACAGGACGCTGATGCGGTCCTGCCGCTGCAGTTTCGTGGGTCCGGAGGACTGGTAGACGTCGGCGAACTGGCCGAGCTCGATCTGCTGTCCGCGGCCGTTCATGAACGTGATGCGCTTCAGGTCCTCGGTCCGCGAACGGTCGAACTCGTCGAGCCGGATGCGGATGGGATGGTCCGTGGTGCCGTCGCGGTACTTCGATTCGTCGTCCCCCGCCAGCGCCACGCGCAGGGCGGACCCCACTTCGGCCACCGAGAGTCCCAGCTGCGACATCTTCGCCCGGTCGATGTCGACCTGCATTTCCGGCTTGCCCGCTTCGGACGAGAGCCGCACGTCGGCGGTCCCCTTCGTCGCCTCGAGCAGCGCCTTTACCGTCTCCGCGCCCTGCTGCACCTTCGCCATTTCGGTGCCGGTCACGGCGATCTGGATGGGCGCCTGGTCCGCCGCGCCGAACAGCCCGATGGGGCTCACGTACACCTTCAGACCGGGGATCTCGCGGATGCGCTCCTTGATCTCCAATCCCACCTGCGTGGTCGACTTGGACCGCTGGTTCTTCGGCACCAGCGCCACGTTCAGCTGCACCACGTTGTTGCTGGAGGTGCCGATGAAGCCGTCCGCCGACACGCCGACCGTGGTGAACACCTTCTTGATCTCCGGCATGCCGGACATGATGCGCTCCACGTCGAGCGACGCCTGGTTGGTCTGCTCGATGGAGGCGCCGGGCGGAAGCTCCACCGTCACGCTGAACTCGCCGCGGTCCGTCTGCGCGAAGAACTCGACACCGATGAGGCCGAGCGCCGGCAGAGCGAACGAACCGAAGAAGAGCCCCACGGCGATGAGGCCCACCCAGCGCTTGTGACCGAGGGACCATTTCAACATCGACAGGTAGTGCTCCTGGAACCGGTGGTAGAACCGCTCGAACGCGAGCGCGAACCGACCCAGCAGCGTCCGTTCCGAGAGCCGCTCGAGCTTCGCGAAGCGCGAGGCGAGCAGCGGCGTGATGGTGAACGAGACGAACAGGCTCATGAGCGTGGACCCGACGATGACGAGCGCGAACTCGCGCATGATGTTGCCGACGATGCCCCCCACGAGCGAGAGGGGGAGGAACACGACCACGTCCACCAGGGTGATGGAGAGGGCGGCGAACCCGATCTCGTTCCGGCCGCGCAGCGACGCCGCGCGGGGTTCCTCGCCCTTCTCCAGGTGGTGGTAGATGTTCTCGAGCACCACGATGGAGTCGTCCACCAGGATGCCGATGACGAGCGAAAGGCCGAGGAGCGTCATCAGGTTGAGCGAGAAGCCCATCGCGTACATGAAGATGAAGGTCGACACGATGGACGACGGGATGGCGATGAGCACGATGACCGAGTTGCGGACGCTGTGGAGGAAGAGCAGCATCACCACCGCCACCATCAGCACCGCCAGCACGAGGTCGAACTTCACAGCGTTGGCCGCGTCGAGCGTGAAGGTGGAGCTGTCCTGCGCGATGTCGAACATGATGCCCTCATCGGCGAACTCCTTCTGGATCTTCACGAGCTCGGCCCGCACCAGCGCGCTCACGTTCACCGCGTTCGCGTCGGTCTGTTTCAGCAGTTGGATGCCGATGGAGGTGGTGCCGTTCACCCGGTTCAGTTGGGTGTACTCCTTCACGCCGTCCTGTACCTCGGCCACGTCGCCGAGCCGGATCTCGCCCCCCTGACGGGCGCGGCCCACCACGAGCGCGCGCAGGTCCTCGATGGAGGAGAATTTGCCCGCCACCCGGACGATGAACTGCCCGTCGGTGTCCTTCACCTTGCCGGTGGGGAAGTCCAGGTTGGCGCTCTTGATGGCCTGCGTCACCGCCGGCAGCGAGAGGCCGTACGTGCGGATCTTGTCCGCGTCCAGGTTCACCTGGATCTCGCGCTCCTCGCCGCCGCTGAGCACCACCTGCGCCACGCCGGGCACCTTGGCGATGCGGGGCTGGATGCGGTCCTTCATGAACTGGAAGAACGAGCGCGAGTCCATCGTGCTCGTCACGCCGATGCGCAGGATCGGGATCTCGTCCAGCGCGATCTTCGAGAGGGTCGGCTGCTTCACGCCGGCGGGCAGGGTGGAGACGATCTCGCCCACCTTCCGCGACGCGTCCTGCAGCGCGATGTCGGTCTTGGCGGACTGCTTGAACTCGATGATGATGAGCGACAGTCCCTCGAACGAGCTGGAGCGGATGGCGTCGATCTTGTCGAGGCCCGAGACGGCGTCCTCGATCGGTTTCGTGACGTTGTTCTCCACTTCGGAGGGAGAGGCGCCGGGATAGATGGTCGTCACCGTCACGACGGGGGCGGACATCTTCGGGAGCAGTTCGTAGTTCAGCAGCGAGTAGCTGAACAGGCCCAGCACGCCGAGCACCGAGAAGATGACGACGACGAGCGTGGGCCGTTTGATGGAAAGTTCAGTGATGGTCATGGTCGATGGTCCTTCGTCGTACTGTCGTTAGTTCCGCACCGTCACGGCGGCGTTGTCCTTCAGGTTGTTCTGTCCGTTCACTACCACCGTCTCCCCCTCGCGCAGTCCGGAGAGGATCTCGACGCTGGTGCCGGTCTCGGCGCCGGCGGTCACTGCGCGGAGCTTCGCCCGCCCGCTCTCCACCACGTACACCTTGGCGCTCTTCAGGCTCCCCACCACCGCTTCGCGCGGGATGACGATGGACGCCGCCCCGCCGCCGGTGCGGAACGAGACCGTGGCGAACATGCCGGCCTTCAGCGGCGTCTTCGCGCTGTTGGCCATCGCGATCTCCACCGGATAGGTGTGCGCGTCGTCCCCCTTCACCGAGACCGTCGCGATGCGGCCCTCGAACGTCTGGCCGGGATACACATCGGTGGTGACCGTGACCGCGTCCCCCACCTTCAGCTTGAAGATGTCCTTCTCCGCCACGTTCAGCTTCACCTTGAGCTTCGCGATGTCCACCACGTTCGCCACCACGGTCGGCTGCGGCGCCCCCTGCAGCATCGTCCCCACGTTCACGGGACGCGCCGTGAGGATGCCGGCGATGGGGGTGGTGACCCGGGTGTCGCGGAACTGGCGCCGCGCGACGATGAACTGCGATTCGGCGTTCTGGTGGTTCCATCGCGCCTGTTCGATCTGCGATTCCGGGATGGAGCCCTCTTTATAGAGCGCTTCGAACCGCTCGAGGTCCTTCTTCGCCTTCTCGTAGGTCATGCTGGCGGCTTTGTAGGCGGCCTCTTTCATCTCGCTGTCCACCTCCGCGATGACCTCGCCCGCCTTCAACTGGTCGCCGACTTCGGCGAACACCTTCGTGACGCGTCCCTGCGTTTCGGAGAGGACCACCACGTCGTTGTTGGCGGCGATGGTGCCGACGAGCGAAAGCTGCTCGGAGAGGCTCTGTTTCTTCGCCGTCACCACGGAGACGGAGGAGGAAGTGCTGATGGCGTTCCCCGACGCCGGCTGCGCCGTGGTCGTGGAGGTGCCGGTCAGGAGGAGGAGAGCGGTGATGCCCGCCGTGACGAGCATGCCGCTGATGATGATGAACCGTTTCATGATGGTGTCCTTTATATCGGTCTGAGTGTGTTCGGTGTTCGTGAAGGTCATTCGCCGACGGCTTTGGAGAGCCGGGCGGCGGCCAGGACCATCTCCGCGGCGGAATTGGTCCGGTTCAGCTTCGCCTGGAGCAGCGCCCCTTCGGCGTCGAGCAGGTCGGAGTTGGAGACGAGCCCCTTCCGGAAGCGTTCGGTCATCACGCGGTAGCTCTCTTCGGCCTGCGTCACCCCCTGCTCGGCCACCGCGGACCGCTCGCGCGCCTGGCCGACCGCCAGGAAGGCCTGCGTCACTTCCAGTGTCGCCATGTCCTGCATCAGGGAGAGCCCCTCCTGCGCCTGCGCGAGCTGCGCCTCGGCCTGGGTCGTCTGGTGGCCGGTCTGGTTCCAGTTCCACAGGTCGAACGAGACGGAGAGGGAGACGTCCCATGTGTCCTTGAACTCGTCCTTCGTCGGGAAGACCCGCTGGTTGGGGCGCAGGTAGTTGTAGTTGCCGGTCAGGTACACCTGCGGCCACCAGCCGCCGCGCGCGGCGGTGAGCCCGGATTCGCCGGCGCGGACGCGCGCCTGCATCGCGATGAGGTCCGGCCGGGCGGTGAGGGCGCGTTTCACGAGACTGTCGAGCTCGGCGGTCACCGCGGCGCCGCTCTCGAGGGGCGTCGCCAGTTCGATGACGGTGGAGAGGGGAAGGCCGAGCACGTTGTTGAGCTGGATCATCGAGAGCCGCACGGTGTTCTTAGCGTCGATCTGCCGCACCTTCGCGTCGGAGAGCTGCACCTGCACCTTCAGCACGTCGTTGGCGGTGAGCATCCCCTGCCGCTGCAGGTTCTCCGCATCGGTCACGTGCGCCTGGATCTGCTGCACGTTCTCGTTCACGACGGTGAGCGCTTCGTTCGCGCGGTGCAGGTTCCAGTACCACTGCTTCACGGCGTAGATGATCTCGGCGCGGTCCTTCGAGTACTCCTGCCGGCTCGCTTCGGCCAGCGCTTCGTTCGCGTCCGCCGCGCCGGAGATGCGACCGCCGGTCCAGAGCGGCTGCTGCACCGTCGCCTTCAGCGTGTAGTTGTTCAGCACCGTCGGCGCGATCTCGAACGTGCCGAACGGCGTCGTGATGGCGGAGGGGGGGATGTCGCTCAGCCGCGTGTACGCCCCCTGCACTTTAAGGGAGGGGAGGCCGAGCGTTCCCGCTTCGTCCGCCTTCGCGTCGGCCGCCGTCACCTTGAAGTGCGAGCTGCGGAGCGATTTGCTGTTCTCGAGTCCGGTCTGCACCGCCTGGTCCACGGTGAGCCGGAGCGTCGTTTGCGCCGGCAGGAGCGCGGCGAGGGTGAATGTCAGGATGAAAAGGATGCGTGTCATGGTCTGTGTGCCTCCGTCGTGTCATGGGTGTGCAGCTGCGCGGCGTACCGCTCCTTGCCGGCGGGGGTGAAGACGCCGCCGAAGATGATCTCCACGATCGCCTCGTACGCCTGTGACGAGTTCAGCGGCAGCTGCGAGAGGGTCTCGGGATTGATGATGGATTGCATGGCGCTGGAGTACATCATCACCAGCACCTCCACGTTGATGTCGTTCCGGAAGACGCCGAGGGCGATCCCTTCGCGGATGACGGCGGAGAAGTCCTCCAGCACCCGCTTCGTGCGGAACTCCTCCACTTCCTTCCACAGCTCCGGCATGGTCCGCTGCAGGTCGACATAGAACTGCGGTTTCAGCGCCCGCATCTCCTTCGAGATGAACCCGGTGATGGTGCGGATGCGCTCCATGAAGTCGATCGACCGGTCCCCCTGAATGCGCAGACAGGTGTGGTGCACCGCCGTCAGCTTCTCCCGGGTGATCTCCCGGATGAGGTCCTCCTTGCCGGGGAAGAACTTGTAGATGGTCTTCTTGCTCATCCCCATCGTCTGGGCGAGCTCTTCCATGGTGCTCTTGCTGAACCCGTGCTCGAAAAAATGCAGCCGGGCCGCTTCGATGATCCTTGTTCTCAGTTCTGCATCGGACATATGCTCTTTGCTCCTTTTTGCGTCGGGAAACCTAGAACGTTTCTCCAGTTTCCTTTGTTCCGCAAAAAAATGCAGGATTCCTGCATTAAAGACGAAATAATCTTCTGTTTATTGTAGGAAACCCGTTTGGTTTCTACGGTTTCCAATATAGGATAGTTTCATCGGAATTCCAAAAAACTGAAGATTAATTTCCGTTCACAATCCGGGTGAGGAGTGAAACGTGCCACGAACCTGAGACAAAACGGCC
>WBUG01000114.1 GCA_008933835.1 Bacteroidota bacterium | reverse complement strand
CACCATATGGAGAACGGCGACATCGTCTGGGACGGTATCGCGCAGGACATCACCGAACGCCGGGTCGCCGAGGAACGGCTGCACCAACAGACCGTCGAGAGCCGGTTCCTGGCCGACGCGTCGGCGCAATTGGCCGGATGCGTCACCGAGGCGGCCGTCTATTCGGTCATCTCCTCCATGTTCACGACGTACGTTCCCGGCTCGCTCGTGTTCGTCCTGAAAACGCTGGAGAACGGGAGCCGGAGCCGGCTGGTGGAGATCGGCGGCATCCGGCTGGAGGTGCTCGAGGCGGGTAAGAGACTGCTTCGGTTCGACCCGGTCGGCCGCACGTTCGAGAACCGCGAGGGATTCTACGAAAAGTACTGCCGGCCGACGCTGCAGGAGATGTCCGGGGGACTGTACGAGGCCTCGAGCGGGGTCGTTCCGAAGAGCATCGCTCGCCGGATCGAACGGCTCCTGGGCGTTTCGCACGTCTACACGGCGGGTATCGCGGAGGGGACGTCGTACGTCGGCTACATCGACCTGATGACCCCCGCCGCGCTTCCGCTGCAGCGTTCCACCGTGGAATCGTTCCTGCACCAGTGCTATCTGGCCCTCTCCGCCATCGCCGGCCGTGAACGGGCGAACGACGAGGAGGTCCGCCGCCGGTTCCACTTCGAGAACGTCATCGACGGCATCGTGGTGCTGGACGAGGACCGCCGCGTGGTGGAGGCGAACCGGCGCTTCGCCGATCTGCTCGGATATACGGCCGAGGAGATCCTCACCAAACACGCCTGGGACTGGGATGTCCTCTTCCCCACCCGCGAGGCCTTCGAGCGCCAATGGCCGTCCCTCCCGCCGACGAGCGGTATCATTGAGACACAGCATCGCCGGAGGGACGGCGGCATCATCGACATCGAAGTCGTCTGGAATCCGGTGGTGTGGAACGGCCGCCGATGCCTCTACTGTCTCTGCCGCGACATCACCGAACGCCGCGTTGCCTCGGAACGCCTGCAGCAGGAACTGCAACGCCGGCGCATCGTGATGGACACGACCGCGGACGGCATCTGCGTGTTCGACCGCGACCACCGGGTCATCGACTGCAACCGGCGCATGTGCGAACTGCTCGGGTACGACCGTGACGCCCTGCTGCAACTGTACGCGTGGGACATCGACGCCGTCGAGACCCGGGAGCGGATTCAGAGCATGTTCGCCGACGCCGCGTCGCAGAACCGGACCTTCGAAACGCGCCAACGCCGCCGGGACGGTTCGGTCTACGATGCCGAGATCAGCATCCGGAGGACGTCGATCGGCGGCGAACCCGTCGTCGTCACCGGGACCCGCGACATCACGGAACGGAAGCGGCTGGACCGGGCGCTGAAGGAGAGCCAGGACCGATTCCAACGGTACGTCGAACACGCCCATGTCATCATCACCATCATCGACAGCGCCGGCCGCGTCGAGTACATCAACCGGACCGAGAGCGGGGTCCCGGTGGAGGGTTTCATCGGCCGCAACATCTTCGACGTCATCCTTCCCGACCATGTCGGGGAGGTCCGCCGTCGCATCCGCGAAGCGCGGGAGTCCGGCGGTGCGCAATCGTACATCACGTCTGCCATGGTCGAAGGCCGGCAGGCATGGTACCAGAACCGGGTCGCACCGTTCGGGGACGATGACCGGTTCCTCATCACCTCCCTCAACATCACCGATCTGAAGGCGGCGGAAGAGTCCCTCCGCCGCAGCGAGGAACGGTTCCGCAATCTCGTCAACCGGATACCGCAGCGCGTCTTCGTGAAGGATGTCGATTCGGTGTACGTCTCCGGCAATGAGGCCTTCGCCTCCGACCTCGGCGTTCCGCCGTCGGAGATCGCCGGCAGGACCGATCTCGACTTCTTTCCGGCTCCGCTCGCCGAACAGTACCGGTCGGACGACCGGCGTGTCATCGGCCGTGCCGCCCCGCTGGACCGCGAGGAAGAGTACATCCTGCGGGGCGAACGCCGCACCATTCTCACGACGAAGGTGCCGATGTTCAATCCCGACGGCACAGTGTCCGGCGTCCTCGGCATCTTCACCGACATCACCGAACGGAAGGCCATGGAGCGGAACGTCGCCGAGAGCGAACTGCGGTACCGCACGCTCTTCGAAACGATGGCCCAGGGAGTGGTGTACCAGAACGCGGCCGGATCGGTCTCATCGGCCAATCCGGCCGCCCTCCGCATCCTCGGGCTCTCCCTGGAACAGATCCTCGGCCGGACATCCATGGACCCGCGGTGGCACGCCGTCCGCGAGAACGGCGACCCGTTCCCGGGCGAAGAGCATCCGGCCATGGCGGCGCTGCGGACAGGAAGGCCGGTGCCGGACACGGTGATGGGCGTGTTCCGGCCCGACCTGAACGCGTACGTCTGGATCGTCATCAATGCCGTCCCCCTGTTCGGTCCCGACGGACGCACGCCCGTCGAGGTCTTCTCGACGCTGGAGGACGTCACCACCCGGAAGCGGTTCGAGACGGAACTGCGCAACAGCGAGGAGCGGTACCGGACCGTGGCGCAGTACACCTACGACTGGGAGATGTGGATCGGGAACGACGGCACCATCCGCTACATCTCCCCGTCCTGCGAACGCATCACCGGCTACACAGCCGAGGAGATCACCCGCAATCCCTCCCGACTCGTCTCCATGATCCATCCGGACGACCGTGACGATTACCGGCGGCACGTCGAGGATGAGTTCCGTGACGCCTCGGTGCACGCATTCGAGATGCGGATCATCACACGGTCCGGCGCCGAACGGTGGGTGCAGCATCTCTGCCGGCCCATCGTCACGCAGGACGGCCGGAACCTCGGCCGCCGCGTCAGCAACCGCGACATCACCGAGCGGAAGATGGACGAACGGCGACTACAGGAGTCCGAGGAGCGCTACCGCGGCATCGTCGAGAACATCCACCAGGCGTACTACGAGGCGAACGGCCGGGCGGTCTTCACGTACTGCAACCCGGGACTGGTCATTTTGAGCGGATACTCCGCCGAGGAACTGTACGACATGTCCTCCTTCCGGCTCGTCCATGAAGAGGACCGGCCGCGCGTGATGGAACA
>WBUG01000052.1 GCA_008933835.1 Bacteroidota bacterium | reverse complement strand
GTTCCGCACCTTGTCGTCCAGACGGGCGATCTCGGCGTTCAGGCGGCTCGCATCCTCCGTGAATCCGCCAGCAAGCATGAGAAGATCGACCAGGGACATCTCACGGGTGAGCACATACCGCCCCGGCCGTTTCACCTTTCCGAAGATCTCCACGAACTGCGGACCAAGCCGGCTCACATCGACGCTGTGAATGATGACCTCGTCCTTCGGTTTGAGGACGATATTGTGCTTCGGATCGCCGGCCATCATCGCCTTGACGTCGAACGACAGCATCGTCTTCGTGCGGTTGTCCTCCAGGAAACGGACGATCTCGCCCCGGATGTCGTACGATTCAGGGCGGAGACTGTCCGCAAGCATCACCGCATCGCGCACCTTCATGCCCGGCAGATACTGGTACGTGCCCTGCTTGAACACGGCCCCCGAGACCGTGACGTAATTCCGCACCTCGTCCTGCACGGAATAGAACGACACCATGTCGCCGTCGCTGAGCGCGTAATCACGGTTCTTCGAGAGGATGTCACGGTAATTGATGTCGATGTACCGGCGCTCCAGATCGTTCTTCACCCGTTCCTTGAACGGCACGATACGTTCGACCTGCACCCGTTCCAGATACGAGGACGGGGTGTACCCTCCGGCGTACTCGGTGAGCTTCTTCAATTGTTCGCCGGGGAGGAGTTCATAGACGCCGGGACGCCGGATGTCGCCGCGGATGTACACGGTGCTCTTCCGCGTCGGGACGAAGATGATGTCGTTGTTCTGCACCCGCACGTCGGTGTTCTTCTCGGCGCCGGTGAGATAGAGGTAGAGGTCGACCTTCGCGACGACCTTATTGTCCCGGATGAGACGGACTTCACGAAGACTTCCGTTCACCGTCGGCCCGCCCACCGCGAACAACGAGCTGAAGATGGTCGAATAACTGTTCACCGTGTACCCGCCGGGATTCGTCACTTCGCCCATGATGAAGACCCGTTTCGGACGGACCTTGGCCAGCGTGACGTCCAGCCACACCGATCGCGGAGTGGACGACAATCCCTGGATGGAGCGTGAGAGCTGTTTCGTGAGGGTCCGGTTGATCTCGTCGATGGTCTGGCCGGAGACGACCACCGGTCCGGCGGACGGGATGAAGATGCGTCCTTCCTTGTCCACGGTGAGTTCGTTCTGCTGTTCCACCTGGCCCCAGATGCTGACGCGGAGGACGTCTTCCGGACCGATGATGTACTCGGGGTCCACCGGACCGGACGCGGTCGGTTCGAACGCCGCCGGAGTGGCGGAGAAAACGTCATAGCCGAAGTACGTCAGACCGCGGGACGTGGGGACCGTTCTGCGCTTTTCAGCCGATGCAGAGACCGAGACGACGGCGGTGTCGCTCGGTCCGGATATCAGCAGCGGCAGTTCGCCGCCGGTCTGAGCGCTGGCGCTCCGCAGGTAGGTCTGCAGGTCGATGCCGTTCTCCCGGGCACGCTTTTCCGCCTCTTCCCGGCTCATGCCGAGCGCGCTGATACGGTCTTCGATGTCGCTCTGCGACATACCCTCGAGCTGCCGAAGGACTTCCGCCTTCTGCTGGGGGGTGATGGACTGTGCCGCCGCTCCGGTCGTAAACAGAAGAAGAGCGGTGAAAGCGAAGCAGATTCGGATGGTGTTCATCGGTGTTCTCATGTCCGTCTATTGTCAATGCCGACCGTGCGTCTTGCGGGTCATCAGATCTTTCCGCGAAAATACTCGATGGTCCGTCGCAGCCCTTCTGCCCGCTGTACTGCGGGCGCCCAGCCGAGCATCGTCTTCGCTTTCATGATGTCCGGTTGCCGCACTTTCGGATCGTCCACCGGAAGCTCTTTGTACACGATGCGGCTGCGGCTGCCGGTCAGCGCGATGATCTCCTGCGCCAGCTGCAGCATCGTCAGTTCCTCGGGATTACCGATGTTCACCGGCATCGCATAGTCGGACATCATGAGCCGGTAGATGCCGTCGATGAGGTCCGAGACGTAGCAGACGCTCCGCGTCTGGGATCCGTCCCCGAAGACGGTCACGTCCTCCCCCCGCAGCGCCTGCGAGGCGAACGCCGGAATGGCGCGCCCGTCCTCCACCCGCATCCGTTCGCCGTAGGTGTTGAAGATGCGCACGATGCGGGTCTGCACGCCGTGGTACCGGTGGTACGCCATCGTCATCGCCTCGGCGAACCGTTTCGCCTCGTCGTACACGCCGCGCGGACCGACCGGATTCACGTTCCCCCAGTACTCCTCCACCTGCGGGTGCACTTCCGGATCTCCGTAACACTCGGAGGTCGACGCGATGAGGAACCGGGCGTTCTTCGCCTTCGCGAACCCGAGCGCCTTGTGCGTTCCGAGCGAACCGACCTTCAGGGTCTGAATGGGATACTTCAGGTAATCGATGGGACTCGCCGGCGAGGCGAAGTGCCAGACGTAGTGCACATCACCGGGCACATGGATGAAGTTCGTGACGTCGTACTGGACGAACGAGAAATCCTTGTTCGCGAAGAGGTGCGCGATGTTGTCCACCGAACCGGTGATCAGATTGTCCAGCACCACCACCCGGTGCCCCTCGGCCAGGAGCCGTTCGGAGAGATGCGAACCGAGGAACCCGGCTCCGCCGGTGACGACTGATGTTACCATAGAGGATGGAAGAAAAGAGTGAACACAGCTGAGAATGATGAACGCGAATACGGCGCGGCGGTCACGCGTTGATGACCGGTTTCCGGCCGATGCCGTAGTACGTGAACTTGAGCTCCTTCATCTTGTCCGGGTCGAAGATGTTCCGTCCGTCGAAGATGACGGGTTGTTTGAGCCGCGAGCGGACGATGGCGAAGTCCGGCGTGCGGAACTCGTTCCACTCGGTGAAGATGAGGAGCGCGTCGGCGCCGTCGAGCGCGTCGTACTCGTTCTCGACGTACGCGATGCTCTCGCCGAGGTAGAAGCGGGCCGATTCGTTGGCCGCCGGATCGTACGCCGTCACCGTGGCGCCGTGCTTGAGCAGGTGCTGGATGATGACGACGGAGGGAGCCTCGCGCATGTCGTCGGTGTTCGGCTTGAAGGCGAGCCCCCACACGGCGAAGTGCCGGCCGTTGATGTCGCCGCCGTAATGCTTCAGCACTTTGGTGACGAGCACCTCCTTCTGCAGCCGGTTCACTTCGTCCACCACCGTCAGCAGCCGGATCTCCGCCCCCATGTCCACCGATGTCTTGATGAGCGCGTTCACGTCCTTCGGGAAGCACGAGCCGCCGTACCCGATGCCCGGGAAGAGGAACCGCTTGCCGATGCGGGTATCGGTCCCCATCCCCTTGCGGATGAGGTCGACGTCCGCCCCCACCTTCTCGCAGAAGTTGGCCAGTTCGTTCATGTAGGTGATGCGCATCGCCAGGTACGAGTTCGCGGCGTACTTGGTCACCTCGGCGCTCGCCGTGTCCATCTCGATGATGGGGTTCCCCTGCCGGACGAACGGTTCGTACAGCGCCTTCATCCGTTCCATCGCGTACTTCGTCTTGGAACCGATGACGATGCGGTCCGGCTTCATGAAGTCCTCGACGGCGTACCCTTCGCGGAGGAACTCGGGATTGGAGACCACGTCGAAGTTCTTCACGCCGTGCTTCTTGATGGCGTCGAACACCTTCTTCGACGTTCCCACCGGCACGGTGCTTTTATTGATGATGATGCGCTGCTTCGCATCGCCCCCTTCGGCCGCGAAGATGCGGCCGAGATCGTCCGCGACGCCGAGGATGTACTTCAGGTCCGCGGAACCGTCCTCCCCCTGCGGCGTGGGCAGGCAGAGGAAGATGAACTCGGACCGGAGCACTGCCTGGGCGAGGTCGTTCGTGAACTCGAGACGTTTCTGGGAGATGTTGCGCTGGAAGAGGACCTCGAGCCCCGGTTCATAGATGGTCACTTCCTTGTTCTGGAGCTTCCGGAGCTTCTCCGGATCGTTGTCCACGCAGACGACATGGTTGCCCGATTCGGCGAAACAGGTGCCGGTGACCAGACCGACGTACCCGGTGCCGATGACTGAAATTTTCATACGTTTCCGCTGTTCATTGAATGAAGATTGACCACTGTGCTGATGCGCGCGGTCTTGTCAGCCGAGTTTCAGGAATTCCGCGACGCTCGCCGCCACGTATTCGATCTGCTCACGCGTCAGTTCCGGGAAGATGGGAAGCGCGAGCGATTCGGCGGCCGCACGGTTCGAAACGGGGAAGTCGTTCCCCTGTCCCAGCGGACGGAAGCACTCCTGCGCATGGAACGGCACGGGATAATAGATGTCGTTGCCGATCCCTTTGGCGGTGACGTGCGCGCGGAGCGCATCGCGCCGCTCCGTCCGGATCACGTACTGATTGTAGATATGGTGGTTGAGCACTCCGGAGGAGGCGTACACCGACGCCGGAAGCAGGACGCGGTTCTTCGCGTCATACGCCGTCCGGCCCGCCCCTTCAGACACGCCATGGCTCCGGAAGAGTTCGGTGTACAGCGCCGCGTTCTCGCGCCGCCGGGCGGACCAGGCATCGAGATGCGGTAGCTTCACAGAGAGGACGGCCGCCTGCAGCGCGTCGATGCGGAAGTTGCCGCCGATGAACTTGTGGTAATACTTCGGATCCATCCCGTGCACCCGCAGGACCCGCATCCTCTCCGCCAGCGCCGGGTCGTTGGTCGTCACCAGTCCGCCGTCGCCGAAACAGCCGAGGTTCTTGCTCGGGAAGAACGAAAAGCAGCCGATGTCGCCGATGGTCCCCACCTTCCGGCCGTCCTTGTAATGCACCCCGATGGCCTGTGCACCGTCTTCGATGACGCGCAGACCGTGCCGTTGTGCGACCTCCATCACCCCGTCCATGTCCGCGCTCTGTCCGTACAGATGGACGGGAACGACCGCCTTCGTGCGGGAGGTGACCTTGACGTCGAGCGCCTTCGGGTCGATATTGAAGGTGACCGGATCGACGTCCACGAAGACCGGTGTCGCTTGCAAACGGGAGACCACCCCCGCGGTCGCGAAGAACGAATAGGTCGGGACGATGACTTCGTCGCCGGGACCGATGTCCAGGGCCATCAGCGCGAGCAAAAGTGCGTCCGTACCGGACGAGACGCCGTACGAGTGCGTGCATCCGATATACGCGCTCATCAGCTTCTCCATCCGCTCCACTTCCGGCCCGAGGATGAAGTATTGACTTTCGACCACGCCATGCACGGCAGCGTCCAGTTCGGACTTCAATGCCCGGTACTGGAGTTTCAGATCCAACAATGGAACGTTCATAGTTGATGTACGTGAATGTATATCGGTTCCGGCATACCAATGGCGCCACGGCAGCCGCCATGTCCGTATGCCTGCACCGGGACGAATCAGTGCGACGACCACCGGCAGACGATCAGTTGTATCTCTGCGGCGGATTCCGGCGGATGCTCCAAGGAATGCATCTCCCCGCCTGTGTCGCCGATCTCCACACGCGTTCCCGTGGGCCCTGCCGGACTTGAACCAGCGACCCGCTGATTATGAGTCAGCTGCTCTAACCGACTGAGCTAAGGGCCCGAAAAAATCTGAATAATATAGTAAAAACGTGACGGAGAAACAAAGAAAGTGCCCTCCGGAACCCATCCCTTGTAACGCATGTCACAATATGAAAACGGGGAGAAAATGGATGATTGGGATGAAAAGAATAAGAGGTAGACAGAATCGAAGGTCTATTAGAGAAGCGGTTGTAAGAACCGGCCGGTGTGTGATGCTGAATGCCTGGAAAGTTCTTCCTGCGTTCCGACGGCGATGATGGTCCCGCCGTTCTCGCCACCGCCCGGTCCCATATCGACGATATGGTCGGCACATTTGATGACGTCGAGATTGTGCTCAATGACGATGAGAGAATGTCCGGCCGCGAGCAGGGCTTCGAAGCACTTCAGCAGTTTTGCGATATCGTCGAAATGCAGCCCGGTGGTCGGTTCATCGAAGATGAAGAGCGTATGCCCTTCCCGCTGGTCCACAAGATGGGCCGCCAGTTTCACCCGCTGCGCTTCTCCTCCTGACAGCGTCGTCGCCGCCTGGCCGAGACGAAGATATCCGAGACCGACATCGTCCAGCACGGTGAGTTTCTGAGCCACTTTCCGACCGTCGGGATGCGCTCCGAAGAACACGATGGCCTCTTCGACGGTGAGGGCGAGGATATCATCCACGTTCTTGCCGTTCCAGCGGATCTCCAGCGCCTCCTTCTTGTACCGCTTCCCGCCGCACGATTCGCACGTAAGATAGAGGTCCGCCATGAACTGCATTTCGACCTTCTGCAGTCCATCCCCCTCGCACAGCTCGCACCGGCCACCCGGCACGTTGAACGAGAAGAAGCCGGGCTGATAGCCGTGGAGTTTCGCCAACGGGGTTTTTGCGAGCAGGTCCCGGATGCCGTCGAACACGCCGAGGTATGTGACCGGATTGGAACGGGGAGAACGACCGATGGGTGACTGGTCCACCACTTCAAGGTGCTGCACCTGCTCCCAGCCGTCGAGTTCGTGCACGCCGTTGAGACGTCCCAGGTGTCCGTTCAGCCGCCGTTTCACCCCTTCGGCCAGCACGTCGTGGACGAGCGTGCTCTTTCCGGAACCGCTCACGCCGGTGACACAGACGAAGCGTCCGAGCGGGACGTCCACATCGATGTTCTTCAGGTTGTGCAGGAAGGCGTTCCGGATGCGTACCGCACCGAGCGCGGAAGCCGAAGCAGCAGTGCCGCGCTTCTTCCCTCCCCGCCGCGACGCCGGGACGGGAATGGAAAGCGCACCGGAGAGGTACCGTCCCGTCAGCGAATCGGGAGATGACATCGCTTCGTCGCTCGTTCCCTGGAACGTGACGCGGCCTCCATGTTCGCCGGCGCGCGGTCCCATGTCGATGAGCTGGTCCGCCGCCCGCATCATCTCCGCGTCATGCTCCACCACCAACACGGTGTTGCCGATGTCCCGCAGCCGCTGCAGGATGCGAATGAGCCGTTCGTTGTCCGCCGGATGCAGACCGATGCTCGGCTCGTCCAGAACGTAGATGGAACCGACGAGGGAGGAGCCGATGGAGGTGGCGAGATTGATGCGCTGTGATTCGCCGCCGGAGAGGGTGTTCGAAAGCCGGTCCAGCGTGAGGTACCCCACCCCGACATCGACGAGGTAGCGGAGCCGTTTCCGGATCTCCTCCAGGATGCGTTTGGCGATCTCCATTTCGGTGTCGGAGAGCGTCAGCGCGGCGAAGAAGCGTTCGGCCCGTTCCACGGACATCGCCACGATGTCGCCGATGGTCTTCCCTCCCACCTTGACGTACAGCGCCTCCGTGCGCAGCCGGCTTCCGCCGCATTCGTCGCAGGTGGTGTACCCGCGGTACTTCGACAACAGCACGCGGTACTGGATCTTGTACGCCTTCTTCTCCACCATACGGAAGAAGCCGTTGATGCCGTCGAACTGCTTCCCGTACCCGTTCATGACGATGGCGAGCTGTTCCGGCGTGAGCTTCCGGTACGGAACGTTCATCGGCACACCGGCGTCGTACGCGATACGGGAGAGGTCGCGGAGGTTCTCCTGGAACTTCGGCGTGGTCCACGGAACGACCGCCCCCTCCTTCAATGTCTTCTCCTGGTCCGGCACGACGAGGTCCATATCGATGCCGACGGACCGTCCGAATCCCTGACATTTCTTGCAGGCGCCGATGGGGGAATTGAACGCGAAGAGGTGCGGTTCCGGCTCCTCGAACCGGATGCCGTCCGCAGCGCATTCGAACCGCTGGCTGAACGCCGTCACCATGCCGGTCTCCACGTTCCGCACGGTGGCGAGTCCGTCCCCCTCCACGAAAGCGGTCTGCACGGAATCGGCGAGTCGGTTGAGGCTCTGTTTCTCCTCCTTCCGCAGCACGTACCGGTCCACCAGCACGAAGAGGTCCTTCTTCGACTTTCCGCCGTACGACTTCTCGTTGAGATCGATGAGCTCCCCGTTCACGACGATGCGGAAGAAGCCCCGCTTCTTGAGCGTCTCAAGTTCCTGCGCGACGCTCTTCCCTTCATGGTCATGCAGCGGGAACATCACATAGAACCGGCACCCCTCCTTCTCCTCCGTCATGCGGTCCACGACGGACTGGACGGAATCCTTCCGGATCTCCTTGCCGCACACGGGACAAACGGTTCTTCCCGCCCGCGCGAAGAGGAGGCGGAGATGGTCGTACACTTCGGTGGTGGTGGCGACGGTGGAGCGGGGATTCCGCGTGTTCGTCCGCTGTTCGATGGAGATGGCCGGGGACATCCCCTGGATGACGTCGACGTCCGGTTTGTCCATCCGCTCCAGGAACTGCCGGGCGTACGCGGAGAGGGATTCGACGTACCGGCGCTGTCCCTCGGCGTATATGGTGTCGAACGCGAGCGACGATTTCCCCGAACCGCTCACGCCGGTGATGACGACGAGCTTGTTCCGCGGGATCTCGACGGTGATGTTCTTCAGGTTGTGGACACGCGCCCCCTTAATGACGAGCGGGGGCTTTGTCGGGGCTTCGGCAGATGCCGGGGCGGAGGTCTTTATGGTGCGTCGTGCTGCCATGGGCGCGGTCAAGCATGAAATATACGGCACGGTCCCTTCAATTCCAACGGCCGGACGGTACGGCGATCAGGATGCGGTTCGTTGCTTCCCTTGCCGTTTTTCGTTATTTTGGTGCATGGACTTGGGCCGTTCGATGCCGGACCGCTCAAGTCTTCCTATTTATGTCCCTCGCCAACATCTTTGGATTGGATCGCTCCCGGCTGGAAGAGTTCGTGCTCTCCCTCGGGGAGCCGAAGTACCGCGCCGGCCAGCTGTACCAGTGGTTGTACGCGCACCGCGCCCGTACGTTCGGCGAGATGACCAATCTTCCGCAGCCGCTGCGCGACAAGCTCGCCGGTTCGGCCGTCATCGGTCAACTCGGCGTCGCCGCCTCCCAGTCCTCCGCGGCGGACGGCACGCGGAAATTCCTCTTCGAACTCTCCGACGGACGACGCATCGAATCGGTGCTCATCCCGCCCCGGCCCACCGCGGCCGATGCGGACGAACGGATGACCCTGTGCGTGTCGACCCAGGTGGGCTGCGCGCTGGACTGCTCCTTCTGCGCCACCGCCACCATGGGTTTCATCCGCAACCTCTCCCCCGGCGAGATCGTCGGACAGCTCTTCGCCGCCGAAGCGGTGAGCGGCCGCACGGTGACGAACATCGTCTTCATGGGGATGGGGGAGCCGATGCTCAACTACGACAACGTGATGACCGCGGTGGAGCTGCTGACGGACCAGACCGGCATCGGCATCAGTCCCAAACGCATCACGCTCTCCACCGCCGGCTACGCCGACCGCATCCGGAGGATGGCGGATGAGGACCGGAAGATCAAACTGGCCCTCTCGCTCCACTCCCTCCGGGGTGATGTCCGCACGGCACTGATGCCCATCACCAAGAAGTTCTCGCCGGACGAATTGCTCCAGGCGCTGGAATACTATCAGAAACGGACCCGGAAGAGCGTGATGCTCGAGTACATCGTCTTCGACGGGGTCAACGACACGGACGAGGACGTACGCCTGCTCGTGAAGGCCAGCCGCCGCATCGAATGCCGGGTGAACCTCATTCCGTTCCATTCCATCGACTTCACCGGAGCCGGCGGACGAACGGCATCGCTGCGGGGGGCTCCTCCGGAGGGCATCGACGCGTTCTGGAAGAAACTGCGCAGCCACGGCGTGACGGTGTTCATCCGCAACAGCGCGGGGGTGGACATCGATGCCGCGTGCGGACAACTCGCCGTCCGCACGACGCAATAAAAGCGATAACCACCAAGACACGAAGACACGGACGATCATTCGGAATGAACGGGATATTCCCTATTCCAATCCAGCATTCCACAGAACAGCGCCCCATTATTATTCAAGGAGCGTTATGTTCGAACCGATCGATGATGAGACCGAGGCCTTGGCCCATGAGATTGTTGACGCCGTGTCTAAAGTGTATATTGGTCTTGGTCCCGGACTACTCGAATCCGTCTATGAACGTTGTCTGTATCATGAACTCCTGAAACGAGCCATTCCCTGTCAGCGTCAGGTGGCCGTTCCAGTGCAGTATGACGACACAACGATCGAAGGCGGTCTCAGGATCGATATTCTCGTCGCCGGCAGGATCGTCATCGAACTCAAAGCCGTTGATGAATTGAAACCAGTACATCATTCTCAAATACTCACATACCTAAAGCTCACCGGACATCGGCTCGGATTCCTGATCAACTTCAACGTCGCTCGGTTGAAACAGGGTATCAAGCGGTTCATTCTCTGAGTTGGTGCCTTCGTGCGTTTGTGGTGCAAGCCATCGTACTATGAACATCATCCTCTTCGGCGCGCCGGGGGTCGGGAAAGGGACCCAGGCGAAGATCCTCTCTCACGTCTATCATATACCGCACATCTCCACCGGCGACATCCTCCGGGAGGCGATCAAGGCGGAATCCCCGCTCGGGAAAAAGGCGGCGGAGTACATCGACCACGGCAATCTCGTCCCGGACGACGTGATGATCGGCCTGGTGCGCGAACTCCTCTCTTCCGACCGGTGTAAGAACGGATTCATCCTCGACGGATTCCCCCGGACGGTGGTGCAGGCGCGGGCGCTGGACGGTATCTTCGCCGAGCTGCGGATCAAGAAGTACAAGGTCATCAACATCGATGTGGACCGTTCCATCATCATCGAGCGTCTGACGGACCGCTTCCTCTGCGCACAGTGCGGAAAGATCTACAACCGCACCATCGACAAGTTCCAGGCCGGCGACAAATGCTTCAAGTGCGGCGGGACGGTCTACCAGCGCGACGATGACAAGCCGGAGACGGTGCGGAAGCGGCTCGACATCTACGACATCTCGACCGAACCGGTGAAACGGTACTACCAGAAGACGCACGGACTGTTCGACATCAACGGCGTCGGCGAGATCGACGAGATCACGCAACGGTTGCTCTCGGCGGTCGGCCGGTGAAGCGTCCCCTCATCATCGCGCACCGCGGCTTTTCGGACGAGGCGCCGGAGAACTCGATGGCCGCTTTCCGTCTGGCGGTGGAGGCGGAGAGCGACATGATCGAGATGGACATCCGGCTCTCCTCGGACGACGTACCGATGGTGTTCCACGACCGTCGTCTGCAGCGAACGTCGTCCGGCCGAGGAGCGGTGAACGGGAAGCATTCCCGCCAGCTGGCGATGATCGACAACGGCTCCTGGTTCTCCCCCAAGTTCTCCCGCGAACGCATCCCGCGTCTCGCGGACGTCCTTCCGCTGGTGCGGAGCGGCGTCACGCTCAACATCGAAGTGAAACCGGACGTTGAAAGCGCCTCCTCCCTCTCCGCCATGGAGCTCGTCATCGCCGAGGTCCGGAAGGCGCGGGCCCTCTCCAAGGTCATCTTCACCTCCTTCAACCACCGGATGATCCGCGAAGCGAAAGAGGTGGAACGGAACGCCGTCACCGGGGTCATCTACAATCCCATCACCCATTTCCGACGGTCCCCCTCCACGCTCGTCCGCAACGCCCGGGCGGACATCTTCGTCTGCAGTAAACTGCAGATCACGGACGATGTGGTGAACGATACGCACGACGCGGGCTACCGGTTGTACGTGTACGGCGTGAAGACCGGCCGCGACGTCCAGCGGATGCTCCGCCTCAACGTGGACGGTCTCATCTGCAACGACCCCCGCTTCGTCCGCGAAACGGTGGACCTGCTCCTTGCCGGGGAATGAGCCACCGCGGCGGCTTGGAACTTCCCCGTCAAAATCCGATATTTCCTCCGGACCCTTCCCTTCCCCAGACAGCCAGGATCCCCATGTCGAAATGGTTCGTCACGCTCGTCGCATTGTTCGTCTCGGCCGGCACGGCGCAGGATGCCGTCACCTTTCCGTGGCCCTTCCCGCCGTTCGATCAGTCGCAGCTCATCACCGGCACGTTCTGCGAGTTCCGCAACACCCTGACCAGCAACCATTTCCATAACGGGACCGACATCCCGGAACCGGACGGCAGCAACGTGTACGCCGTCCTCGACGGAACGGTGTACACCATCGGCACGCCGGAAACGGACGGCACCAGTGCGTACGTGCGGGTGAAGACGAACGTCAACGGTCAATGGAAGCACATTTCGTACGTCCACATCCAGCCGAATCCCGCCCTCGCTCCCGGCTCACCGGTGACCGCCGGCGTCACGGTACTGGGGACCATCCTCTCCGGACTGGGTCACACGCACCTGACCGAACGGCAGCTCGTGTCGACCGAGAATTCCTCCGGCGTTGAGATCGGCGCGCTGCGGGAACCGGGAGGACTCACGCCGTACGTCGACACATACTCGCCGAAGGTGCTCTGGGTGAAGTTCTTTCAGGACAATTCCTCCGTCGAGTTCACGGCGAAGAAGGTGTTCGGCCGGACCGACATCATCTCCCAGATGGTGGAGCGGAACACGGACGGAGCGCCGAACAGCGGTTCCACCACCAATAACGGCGTCTATCATACGGGCTATCGCATACTCTCGGCGGACCGTTCGACGGTGGTATACGATCCTCCGGGGAACGGCGTCCGCTACAAGTTCGACTATAAACCGAACGATGCCCAGTCCAACGTCGCCTACACGCTCGAATCCACGACCTCGCAGCACATCTATATCCTCACCAACGGGACCGGGAACATCGGCACCGGCACCTCCAGCACCTACCGCACCATCGTCAACAATTATTTCGACGCGTCGCTCTATCCGGCCGGCCAGTACCAGGTGATGGTGTACGCGCTGGACACGCACGGGAACGCCGATACCGTGTACGTGCCGTTCGAGATTTCGGCACAGGATGTCGTACCCCCCGCGGCACCGAAGCTCCGTTCCGTCCGGAACGACGCCGTGAACCAGGTGACCGTCTCGTGGTATCCGAACACCGAACCGGACCTGAAGGGGTACCGCCTCTACTCCTCCGTCAACGGCACGGCCTGGACGCTGCAGCGTGATGAGGCGACCCTCACCTCCGCCGTCACGTCGTTCTCCTTCACCGGCATCTCCAGCCAGACGCCGGTCTTGTTCCGCATGACCGCTGTCGATTCGGCCGCGCTCACGAACGAGAGCGGATACAGCGACACGTACGCCCTCCGTCCGAACGCGCCGGGGGGAACGGTGCTCATCGTGGACGGGTTCGACCGGACATCGGGCAGCTACTCGCTCCCGTCGCACCCCTTTGCGGCGACGGCGGGACAGTCCGTCAACGCGCGGTACGAGACCGCGCACAACTCCGCGGTGACCGACGGCAGCGTACCGCTGGCGCCGTACCAGGCGGTGGTGTGGAATTTCGGCGACGAATCGTCGACGAACGAAACGTTCGGAACGGCCGAACAGGCGAAGGCGGCCGCATACCTGCAACAGGGAGGAAAGCTCTTCGTGACCGGTTCCGAAGTGGCGTATGACCTTGACCGTACGTCGGGTCCCTCCGTCGCCGCACGGGCGTTCTTCAATGACTTCCTTAAGGCCGATTACGCGGGTGACGCTTCGGGCAGTTACACCGTCAACGGCGCCGCCGGCACCATCCTGGACGGGCTTTCGTTCGCCTACGGTGACACGCTGCTCGGCGCTCCCTACCGGGAGGATTATCCGGACCACGTGAACGCGTTCGGCGGCAGCGCCGTCATCGCGAAGTACGCCAACGGACTGAACGCCGCCACGATGTTCGCGGGAACATTCCCCTCCGGCAGCGCTCCCGGCAGCGTGGTCTTCCTCGGCATCCCGTTCGAGACCATCCATACCAAAGCGAACCGCGATGCGCTCATGACGCGCGTCCTGAACCATTTCGGCATCGTCACCTCCGCACCGCGAACGGAACAGGAGCTCCTCCCAGCCGGTTTCGCCCTGGCGCAGAACTATCCGAACCCCTTCAATCCCTCCACGACCGTGCGGTTCTTCCTGCCGTCCGAAGAGCGTATCACGCTCGCGGTGTTCGATGTGATGGGGCGCGAGGTCGGGCGGCTGGCGGAAGGACGATACGCCGCCGGCGAGCACTCAGTCGCCTGGGACGCCTCTGGTTTCGCCTCCGGAATCTATCTCTGCCGGCTCACCGCGGGTCCGGTCCTCCTCTCCCGCAAGATGACACTGATGAAGTGACCTTATGAAGAATCTTCTTCTGCTCTGCCTGCTCGCCGCCGTTCCGCTGCCGGCGCAGTACACCTACTCGATCCACCGGGACATGAACGCGCGCCGAGCGGGAGAAGCGAACGAGGTGCGCATCGACGTTTCGACCGGCGGCCGCGTCGTGCATACCGTCCGCCGTACGCTGCCGTTCGACGTCCCCTATCCCCTCGTAACGCTCGAGACCGGAAGCGGCGTGATGGTCCTGCGGTACGTGTTCGACGGTTTCGTGGAAGTGTACGGTCCGGAGGGGCGGATGCGGTGGACGCACACGTTCTTCAAGGACGAGGAACCGAACTACGAACGGACCATCGGCTGCCGGTTCTTCGGTGAAGACGTGCTCTTCCTCGTTTCGGACAGCAAACGGGAACGGGCGGTGGTGCACCGCTATTCCGGAAGCGGCGCACTGCAATGGACGGCGGAACTTCCCTTCCCGACCGCGTACGAACTGGCGGCTTCCGAAGACGAGAACGTCATCGTTGCCGGGAGTTACGAGGCGCTGGAGGATGAAGTGCGGACCGCGGCGACGTTCCTGACTCCGGACGGTACGGTGGAATGGAGCGCTCCCATCCTATTCCGGCATGCCGTGTTTCCGAAGGAGGCCGGCACCGCGGTGCTCGCATCCGAGCGGGAGATGCTCGTCGCGGACATTCGGCAACGCCGCGTCACGGCGCGGAGCGGTCGGGCGACGGACGGGATCATCACCGGTATCGCCGTGCGGAACGGGAACGTTCTCGCGGCGGAGACGGAAGTGGGGACCGAAGGGATGGGATTCTCGTACCGGAATGCGGCGCTGGTGGTGCGGGATTTGAGATTGGAGCAGATCCGGACGATCCGGGGAGAGGGGAGTTCGGTCACAGCGCCGCAGATCGTTCTCGATGCCGGCACGGCACGGCTCGAAGCGCCGGGCATCTCGCTCTCCGTCCCGCTCGAGTGAACGGCGGTCAGCCGTTCCGTTCGATGACCACGTAGGCGATGACGGTGCTGTCCGAATGGGACATGGAGAGGAACACCGAACATCCCTTCAGCGCCTCCGCCGTCTTTCCGTACAGCTCCAGGCTCGGTTTCCCGATCGGGTCGTTCCGCACCTCCACGTTCTTCCATTCGAAATCGCCCGACCAGCCGGTCGACACCGCCTTCGCGAACGCCTCCTTCGCGGCGAACCGTGCGGCGTAGTGCTGCGTCGGGAACTGCTTCGCCGAGCAGTAGGCGATCTCCCCTTCCGTGAAGAGCTTCTGCAGGAAACGCTCCCCGTACGAATCGATCGATTCCTGGATACGCGCTATTTCGATGATGTCGACGCCGATGCCGATGATCATGGGGTCAAGGATTGAATTTCTGCCAGAGGTGTCCGACGTCCCACACTGTGACCGTACCGTTCCGGCGGGCGGTGACCGCCAGCGTACCGTCGCCGTTCATGTCGACGTCGGCCGCCGGTGTTCCGCCGGCGGGGACGGTGAGCGAAATGAACGGAAGGGAGAGATGGAAGAGGGAGAGTTGACCGTCGTCCCCCGACGAGAAGAACGAGATGGCGTCATGTCCGAAGCGGACGGCGTTGGAACTGTTCGAAAGCCGGTTGAAGTATCCTGCGGTGTCGCCGGTGGCGGGCGAAAGCAGCACGATGGGATTGCCGAACGACGCCGACTGCGCCACCGCGATGCGGTCACCGGCGCTGTTGTACGCGATGTCGTTGATCCGCAGCGAGGGTAACGTACGGCTCCATTGTTGGGCCCCGGTCGATGCGTTCCATGAACGGACCGTATTGTCCGTGCCGCCGCTGACGATGTCCGTGCCGTCCGGTGAAACGGCGACCGCGGTGACGGTATCGACGTGCCCCGGGAAGGTCCGTACCGCACTGCCGTCGGACGCCGCCCACGAACGGAGGACAGAATCGGCGCCGCCGGTGACGAGGGTGGCTCCCGCGTCGGTATAGGCGATGTCGCCGACGCGCCCGGTGTGGGCCGTGAACGAGTGCACCGAAGTGCCGGTCGCGACGTTCCACTGCGAAACGGTGCCGTCATTGCATCCGGCCGCGAACACCGCGCCGTCCGGCCGGACCGCGAGTGCGGTCACGCCTCCGCCGCCGACCGTGATGGTGCGGACGGTCCCTCCGGTCCTCGCGTTCACGACCGTGACGGCACCGTCCATGGACGCGACAGCGACGTCGGACGTGCCGGGGATGAACAGCGACCGTATGACCGCACCGCCTCCGACCGTGAAGTCGATCCGTTTCGACACGGTCGTGAAATGCGAAGCGAACACCGTCGAAGAATATCCGGTCAGCACCGAATCCGTGTACGCACGGACTCGCCAGCTGTACGATTTCGCGGTGTCGAGCGACGTGTCGGTCCAGCTGGTGTCGTTCGGACCGGTGCGGTGCACTTCCGAGAAGGTTCCGCTCCCGTACACGGAACGCTCGACGGCGAACCCCTTCTCGAACTTCGAATTGTCCACCCATCCCAGCCGCACACCGCCGCTCACCGCCTGCATTACGATGCCGGTGGGGGCCGGCAGGATGAAACTGGAGGTGTCGACGTACGAATAGGGCGAGATGTTGTACGCACTGAACGCGCGGGCGCGGAAATAGTGCCTGGTCCCCGACCGGAAGTACCGCGGGATGAGGAACGAACGGATCCCTGCCGGCACGCTGCCGAGGACCTCGTACGGTCCGTTGCCGGTCCGCAGTTCCACCTCGACCCGTTTCTCAAAAGAGGCCGGATTGGCCTGCCACCGCACTTCGACGAGCGTGTCGGTGAGCGAATGGATGCGGAAGGTGGACGGAGGGGGAAGGTAGACCGTGAGGGACTGCACGTTGGAGAAGCGGCTCCGAACCGTATCTTTCACCGCCCGCAGCATGAAGTCGTGCCGCACGCCGGAGAGGAAGATGCCGGTCATGTCCGCCGTCGTCGTATTGGCCGGATAGGTCTGCACCAGACGGAAACCGGAATCGTTCACGCTTTCGAACAGCTGGAAACCGGTCTCATTGGAGGCGTTGTCGGTCCACTGGAACCGCATCAGCGTGTCGCTGATGACCGATGCGGAGAAATTGCTCGGCGTGAACCGGTACGTGACGACCTTCACCGGAGCGGATTGCGTCACGTTGCTGTCCGTATCGTACGCGCGGGCGAAGAGCGTATGGGGCGTGCTGTCGGCGTACTGGTCGGTGCGCCACAGGTACGTGTACGGTTCGTACAGCAGCGTACCGCCCGGCGGTATCTTCCCGTCGATGAACAGTTCCACTTTCGCGATCCCGCGGTCATCGGACGCTTCGATGGTGACGAAGGTGGAATCGAGGATGGGGGTGACGGCGGACGGTTCGACGATGCGAACGACCGGTTCGGGAGCGACGTAGACTTCGGTGATGTCACAGCCGGCGTACGCGGCGATGACGGCGATGAGGAGGATACGGAACGGTCGGCTTGGCATAGATGTCCGGGAACGGCGGTGAATCGTACTTCAATATAGGTGCCCTCCGCCGCAAATCCAACGGAAATAATGGTTTGCTGTTTGAGGGCGTGCTGACTATATTTCAACTGTGCAATGAGCTCCTCCCTTCACACCGAATTCCGTTCTCTGCCGTGAGATTCTTCCGTTCGGTACGAACCCGTCTCCTCAGCGCCGCCGCGGTCCTCACCGGTGCGATGTGCGTCCTGTCCGCGTCCGGGTGTGAAGACCTGCTGCCCGAGTACCGTCCGCCGGAGAACATCTTTCAGGCTTCGTACATCGGACTGTCGACGCTCGCCGCGACGGATACGGTCGAGTTCTCCGAACCGCGCGACGGGAGCGGCGGCGCCGTCGCGACGTACTCCCCGTTCTACCTGACGTTCCAAGTGAAGAACACGTACGAAGAGACGTTCCAGTATCCCGTCACTCCGTCAGGCACCACGGAGATCTGGATGCCGGGCGACCGTGCCGCCGCCAGTTCCCGCCCCTTTTCGCTCACAGAAATGCAGCCGACCACATCGTTCGACGGCACCGTCCTCACGCTCGATCCCGGCGCATCGGTCTATTTCAGGGTCCGGGTGGAACCGAAACTGGCGACGGGGTTCTACCTTCACAAGTACGCCGCGGAACATTCGTTCACGATCCATGGTCTGCAGCACTACATTGCACGTCTGTACCATCCGCTGAACGTGCAGGTCCGCTTCACGCTTCAGTTCTCACCGGACCTTCCACCGGTCAGCGTTGAAACGACCGTTCCGGTGAAACTGAAAGGACGGTTCCCTTATTCTCCGTGACCGCCGCATCTCCATATCGTTCCCGGCCGATCCTCCTCGCGGCGCTGCTGCTTGGCATTGCCGCAGCGGCCTCCGCCGGCACGTTCGGCGTCCTCGAAGGGGTGGTGCGTGACAAGGAGAACGACCAGCCCGTTCCCGGCGCGAGCGTCATGATCGTGGAGACGCAGCAGGGGCGTGTGACGGACGCGGATGGTCGGTTCGTCATCTACAACGTTCCCGCCGGAAAGTACACCGTACGCATCCAGATGATCGGGTACCGTCCGGTGTCGTACCAGAACGTCGAGGTCACCGCGAACCTGCGGACCCGCCTCCGCGTGACGATGGAACAGTCCGCGGTGGAGCTCACCGAGATCGTCGTCAAGGCCGAGCGGCCCCTCATCCAGAAGGACGTCATCGGCACGACGCACACCGTGACGGCGATGGAGTTCAAGTCGCTCCCCATCACCACGCCGCAGGACATCCTCTCCTTCAAGCCCGGCACCACGCTGGAAGGGAACGTGCGCGGCGGCAAGACCTCCGAGGTGGTCTATTTCATCGACGGACTGCCGGCCCAGGATGTGATGCAGGGGACCTTCGGTGCCGACATCCCGACGAGTTCCGTGGTGGAGCTCTCGTTCCAGACCGGCGGGTTCGAAGCGGAATACGGCAATGCCCAGTCCGGCATCGTCAATATCGTCACCAAGTCGGGAACGAACGAACCGTACGCCATGGCGCGGGTGCTGAAGGACGATTGGGCAGGGGGCACCGAACACAATCACGAGACCGAAGCGGAAGTCGCGGTGAGCGGTCCGGTGGTGCGCGACCGGCTCTTCTTCTTCGTCTCCTCCACGTACAACCAGAACGGGACCCGGTGGTGGCTCGATTTCGAGAAGGCCGGTCCCCTCCCCGTGGCGCGGATGCTGAGCTTCTTCGGGAAACTGGATTACCTCATCGATCCGTCGCTGAAACTGAGCGCCCAGGTGCTCCATTCGGACAAGGAGTGGACGGACTATGAGTTCAGCTGGCGCTTCAATCTGAACGGACTGCCGGAACAGCGCCGCTCGGTGACGCGGGTGTCGGCGAATCTCACCCATACGCTCTCCGAGAACACGTACTATGACGTCCGGATGAGCCTGTACCAGAACCGCTTCCGCATCGGTCCGGACGAACGTCCGGACTTCGATCCCGGACGGCTCTTCTCCTACGACATGTTCCTCCAGTACGTCACCGGCGGCGAGCGGATGCTGTGGAGCGACGCCCTGCAGCGCACGTACACGCTCCGGTCGGACATCACCACGCAGATCATCGCCAATACCACGATGAAGGCGGGGGGCGAATTCAATTACTACGAACTGGACAACGCGCTCGAGAAGTACGAACCGCAGCGTTCCTACTTCGGCAAACCGCTCATCCTGGAGAAGCCGCTCAATTACAGCACGGCCTTCCGCTACTTCCCGAAGTCCGGCAGCGGGTTCGTGCAGGGGAAGTACGAAGTGGAGAACGCCACCGTGAGCGTCGGACTGCGGTACGACTTCCTCAATCCCACCGCCAAACGTCCGGCGTACGAGTTCGTGCCGGTCCGGCCGAACGAGTTCCGTCTCCGCCTCAACCGCATGGTCCCCTCCCGCATCAAGCACCAGTTCAGTCCCCGGTTCGGCGTATCGGTGCCGTACCGCGAGGACGGATTCGTCTACGTCAACTACGGTTACTACTTCCAGTACCCCCTCTTCACCTATCTCTTCTCGGGTCTGGACGTCGTCACCGCGCAGCGCGGCGCGAGCGCGCTGCTGGGCAATCCGAACCTGGAGCCGGAACGGACGAAGGCGTGGGAGATCAGCGTGAAACAGGTGGTGAAGGAGAACGTCGTCCTCTCGGCCACCTACTTCCGGAAGGAGAGTTCCAACCTCATCGACGCGAAGACGTTCATCGCGACGGACAGCAAGGTGGCGGGCGACTACGGTTTCGCCGAGATGGTCAACAACCCGTACGCCGAATCGCGTGGTTTCGAGCTCGTCCTCTCCCGCTCCCAGGGGGCGTTCCTCACCGGAAGTATCTCGTACTCGTTCATGGAAGCGCTGGGACTGAGCGAGAGCGCCACGCAGGGGCTCAACTTCCGGCAATGGGGCTTCGCTCCGGTCAATACCCTGTTCAATCTCAGCTGGGACCAGCGGCACACGCTGAAGGTGAACGCCGTGCTCCAGCTGCCGCTCGGCGTGCAGGCGAACGCCTTCTTCCATACCTTCACCGGCCGGCCGTACACGTACTTCCCTTCGCGGGACGGCTTCACGCCGCTCGACCCGGAGCAGGCGTTCGTACCGAACAACGAACGGATGCCCGGTTATGCCAACCTCGACGTGAAATTGACCCGGACCTTCTCGTTCGACCTTGCGCGTTCGACGGAAGTGACCGTCTACGTGGACGTCCGGAACGCGCTGGACCAGCGGAACGTGAAATGGATGGATTCTTCGGGACGTATCGGCGGCGAACTGGAGGACCCGGGAGCGTACCACATCGGACGGCGGACCCGGACCGGCATCACCGTGGAGATCGGGTTCTGACCCCCGTCATAGTGACGAGCGTACACGAAAACGCCGCACGGAAGTGCGGCGTTTTGTCTACGGACCCGGACCGGTTCAGATGCGGACGGTGTTCTCGTTCCGGATGATCTCGATGAGCTCGGAGATGTCGTCCACTTCGAAGTCGGCGTTCGATTCCACGGTACCGAACGTGTCGCCGTACCGCGCGAACACCGTCTTCATC
>WBUG01000113.1 GCA_008933835.1 Bacteroidota bacterium | reverse complement strand
CGCCCCGACGCCGTGAAGATGGTGCAAAGCATCGTCGAACGCACCGCTCCGCTCTCCATCTTCGGTACGCTGATGGCCCTCGCTGCACGCACCGATACCACCGCCGCCCTCCCCGGGATCGTCTGTCCGACGCTCATTCTCGTTGGCGAGAAAGACCAGCTGACGCCCCCCGCAGCGGCGCAGGCGATGAAGGAACGCATCCCCAACGCCCGTCTTCACGTCATTCCGCAGGCAGCGCACATGAGCAACCTGGAGAACCCCGAATCCTTCAACGGTCACCTGAAAGAATTCCTCTCATCCCTCTGATGCCGACGGACGTTCCCACACCTTCGTTCGGCGCCGTACGTTCGAGGACCGCTCCGCAGTGCACGGTGCGGTTCATGCAGCCTCTGAGCGCTCGACGCTCCGCGAAGTCCCGCCATTGACGCGTTCAGCGGCATCATCCTGACACCGGCAACTCTCCGTCCCTCCGTTCTTTGCTGCACTCCTCCAACCCTGACCTTTTAAAATGCCGAACGCCGCGGCAGGCCGCGGCGTTCGGTTCTTGCGCATCGTGTATGACCGGTCAATCCACGGTACCGGTGGCCAAGATCCATTTGCGAGTACCAAACACGGGATGCGTCACGGTGAGTGTAAGTTGGGAATACACCGGAGGATTTGTGTCTGTAGGATCGATGTCTGATACTGATACAGTGAAAGTTGTCAGGCCGGGTCCACTGGACTTCGTATCCGGCATGAGGATGTTCGCATCGCCGCTGATGTCCAATCCCTTGCCGTCCACAGTAATAGAAGTCCCTTCCGACATCGGATGTGAGAGGAAATCCGCCACCGAGAATGTAAACGGACCAGCCGAACCGCCCTGAGCTATGGTGAAAGTGTTGGGTCCTCCAGTCTTTGTATATTCTGGCGCTCCAGACCAAAGAATATCCACTGAATCGGTCACAAGATTACTATCTCGATCAATGGTGGTGGCATAAATGCGTGAAAACCCGTTTGTAAGACCATGAGCTAAGTTCGGAGCGATAGGATATGGAACTCCAGATAAAAGGTGCATAGTAACAAGACCGTCTTTGTTTGTTACACCTTCACGTGTTTGAATCACTCCATTTGCGGAATTGAAGTATACTATTGTTCCTTCCTTGACTGGATTGCTAAATTTGTCACCGGCCAAGATAGTGACTGCCAAGTTACCATTGATTGCATTCCCAAAACTTGGGAAATTATACCTACTCGGTGAAATGGTAAAGTGGTTTTGATCAGGGAAACCAGAGTTGACAGAGATTCTTACTGGTTGAGATTTGATGGTGCGAATTGGGTTATCCAGAAGAATTAATGCTTCTACTTGAACCGCACCGGCCTGCGTACCACTCATGATAACGACTCGGACACGACCGTTTTCATCAGTACTGTCTACTCTTGGAAGAATCGTTGGTGATGTACCTCCTGGAACGTATCTATTGGGAAAGAAATTCGCCTTAAACTGCACGGTAGCCTGATTGTCTATTGTGATGGGAGCGCCGACCGAATCGCGAACTTCATACGTCAGGGTGGCGTTCTCGATGCCGCCGACACCGGCGATGGAAATGTCCGTCGCCGACGTGCTGATGAGGGCGATGGAGGCGGGAACGCGGGCGGTCGGCGGAACATCGATGTTCGCCGGGGCCAGCAGACGTCCCTGAAGGGTCTTCGTCGTCGTGCCGGTGACGCCGTTCACCGTGATGCGGACCTTGAAGGTCCCTCCGGTGCCGCCGTTCGGCAGCAGGTCTCCGACGATGACGCTGAACCGGGTGCCGCCGACACGATCATCAGTATCACCGAAAGGATACGTCACATCTCCGGAGGTAAGAATCTGGGAAGCGACTGAACCATCAACTGTGACGTCGAGGTCATGACCGGGTGCAATGGGATTTCCAAGCGAGTCCGCAATTACGAAGTTTAAAGTGGTGGATGTTCCATCGAAGAGAGTGATAGAATCGTTCGGTACGCCAGCGACAGTGATAATAGGAGAACCGGTCAGGATAAACGTCTTCGATTTCTTCACCTCCACGCCGCTGACACCGATGGTCTTCGCCGAGACGAACCGCGTCCCGAGCAGTTTCTTGTCGTTCACGATCTGCAGAGAGGCGGCCGCTTTGCCCGAGGCGTCGGTCGAAGCCGCGGCGGTGATGACGCCGGCGTCGGACGTGAACGCGACCGGGGTGGCCGGCTTCACCGGATTGCCGTACCGGTCACCGATGAGCACGGTGATGGGCACCGGAACGTCCTGATAGATGGAGTAGTTCTTCTTCAGGCCGGTGAAATTGAAGAGCGAATCGACGGCGAAACCGCCCGCCACCGTGATGGTGGCCGGGGGCGACTGCACGGACCCGCTGAGGGCACGGATCTGGATGATGCCGGACTGCGTTCCGGAGGAGAGCGACGCGGTCACCCGTCCGGTGTTCGGGTCGGTCTTGGCCGACGCGGGCGAGATGCGGACGCCGGCGGTGTCACCGACGATGGAGAAGGTGAACACCGCTTGGTTCGAGACGTCGATGGCGTTGCCGAGCGAATCGCGCCCTTCGAACACGAGGATGGAGTTCTCGGTACCTCCGCCGCCCCGGACCGACAGACTGGTCTGCGACACGCCGAGAACGGCGATGGAGGCCAGTTGGCCGGTGCGGATGTACACGTTCTTCGGTTCGGAGGCGACGGCGAGCGAGTCGCGTTTCACCACCGCCTGCACCTGGACGAGTCCGGCCTTCACGCCGCTGTTCAGGGTGGTCGTGGCGATGCCGCCGGCGTCGGTCACCGAGAGGGTGTTCGACAGGTATTCACCGCCGTCGACGGAACGAACGATGGCGAAATTGACCGGGATGTTCGGCGACGGCTGTCCGTTCGCGGTCAGCACCTGCGCCTGGACCTGAATGCTGTTCGGCGTTCCGGCGCCGGCCACGCGGATCGAATCGGGGTTGGGATTGACCAGCGCGATGCTTCCCACCGCTCCGTTGCTGGAGATGGCGGACGACAGCAGTCCTGAGAAGGTCTTCTTGACGTTCCCGTTCTCGCCGGTCACTTCGACCGTGATCGAGATGGGGATGTTCGAACTGAGGTTCTTGGTCCGTTTGTCCGCGACGCTCACCGTGTACTGCGTGAACGACCGGTCGTACGTGTCGGGAAGCGTCTTCTCGATGTCGCCGCTCAGGACGGCGCCGGTGGTGTCGAATCCGACACCGGTCACTTTGATGCTCGTCCCCTGCGACATCGGATTGCCGTTCTCGTCCGCCACCGTGAAGCTGATCTGCCTCGTTCCGAGCGTC
>WBUG01000112.1 GCA_008933835.1 Bacteroidota bacterium | reverse complement strand
GGACGGACCGTGTGCGGGAGGGGACGGGTCAGGACTCCAGCAGTCGCGCCACCGCGGCGGCGTACGTGCGGCCGGAACGGACCTTCGTGCCGTCCTTCAGCGTCACCACGTAATCCCCGTTGAAGTGCGGGCGCATCTCCTTCACCTCGGCGATGCGGACGATGGCCGACCGGCTGATGCGGAGGAAGAGAGCGGGGTCCAGCCGCTGTTCGACGGAGGCCATCGTGCCGCGGACCATCCGCGTTCCCGCGGCGGTGTGCAGCACCACGTAGTTCCCCTCCGCGGTGATGTGCCGGACCTCGTCCGCCGGAACGAACGTGACGCTCCCCGCCGTGCGGATGACGAAGCGGGTGAGGTGACGGTCATGGCCGAGGGACGCGGCGAGACGCTCCAGCCGTTCAGTGAGCGTGGCGTCGCGGGAGGAGCGGATGCGAGCGCGGGCGCGTTCGAGCGTCCGCTGGAACCGCGCGCGGTCGAACGGCTTCAGCAGGTAGTCCACCGCCTCCAGGTCGAACGCCTCCGGCGCGTGCTCGGCGTACGCGGTGACGAAGACGATGTGCGGCACGTGGCGGCCGAGACGCCGGACGAGCTCCAGTCCCGTCATCTCGGGCATCTGGATGTCCAGAAAGACCAGCTCCGGCCTCTCCCGCGCGATGCGTTCGAGAGCGGAGGGGGCGTCGGCGCAGGCGCCGATGGCCGTGATCCCCTTCTCCTTCCGCAGCAGCGCCATCAGCCGTTCCCGTGCGAGCGGTTCGTCGTCCACCACCAGAGCGCGTATCATTGCACCGTTCCTTTCCTCTCCGGCGGTATGCGGAGCGTGACGGCCGTTCCCCCCTCCGGCGCGTTCTGCGCCGTGAGGAGCCCCGGCCGGCCGTACGTCTGTTCCAGCCGTGCGGCGATGTTGGAGAGCCCCGTACCGGCGGCCGGACCGCCGGCGGGAAGACCGGGACCGTTGTCCCGCACGGAGAGAAGCAGGTCCGTTCCCTCTTCTTCGGCGCGCACGGTGATGCGGCAGCTCTTCCGGCTCTTTTCCAGCGCGTGCTTCACGCAGTTCTCCGCGAGGGGCTGCAGCACGAGCGCGGGGATGGGACGGTCCAGCAGCGCGGGCGGGATCTCGTACGTCACCGCCAGGCGGCGCCCGAAGCGGACCGCCTGGATCTCCAGGTAGAGGCGGACGGTCTCAATCTCGTCCCGCAGCGTGACGGCGGCGCGGCCGGTCTGTTCCAGCGAGCGGCGGAGGAGGTCGCTCAGCAGCGTGATCATCCGGTCCGCCTCGTCCGGCCTCCCGTGCACGAGGGCGGAGATGGAGTGGAGCGTGTTGAAGAGGAAGTGCGGCTGGATCTGCGCGCGGAGCATGCGCAGTTCCGCCGCGGCGAGGCGCGCTTCGAGGCCGGCGGCGGCCGCGTGCCGTTCGTTGTAGCGCCGGTAGTAGTCGAACGTGAAGATGACCGCGACGACGGCGGCGTAGACGATGTAGCTGTCGAACATGTACGCGGCGATGATGTAGCGTCCGGCGGTGAAGAGCTCCGTCCACGGCACCGCGCCGCCGCTCACCCACTCCGCCGCGATGACGGCGGTGAGCCGGTGGAGCACGGCGACGGGGACTCCGAAGAGCGCCAGGTGGACGAGGTGGCGGAGGCGGTGCGGCCGTTCGACGCGCCGGACGACGGCGAAGCGGTAGATGAAGGGGACGAAGAGGGTCCAGAGCAGGTGCACCGGCATGCGCGCGGCGAACTTGCCGGACCACGAGAAGGGGATGCCGCTCTCGGTGTAATAGACGAACGACGAGACGAGTTCGAACAGTCCGTACCCCGTCCAGAAGAGCAGCACGAGCGCCATGGTGCGCGGGCGGGGCCACGAGGGGGTTTCGGGTGAGCGGCGTTCGTTCGTCATCGTTTCGAAGATACGCAAAAAAGGGACGCCGCGGCAGACCGGCGTGTCCGTCCGTGCAGTGCGCGGGACGGACGGCCGGTCCGGCGTGACGAACCGTCAGCCGTTCATCAGCTCGCGCTCCAGCCGGTCGATCTCGGCCAGGACGGTCCCCTTCGACCGCTTCCAGTCACGCCAGGAGAAGAACATGCCGAGCACGACCGTCAGCAGGAAGAACGCGGCGAAGCCCCACAGGGCGGCCGTCTGGCCGGACGGGCCGAAGTACTTCTCCGCCATCCGCTGAACGACCAGTCCGCCGCCCACGGCGAGCAGCGTCAATCCCGGAACGGCGGCGAGGGTCTCTTTCCATCCCCAGAAGCGGTACCGGGTCCGGGCCTCGCTCAGGAACGTTCCGGTCGGCTTCGTGTAGTCCACCTGTTTCAACTGCCGCACCTTCCACAGCGAAAGCCCCGCCACGACGGCGTACGTGACGGCGATGAGCAGGATGCCCGTGGAGCGCTGCGTGTGCGCTGTTGCGAGGAGCGTGATGCCCACCGCTGTCATGATGACCGTGTAGAACGTGAGCTTCCGGCGTTCCTCCCGCTCCGACTGCCGCATCATTGCGACGAACGATGCGAACACGGGCATCTCCGGCGCCGCGCCCATCGGAGCGGCGATCCCCTGCGCCTGACGGCGCATATCGTCAAGATTCATATCCTTCCTCCTTCCAGATCGTCTTCAGTTCTTCCTTGATGCGGTGCAGTTTCACGCGCACATTCCCTTCCGAGATGCCCAGCGCGGCGGCGATGTCGCCGGCCGGGCTCTCTTCGAGGTAGAGCGACACGAGCAGGCGGTCCAGCGGTCGCAGGCGGGCGATGCAGGCGTAGAGCCGGCGCAGCTCCTCGTCCATTTCCGGCGCCGCCGAAGCCTCCGCCGCGACCGTTTCGAACTCCTCCGGCGCGGTGTGAACGAACCGCCGGGTGCGGCGCCGTTCCCCCCGCACCCACGTCAGGCAGGCGTTCACGGCGACGCGGTACAGCCAGGTCGTCAGACGGGCTTCGCGGCGGAACGAATCGGCGCCGCTCCACAGGCGGATGAGCACCTCCTGGAAGAGGTCGTTCCGTGCATCCGGATCCTGGGTGTATGCGCAGCAGATCCGGTAGAGCATGTCCTTGTGTTCTGCAACAATGGCCGTGAACCGTTCGTCATCGGGTGTCATTATCGCCTCCGTACATTGGATGCCGGCCGGCCGGAATTGTTACAGCCTGCGGAGCGGGAACGGCGGCGGAGAAGAGGGGCACGGCGGTCCGCGTTCGCGGTCCGGGGTGGGAGAAGGAGTATGCCGTAAGAATACAGGGGGCGGGAGGATTCAGGGTGAGCGGGTGTCATTCCTCCAATGTACGGAGAAACCTAACGTCGCTCCACCGGGCGAAAAGGAATGTGTATTTTGAGGGAT
>WBUG01000111.1 GCA_008933835.1 Bacteroidota bacterium | reverse complement strand
TCGCCACGAGCACGTGGCCCGCCTCGTGGTACGCGGTGATGCGCTTCTCCTTGTCGGAGATGATCATGGACTTGCGCTCGGTCCCCATCATCACCTTGTCCTTCGCCTCTTCGAAATCGCGCATCGTCACTTCCTTCTGGTTCTTGCGCGCCGCGAGGAGGGCCGCTTCGTTCACCAGGTTCGCGAGGTCCGCGCCGGAGAGTCCGGGGGTCCCCTTCGCCAGCGTCTCGAGCTTGATGTCCGACGCGAGCGGGATGTTCTTCGTGTGCACCTTCAGGATGCCTTCGCGTCCGCGCACGTCGGGACGGTCCACCACCACCTGGCGGTCGAAGCGGCCGGGGCGCATGAGCGCCGGGTCGAGCACGTCCGGACGGTTGGTGGCGGCGATGAGGATGACGCCGCTGTTCTGTTCGAAGCCGTCCATCTCCACGAGGAGCTGGTTGAGGGTCTGTTCGCGCTCGTCATGTCCGCCGCCGAGCCCCGCGCCGCGGTGCCGGCCCACGGCGTCGATCTCGTCGATGAAGATGATGCAGGGGGCGGAGCGCTTCCCCTGGTCGAACAGGTCGCGCACGCGGCTCGCGCCGACGCCGACGAACATCTCGACGAAGTCCGCGCCGCTGATGGAGAAGAAGGGGACGCCCGCTTCGCCCGCCACCGCGCGCGCCAGCAGGGTCTTGCCGGTGCCGGGAGGGCCGAGCAGCAGCACGCCGCGCGGGATCTTGCCGCCGAGACGCTGGAACTTGCCCGGGTCGCGGAGGAACTCGATGATCTCCTGCAGCTCCACCTTGGCCTCGTCCGCCCCCGCCACGTCGGCGAAGGTGACGCGCACGGAGCCTTCGTTCAGCATCTTCGCGCGGCTCTTGCCGAAGGAGAAGATCCCCTTCGTGCCGCCCCCCTGCATGCGCCGGAAGATGATGAGCCAGAGCCCGAGGAGCGCGACCCACGGCAGGATGCTGATGAGCATGTTGGTCCAGAGACTGTCGTCCTTCGAGATGGTGAAGGCGATGTTCTTCTGCGTCCACTGCGCGATGACGGCGTCGTCGATGTCCGTGTAGGGGAGGGTGAGGGTGAACTTCTCCGCCTTCACGCGCTTGCCGCCGGGGGTGACGATCTCCTGCGGCTCGCGGAGCGTGCCGTGGAAGTCGAAGTCGTTGAGGTTGGACTTCTTCACCGTCGCCTTGGCGATGAGGCCGTTGGAGAGGAACTCCTGGTACTGGGTGAAGCTCACCTCGTACTCGGTGGTCTCGGCGCCGCGGAAGATGGTCATCACCAAAAAGACCGCCATGATGATGGCGGACCAGGTGAGCACCACGCGGAACGCCTTGCTCCAGTTGAACTCGTCGTCGTTCCGCTGCGGCATCTTCGGCCGCTTCATCTTCGGCAGCATGGGACGCTTCTCGTTCCGGTCGTTGCCCTGTTCGTTCTTCTTGTCTTCAGCCATGGAACCGTACTCCGTTAGGATTGTTGTTCGACGATCTTATAGACGGCCGGGACGTTCCGCCCCTTCTGGGCGTAGTCCAGTCCGTAGCCGACCACGAAATCGTTGGGGATCTTGAACCCGATGTACTCGATCGGGAAGTCGATCTTGACCGCTTTCGGCTTGTACAACAGTGAAACAACGGCGAAGGACTTCGGGTTCTGCGCCAGGATGAGCCGCTTGATGAAATCGATGGAGAGGCCCGAATCGATGATGTCCTCCACGATGACGATGTGCCGCCCCATCACCTGGCAGTTCAGGTCCTTCAGCAGGTGCACGTTGCCGGTGGAGACCTTCGCGTCGCCGTAGCTGGAGAGCTTCAGGAAGTCCACCTCGCACTCGATGGTGATCTCGCGGACGAGGTCCGAGAAGAAGATGAACGACCCGTTGAGCACGCCGATGAAGATGGGGCTCTTCCCCTTGTAGTCGCGGCTGATCTTCCGGCCGAGCTGCTTGATGCGCTTCCGGAGCCGCTCCTGGTCGATGTACGGCTCGAACTGTTCGTTATTGACGGTGATGGTCTTCTTGGTCGCCATGGGGTGTCATTGTGAGCGTCAGGACGCGGCGCGTGCCCGCGGTGACCTTGGAGCGTTCGTCCAGCCGCAGTCCCCCCACCCACACGATCCGGTCTCCGGTGAGCACGATCGGCACTTCCGATTTCTGCGCCGCCGTCAGTTTCTTCTCCGCGAACAGGTCGCTCAACTTCTTGCGTCCCGACATGCCCAGCGGTACGAACGCGTCTCCGGCCCGCCAGGAGCGGACCGTCAGCGGCAGCGTCACCGCCGCCGCGTCGATCTGTTCTACAGACGAACCAGCGGTCCGTCTATTGTCCTTCCGTCCGGCGGAGAGGGAGAGGCGGTAGGCTCCCGCCGTCACCGTTCCACCGGTCGTCAACACCGTCTCAAAGGGGGAGCGGGTCCCGCGGGACCGGATGATGATGCTCCGGTCGGTCCGTTCCGCGATGCGTCCGGCGTCGATGTCCGCCACGGTCCCCTTCTGCCGTTTCACCAGTCCTTCCACCGCTTCGATGAGCGTGAAGACCGGCTCAATGCCGTTCCGCTCCAGCGCCTCTTTCACCACCATGGAGCGGAGGAACGGTGGAAGGGAGGCCAGCGCCTCCGTGTCGATGCTTCCTCCCTGGAGCGTCCGTGCGACGGCCGCTTCGGTCTCCCGGCCGATGTGCTCCGTCAGCCGGGAGAAGAGCTCCGATTCCTTCCGCAGCGTCTCGGAGAGACCGGGATTGACCCTCCGTTGCAGCAGCGGGATGACGGAACGCCGGAGGTAATTTCGGGTATAGTCCGTGCTGTGGTTGCTCGCATCCTCGCGATACGGGATGCGCCGCGACTTCGCGTAGGCGGCGATCTCCTTCCGCCGTACGCCGAGCAGCGGGCGGATGTACGCGTCCCGCACCGCGGGAATGCCCGCCAGACCTTTGATGCCGGTGCCGCGGACGAAATGGAAGAGCATCGTCTCGGCGTTGTCGTCCGCGTGATGCGCCGTGGCGATGTGCCGGGCGCCGAGTTCCATCCGCACCTGCTCGAAGAATCCGTACCGCAGTCGACGGGCCGCCTCCTGCACGGAGAGCTTTTCCTGTTCGGCGGTCCGTTTCACATCCACCCGTCCGCTCCGGAACTCCAATCCGCGTCTCTTCGCTTCGCCCTTCACGAACCGTTCGTCCGCGTCGGACGTGCGTCCGCGCAGACGGTGGTTCACATGCGCCACGCTCAGCGTGCAGCCGAGGATGGGAGCGGCGTTGGCGAGGATGTCCATGAGCACCATGGAATCGATGCCGCCGCTTACCGCCACAATGACATGGTCCCCGGTCTGTACCAATTCTTTTCGCTTCATGAATTGTAATACCGACAGGAAGACCGGGTGGTGTTTTTCTGTCAGGACCATGCGTTAAAAGTAAACCTCAATTTACGAAAAAACCCCGCCTTCTACAAGGAAAGTGGGGTCTCAATTCG
>WBUG01000051.1 GCA_008933835.1 Bacteroidota bacterium | reverse complement strand
GATTTGCCGCCTCTTGTTCCGCATTTTATTTTTGCCAAAGGCCTCATCAATCAGGCGGCATTCCGCCAGTGCGGCATTCCATAAAGCGGAACCTCCCCCTCGACTCGTCCAGACAAAAAGCGTCTGGACTCGCTCGGTGTCGGAATGACAATTTGCTGAATCCATCATTCCCGCTTCTCGGTCCACTCCTTTTCTTCATTGATCATTGTTCATTGACGATTGTCCCCATTGTTTTTCCCGCCTCAAATCAGAGTGTCAACTCCGATTATCGTGCTTCTTGTTACATTGATTTGACAGAATAAGAACGACTCTTCTTTCCCTTCCCACAAATGCAAATTATCCCCCTCTGATTCATCGTTTTTTCACTCATTTACACTGTTTTCCCCTGTGGTACGCTAATTGAAGGAATGGGGGACATAATACTTTGAATTGGAGGTTCCGATGGCGAATGGAACTGTCGTTATTGCCACTGAGATCTGTAAAGGCTGCGAGCTCTGCATCGCCGCCTGTCCCCAAGACACGCTGGCTCTCTCCGCGACCATCAACCATAAGGGATACCGGTTCGCCGAACTGGTCCAGGACAATTGCACCGGCTGCGTGAACTGCGCGCTGGTCTGTCCCGATTCGGCCATCACGGTCTACCGGCTCCCCAAGGGAGCGAAACGGTCCGTCGCCCCCCAGGCGGCGTAACGAAAGGAGAAGCCTATGTCCACCCTACAGCGTGAAGAGACCCCGAAGCTGATGAAGGGGAACGAAGCGCTCGCCGAAGCGGCCATCCGCGCCGACATGCAGGCGTACTTCGGCTATCCCATCACTCCGCAGTCCGAAGTGCTCGAATACCTCACCGAGGAAGTGCCCAAGCGGAAACCGAACACCGTGGTGCTGCAGGCCGAGAGCGAAGTGGCCTCCATCAACATGGTGTACGGCGCCGGCGGCGCCGGCGCGCGGGTCATGACCTCCTCCTCCAGTCCCGGTTTCAGCCTGATGCAGGAAGGGGTGTCGTACCTCGCCGCCTCCGAGATCCCCTGTCTGCTCGTGAACGTGCAGCGGGGGGGACCCGGGCTCGGCACCATCCAGCCGGCGCAGGGTGACTACTTCCAGGCGGTCAAGGGGGGCGGACACGGCGACTACCACATCATCGTCCTTGCCCCGAACTCGGTGCAGGAGATGGCGGACTTCGTCTTCGAAGGATGGCGGCTCGCGGAAGAGTACCGCATGCCGGCGCTCATCCTGGCGGACGGTGCGGTCGGTCAGATGATGGAGAAGGTGTACCTGCCGAAGGATGGTTCGCTGCCACATCAGACCGCCGCGTGGGCCACCACCGGCAAGCCGAAGGGGCGCGACCGGAACTTCATCACGTCGCTCCATATGGAGCCGGACAAGATGGAGCAGGTGAACCTGCATCTGCAGGACAAGTACCGCAAGCTCCGCAAAGAGGAGCGGTACGAACTCTTCAACGTGAAGGATGCGGACGTCATCCTCGTCGCCTTCGGGCTCACCGCGCGCATCTGCAACAAGGCGCAGCAGCTCGCGGCGGAGAAGGGGCTGCGCGTCGGCGTCGTCCGGCCCATCACTCTCTATCCCTTCCCGTACGACATCATCGCCTCGCTGGCGGGACCGAACCGGGTCTTCCTGACGGTGGAGATGAACGCCGGACAGATGGTGGAGGACGTGCGGCTGGCGGTGAACGGCAAGTCGCCGGTCTACTTCCGCGGACGGATGGGGGGGATGATCCCGAACCCGGAGGACATCCTGCTCGAGATCGAGGCGCTCGCGGAGAAGCACAATCTCGTCAACCAGACGGTGAGGTGAGCCATGAACACGACGACCGAAGGAATGGAACTGGTCTACGAGAAGCCCGACACCCTCACCGAAACCCCGATGCACTACTGTCCGGGGTGCGGTCACGGCGTGGCGCACAAGGTGCTGATGGAGGTCATCGAGGAGATGGGCATCACGCAGGACACCGTCGGCGTGGCGCCGGTCGGCTGCTCCGTCTTCGCCTACATGTACATGAACGTGGACATGCAGGAGGCGGCGCACGGACGGGCGAGCGCGGCCGCCACCGGCGTGAAGCGGGTGCTGCCGGAGAAGTACGTCTTCTCCTACCAGGGTGACGGCGACCTCGCCGCCATCGGCACGGCGGAGACCATCCACACCGTGAACCGCGGCGAGAACATCCTGATGGTGTTCATCAACAACGGCATCTACGGCATGACCGGCGGACAGATGGCGCCGACCTCGCTCGAGGGGATGAAGACCTCCACCTCGCCGTACGGCCGCGAATGCTCCACCATGGGCTCGCCGCTGAAGATGACCGAGCTCATCGCCCACCTACCCGGCGCGTACTACGTCACGCGGCAGTCGGTGCACACCGCCGCCGCGGTGCGGAAGCTGAAGAAGGCGCTGAAGTTCTCCTTCGAAGCGCAGAAACAGAAGAAGGGGACCTGCTTCGTCGAGATCGTCTCGAACTGCCCCTCCGGCTGGAAGATGACGCCGCTCGAAGCGAACGACTGGATGGAGAAGAACATGTTCCCGTACTTCCCGCCCGGCGACATCAAAGTGCCCAACGAACTGAAATGAACGGCGCGCGCCGGTCACGCACCGGAGCGCCAACGGAGCCCATCATGGAACGCGCACACGAGATCATCATCGCCGGATTCGGCGGACAAGGGGTCCTCTCCATGGGACAGATCATCGCCTACTCGGCGATGAAGGAGGGGAAGGAAGTGAGCTGGATGCCGGCCTACGGCCCCGAGATGCGGGGCGGCACCGCCAACTGCATCGTCATCGTCTCGCCGTCGACGGTCAGTTCCCCCATCGTCACCACGTTCGATTCCGGCATCGTGCTGAACCAGCCGTCGTCGGACAAGTTCGCGCCGAAGGTGAAGGCGGGGGGACTGCTGCTGTGCGAACGCTCCTCCATCATGGAGCCGAGCACCCGCACGGACATCGACGTCCTGCTGGTCCCCGCCACCGAACGCGCCACGAAGATGGGGAAGCGGCAGATCGCCAACATGATCCTCCTCGGCGCGTTCCTCGAGATGCGTCCGGTGGTGTCGGTGCCGAACGTGCTGGCGGCGCTCCGCGAGGTGCTGCCGGAACGCCACCATCATCTCATTCCGCTGAACGAAGAGGCGCTCGCCATCGGCCGGGAGTACGCGGCCGAGCATCATCACCATGTGTAGAGAAGGGAGAAGGCCATGAACACGTTCCCGTTCACCTGCGAACAGACCTGCCGCAACACCTGCTCGGCCCTCACGCGCGCGCTGCAGCACGAGACCGCGCTCGTCCGCCTCTCGGAGGAGGTCATCCAGCAGTGCGACGACGGCGACATCCAGGAGTTCATGCGCGACCTCGCCCGCAACAGCAGCGAGCAGGTCATCCGCATCATGCAGAAGATGAACGAAGTGCAGGCGCGGACGCAAATCCTGGACAACATCGCCTCCAGCTTCGATTCCCTCGGACGGCCGAGCGTTCCGCACTGAACGCGCTCCGCACCATCGTCTTCACACCCGGACCGGCCCCTGCCGGTCTTTTTTTTCCCATCTCTGAAAATCGCCGCGGTCCGTCCGATGAATTACCGTACATCGGCACACCGGCACCCGGCGGAACATCCTCCGGTTCCGTCACGGCGCGTTTCCGGACCGATTGGTCCTGGTCATTCCCGTCCATAACGAACGTATCGTCGTCGCACCTCCGTTTTCATCCGCTGTCATTCCGTCTTTCCCGGCGGTCCGTTCGACCGCCGCGATGGACCGGACCGGACGGTATGGTTGCGGTCGTATTCGGAGCATCGTATCCGTTTTATTGTTTCCGAATGAAATCGTCGCTTTTCCTGTTTTCATTTTCAACGTTGAAAAGGACAATACAGACGTTTCCCGCTGATAGGAAACATCGGACCGCCGATGATATGAATTCAGACCGAAATCATCGTACGTCAGTCTGGCACTGCAGTTGAAGTCACGGAGTCATTTGCCTTCGTAGTGATACTCAAGGAAAAGCACATCCACGACTTTTCTGCACCGAACCAGGAGCACGTATCATGAACCACACCGACCCGCTCTTCTCGTCCCTCGACCCCGAATCACCCGTCACCCTCTATGACCGCCGTTCGTTCGTCAAGGTCGTGCTGCAGGCGACCGCCGCCGTCGGCGTCACGTCGGCGATGGGCACGCAGATCGCGGAGGCGGTCGGGAAGGGGGCGAAACCCTCCGTCATCTGGCTCCACTTCCAGGAGTGCACCGGCTGCACCGAATCGCTCCTGCGCACCTCGCAGCCGGACATCGCGGAGTTCATCCTCGACCACATCTCGCTGGACTACCACGAGACCCTGATGGTCGCCGCGGGGCACCAGGCCGAAGAGGCGCTGCATGATGCGATGAAGAAGAACGCCGGGAAGTACATCCTCATCGTGGAGGGGGCCATCCCGGAGAAGGAGAACGGCATCTACTGCCGCATCGCCGGCAAGAACGCCATCGACATGCTCAAAGAGGTGGCCGGTTCCGCCGCGCTCACCATCGCCATCGGTTCCTGCGCGTCGTGGGGAGGCATCCCGTCCGCCGACCCGAATCCGACCGGCGCCTCGGGCGTCAGCCAGATCCTCCGCGGCACCAAGGTCGTGAACCTGCCCGGCTGTCCCGCCAACCCGTACATCCTCCTCGGCATCGCGCTGCAGTTCGCCGTGATGGGAGTGCTGCCGGAACTGGACGGCCAGGGACGCCCGAAGGTGGCGTACGGCCGCACCATCCATGACCACTGTCCGCGCCGCGCCCACTTCGACGCCGGCCGCTTCGCCAACACCTACGGCGACGAAGGACACCGCCTCGGGTACTGCCTCTATAAACTGGGATGCAAAGGTCCCTCCACGCACGCCTCCTGCTCCACCAATCATTTCTGCGAAGTGGTGGACGCGTGGCCCATCGGCATCGGTTCCCCCTGCTTCGGCTGCACGGAGAAGGACATCGCCTTCCGCGTGCCGCTCTTCTCCACCACCAACATCACCCGCCCGACGCCGCCGGACACCTATCCGGAGGTGAGCGCCGAGCAGGGCCTCGTGGACCCCATCGCCACCGGCGTGGCGGGTCTCGTGGCGGGCGGCATGCTCGGCTCGAGCGTGCTCGCGGCGAAGATGCTGCGCGAGAAGCTCGGCATCAATCAGACCGTTCCTCCTCCGGCCGACGATCCGAACACGGAAGAAAGGAGCTGACCGTATGGGCTTGAACCGACGCGCAGCGCTCGGAGCGATGGCCACCGGCGCCGCCGCCATGGCGGGGGTGCAGACGGCCAAGGCGAACGACGCGAAGATACTGCCGCAGAACAAGATGGTGGCGATGCTCTACGACACCACGCTCTGCATCGGCTGCAAGGCGTGCGTCTCCGCCTGCTCCGAGGCGAACGGACTCACGCCGGACACCGGCGAGTCCGGCGGCATCTACCAGATGCCGAAGTACCTGAACGACAAGACGAAGAACATCATCAAGCTGTACGTGGACGAGAAGACCGGCCTCCGCTCGTACGTGAAGGCGCAGTGCATGCACTGCATCGACCCGGCGTGCGTCGCCGCCTGTCCGATGGCCGCGCTGCAGAAGAACCCGGTCAACGGCGTCGTCACCTGGGACGGGACCACCTGTCTCGGCTGCCGGTACTGCCAGATCGCCTGCCCCTTCAACATCCCGAAGTTCGAGTGGACCGAGTTCAACCCCAAGATCGTCAAGTGCCAGTTCTGCGACCACCGCATGGCGGAAGGGAAGGGGCCGGCGTGCTGCGAGGTCTGTCCGCGCGAAGCGGTCATCTACGGCACGCGCGAAGAGCTGCTGAAGGTGGCCCGCAAGCGGATCGCGGACAATCCCGGCAAGTACTTCGAGGACCGCATCTACGGCGAGGAAGAGGCGGGAGGGACGCAGGTGCTCTACCTCACCCACGTCGAACCGCAGCTGCTCGGCCATCTCGTGCCGCTCGGCAAGCGCTCCATCCCCGAAGAGGTCGAGAGCGTGCAGAACACGCTGTACATGGGATTCCTCAGCCCCATCATCGCCTACGCCGCGCTCACCTCCGTGCTCAAGAAACGCTGGCAGGAGCATGAACAGGAGGCCAAACACATCGAGGAACAAACCGGACTGAAGGAGCAACTCTGATGAACGCCCATTGGGAACGTGCCCTGCGCGTCGACGGACCGCTCTTCACGAAGTGGTTCTGGGCGCTCGCCGCCCTGGCCGGCGCCGCCATCCTCCTCTCCATCTACCGCACGTACGCCGGCCTCGGCGCGGTGACCGGACTGAACGACGGCTACTCCTGGGGTCTCTTCAAGAACTTCAACGTCACCACCCTCACCGCGCTCGGCTCCGCCGGGTACGCGGTGGGCGTGCTGGTATGGATCTTCAACCGCCAGAAGTACCACGTGCTGATGCGCACCGCCGCCCTCATCAGCATCCTGTCGTACACCAGCGGCATGATCGGCATCGGCGTGGACGTCGGCCGCCCGTGGAACATCGTCTGGGTGCTCGACCCCTCCACCTGGAACCGCTACTCCATCCTGCTCGAGGTGCTCATTTGCATGACCGGCTACCTGTTGCTGGGGCTGCAGACCGAGAACCTGCCGGCGTTCGTGGAGCGCTTCCTGGAGGGACGCTATCCCGAGACGTGGAAGCACAAGGCGGACACCGCGCTGAAGTTCGTGCGCCGCATCTACCCCTTCGCCATCGGTCTCGCGTTCATCCTCCCCTCCATGCACCAGTCCAGCCTCGGTTCGCTGATGATGCTCGCCGGTCCGCGCGTGCACCCGCTGTGGCAGACGCCGATGCTCCCGGTGCTCTACCTGCTGATGGCCTACATCCTCGGCATGGCCGCCATCGTCGGCATCCTGATGATCTCCTGCCTGGCGTGGAACCGTCCATTGGACATGAAGATCCTCGGCCGGCTCGGCTACATCACCGCCCTCGCCACCATGGTCTGGCTCGCTCTCCGCGTGGGTGACATCTTCGGCCGCGGCATGCTGCCGCTCGTCTTCAAGTTCGACAGCTATTCGGTCTTCTTCCTGCTGGAGATGGTCCTCATCAACGTGCCCGGGGTGATGCTCCTCCGCACCAAGTGGCGCGACGACCCGGCGAAGATGTACCGCATGCTGGTGATGCTCACCGTGGGCGGACTGCTCTACCGCTACGTGCCGACCACCATCGCGTTCATTCCCGGCGACCAGTACTTCTACTTCCCGACCATTCCCGAGCTCATCATCAGCGGCGGCTTCATCGCCCTGGCCATCATCGGCTACCTGTACACCGTGAAACGTTATAACATCCTTCCCGTGCCGCTCACCTACTGGTACGCCGCGCAGGGGAAGAGCACCGCACCGTAACCAGACGAGGACCACAGACATGGCACAACGAATCACGATTGACCCGGTCACCAGGATCGAAGGACATCTGCGCGTCGACGTCGAGGTCGATGCGGGCGCGGTGAAGAACGCGTGGGTCTCCGGCACCATGTGGCGCGGCATCGAGAACATCCTGCTCGGACGGGACCCGCGCGAGGCGTGGATCTTCGCCCAGCGGTTCTGCGGCGTCTGCACCACGGTGCACGCCATCGCCTCCGTCCGCGCGGTGGAGAACGCGCTGAGCCTCTCCATCCCGCTCAACGCGCAGTACATCCGCAACCTCATCCTCATCGCCCATGCGATGCATGACCACATCGTCCACTTCTACCACCTCAGCGCGCTGGACTGGGTCGACGTCGTCTCCGCCACCAAAGGGGACCCGGCGCAGACCTCCGCGCTGGCCGAGAGCATCTCGCCCTGGACGCGCAATTCGAAGAACGACCTGAAGGCGGTGAAGGAGCGCATCTCCGGCTTCGTGGCGGGGGGACGGCTCGGCATCTTCACCAACGGCTACTGGGGCCATCCGGCCATGCGGCTCAACCCCAACGTGAACCTGCTCGCCGTGTCGCACTACCTGCAGGCGCTCGAGTTCCAGCGCCTCGCCAACCAGATCGTCGCCATCCTCGGCAGCAAGACCCCGAACATCCAGAACATGGCGGTCGGCGGCGTCACCAACGCCATCAACCTGAACAACCAGCACACGCTCAACATGCAGCGGCTGGCGAACATGAAGTCGATGTTCGACCAGGTCATCGACTTCGTGCAGCAGGTGTACTTCGTGGACGCGTGCGCCGTGGCGGGGATGTACCCCGACTGGTTCAAGTACGGCGCCGGCGTGAAGAACCTGCTCGCCATCCCGGACCTGCCGCTGGACGTGAAGGGGACCATGTTCGACCTGCCGGGCGGATTCCTCTTCAACGGCGACCCCGGCACGCTCGTCCAGGTGAAGAACCATACGGACGAACGGCTGCTGAACGGCGTCACCGAGAACACCACGCACGCCTACTACAAGGGGGGCGCCACGCTCCCGCCGTGGAAGGGGGAGACCGTTCCGGACTACCATGATTTCGACACCGACGGGAAGTACAGCTGGGTGAAGGCGCCGCGCTTCGAAGGGAAGCCGATGCAGGTCGGTCCCCTCGCGCAGGTGCTCGTCGGCTACCACGCCAAGCATCCGCTGACCGTGAAGTGGACCGACAAGGCGCTCGGCATCGTTTCGTCCCTCGCCGGCCGCACCGTCACCGTGAAGGACATGCACTCCACCATGGGCCGCCTGCTGGCGCGCGCCATCCGCACCGCGGTCATCTCCGAGCTCGCCGCCAAACACTGGCAGCTGCTGGTGGACAACATCGCCAGCGGCGACACCGCCATCTACAACGAGCCCATCTTCCCGGTCGGGGAGATCCAGGGCGTGGGCTTCCACGAGGCGCCGCGCGGCATGCTGAGCCACTGGACCGTCATCCGCGAAGGGAAGATCGCCAACTACCAGGCGGTCGTCCCCACCACGTGGAACGCCGGACCGCGCGACGAGGCGAACAAGGTCGGACCGTACGAAGCGTCGCTCATGGACAATCCGGTGGCGGACGCGAAGAAGCCGCTGGAAGTGCTCCGCACCGTCCACTCGTTCGACCCGTGCCTGGCATGCGCCGTGCACACGTTGGACGTGGAGGGGAACGAACTGGCCAAGGTGCAGACGCTCGACGGACCGGTCTGCTGAACGGAAGGGAGCAACGGATGAAGAGGATACTCGTCGCGGGACTGGGGAACGTGCTGATGGGGGACGACGGCGCCGGGCCGCACGTCATCGCGCACCTGCAGCGGCACTACCGCATGCCGGAGCACATCACGGTGGCCGACCTCGGCACCCCGGGGCTGGCGCTGACGTCGAACATCCTGGGATACGACGCCGTCATCCTCATCGACACCATCAAGAGCGACGGCGTGCCGGGGGACATCCGCCGGTACGGCAAGGGGGACCTGGAGCGCATCCCGGTGAACCCGCGCGTCAATCCGCACGACCCGGCGGTCGGCGAAGCGCTGCTGACCGCCTCGTTCTCCCCGGACGCCCCGTCGGAAGCGGTGCTCGTCGGCATCGTGCCGCAGCGCTGCGAGTACGGCGTGGGGATCAGCGACGCGGTGAAGAACGCCATCCCCGCCGCGGCGGAGTTCGTCCTCTTCGACCTCGCCCGGCTCGACCCCTCGTTCGTTCCCGAACGCATCGACCGCGCCGAACGCATCGATCCCGCCCTGGCGCCGTTCGTGGCCGCCTGAACCTTCCGCACGATACGCACCATCCGCCGCCGCTCCCCGAGCGGCGGCGCCGTTTCTGCCGGTCAGGCCGCGGTGGCGGCACCGCCCGGCTGCGGCCGGTGCGTCGGTAACAACAGCGTGAAGGTGGTGCCCGTTCCCGGGACGGACGTGACCGTGATGTACCCGTGGTGGATCTTGACGATGCCGTGCACCACCGACAGACCGAGACCGGTACCTTTCCCTTTCTCCTTCGTGGTGTAGAAGGGATCGAAGATCCGTTTCAACGTTTCGGCGCCCATTCCCTCCCCCGTGTCGGTCACGGTGACACGCACGTACCGCTCCGCACCGGCGTCGGGATGCAGCTGACGGACCTCGTCGAGGGACGACGGAACGGTGCGCACCGTGATCGTACCTCCGTCCGGCATCGCATCGCGGGCGTTGACGCACAGGTTCAGCAGCACCTGGTGGAGCTGCGACTGGTCGCCGGAGACGGCCGGCAGGTCGTCGGCGTGCTCCGCCGTCATGACGATCGTCCGCGGGAACGTTTCGGCGACCATCGCCGCCAGTTCCGCGACGATCGCTTCGATGCGCACGGCGGCGAAGACGGTCTCGGACTTCCGGGCGAAGGTCATGATCTGCTTCACTAGCCCCATGCCGCGCTGCAGCGCCTTGTTGATGGCGGTGACCGCGTGGTGGAACTTCTCCTCGTCCATGTTCCTCCGGCCGATCATCTCGGTGTACGCCAGGATAATGCCGAGGATGTTGTTGAAGTCATGGGCGATGCCGCCGGCGAGCGTGCCGAGACTCTCCACCTTCTGCGACTGGTTGATCTGTTCCTGCATCTCCCGCTGGACCGTCACATCCTGCTTGACGGCGATGAAATGCGTGATGACCCCCTGTTCGTCCCGGACCGGTGTGATGGACTGTTCCTCGCGGTAGACGGTGCCGTCCTTCCGGCGGTTGTAGAGCTCGCCGTTCCATACTTCGCCCCTGAGGATGGTGTTCCACAGGTCGGCGTAGAACGGAGCATCGTGCCGTCCGGAACGGATGAGGTCCCGCGGATTGCGTCCGACCGCCTCGTCGAACGAGTAGCCGGTCATTTCGGTCATCGCCCGGTTCACCCAGAGTATGGAGCCGCTCCGGTCGGTGATGACCACCGCATTCTGGGCGGCGTTGAGCGCGTGCGTGTTGAGCCGCAGCTGCCGGAGCGACTCCACTTTATCGGTGAGGTCGTGCACGATGGCGTGGAAGAACGAGGCTCCGTCCGCATCGATGAGGCTGCCGAACACTTCGACGGTGCGTTCGGTTCCGTCGGCACGACGTTGACGGAATTCGGACCGGACCCGCTCGCCGGACCGGATGCGTTCGAAGTCCTCCCGGAGCCGTTCGCCGGGATCGACGGTGATGTCGAACAGCGTGCGGGTGCACAGTCCGCCCGCCGGCCAGCCGTAGAACTGCTCGGCGGCGGCGTTGGCGTCCACGATGGCGAGCGATGCCGGGTCGACGAGCAGCTGTGCGGCGGCGTGGTCCTCGAAGAGCGAGCGGAACTTGCGTTCGCTCTGCACGAGGCGTCCTTCGAACCGCTTCCGTTCCGTGATGTCCGTGAAGAATCCGAGCGTCGCCTCTCCGTCGGCGAGCGAGATGCGGGCGACGGCGGCCTGCAGGTCGACCCTCCGGCCGTCCCGGCGGAGCCCGCTCAACAGGAACTCCTCGGCCGTTCCGGCTCCGGCGTGACGCGGACGGAAGAGCCGTTCCGCGACGTCGGCGCGGTCGGCCTCTTCGAACAACCGTTCCACCGGACGCCCCGTGACATCGGCGGGGGATTCGTACCCCAGGAGATGGGCGAAGTGCGGATTCACATAGTGGAAGCTCCGGTCGCGGCCGATGGCGATGCCGGTCGGCGCGCTTTCGGCGAGCGACTTCCAGCGCTGCTCGCTCTCGAGCAGGCGGCGGAACGCCGTCTCCCGTCCGGTCACGTCCACGGCGAGCACGAGGCAGGCCGGAACGCCGTCCATGTCGATCGTGTGCGACGATACTTCGGCGGTGATCTCCTCTCCGGAGCGGCGTCGGTGCGTCCAGAGGCCCGACCATTCGTACTCTTCGCGGTCCGTGCCCAGGTCGTCCAACAGGCGGCCGATCTCCCATTCCGGACGGATGTCCAGAATGGTCATCGCCTGGAACTCTTCACGGGAGTAGCCGTAGGTCCGGACGGCCGCATCGTTCACGGTCAGGAATCGGAGGGACGCACGGTCGTACACCCACATCGGCAGCGGATTGGCCTCGAACATCATGCGGTACCTCGATTCGATCGTCCGTAACGCCTCCTCGCTCTCGCGCCGCGCCCGCTCGTGCCCGTGAAACTCGAGCGCGAAGGAGATGTCTCCCGCGATCTCCGCGAGCAGGGCCGACTCCGGGGCGTCGAACGATCCGGCGTCGGCGGACCCGACGATGAACACTCCCGCCGTCCGGCCCGACACCGCCACCGGGTGGACCGCGACGGCACGGATGCCCCGGGCGTCCGAGATGCCGCACACGGGACAGTCCAGCGCGTGGCCGCTGAACATGTTCGCCGCGGAAGGCTGACCGGTACGCAACGCTGTGACCACGGGGCAGCCGGCGAACGACGGATCGGCCGTATCGAATTCGGACCGGTCCGTGCCGGCGCCTGCCGAGGCCGTTCTGGTCAACGTCCCGCGCTCCGGATCCAACGTGTAGGCGCGTGCGTGCGTGTACGACCCTTCCGTCACCGCCAACCGGCACAGGTCGTTCAGCAGGCCGTGCGGGTCCCGTGCGCGGACGATGGTGCGGTTGACGCCGCTGAGGAGCGAATACAGCCTGTTGAGCGTGGCGTTCCGCCGTTCGGCGGCGCGGTGTTCCGTCACTTCCAGCACCGTGCCGTAGAACCGGAGCACCGTGCCGTCGGCGGCACGGTCCGCTTCGATCGTCGGATGGAACTGCCGCGGTGCTCCGCCGATGGTCATTGTCCGATACTCCCGCAGCTCCGGCACACGGCCCTCCTCCAACGCCCGAAGCCCCCCGGAAACGGCGTCGCGGTCCGCGGGGTGGACGATGCGGAGGAATGCGTCGAAGGACGGCGCCTCGCCGGAAGGTGCGGCGCCGAACATGCGGTACATCTGCGCCGACCACCAGATCCGGCCCGTCGTGCGGTCGAACTCCCAGCAGCCGAGCCCGGCCGTCGACTCCGCCTGTTCGAGCAGACGGGTGTGTCGCCGCCGAGACTCCTCCTCCGACTTCCGTTCCGATATGTCCCGTGCGATCCCTTCGATGGCGACCGGCTCGCCCGCGTCATCGCGGATGATGACGTTCCGCTGTTCGGTCCACAGGACGGAGCCGTCCCGGCGCCGCCATCGCAGCTCGAGCGGCCGTTCCGCTTCCGCGGTGCCGCAGACGATCTCGTCCAGCAGGTGGCGGTCGTCCGGATGCACCAGGGTCACGCCCAGCAGCGGGTCGGCGTAATGGTCCTCCGGCGTGTATCCGGTCATGGCCGTGGCGGAGGGCGAGACGTACTCGAAGCCCGCGGGTTCGGTGAGCCGGTACCGGTAGATGAGGTCGGGAGCATGGTCGGCCAGCAGTCGCAGCCGCTGTTCCGTGAGGCGGAGTTGCGTCTGCGAGTGCCGGTGGGCGCGCCGGAGGTCGTAGTGCCGGATCTCACGGTCGAGCGCCGTCAGCAGTCGCCCGGTGTGTCCGATGTCGATGCAGTCGGCCGCGCCGTTGCGCATCGCTTCGTCCATCGACACGGAGGAACGGTCCAGCGCCATGCAGATGACCGGCGCATCCGGCGCCGCCGAACGCTGCTCCTCCAGGTCGCTCCACGGAGCGCCCGAACGGCCGTCGATGCCGAGGAGGATACCGTCCCAGGAGCGGACCGATGCGTCCGTCGCCGCCGGTGTGTCGGCGGCCGGATGATGGAACCGGAAGGGGAATCCGGACCGTTCCGCGGCCGAGCGGAGTTCGTCGACGGCGCCCGTCGGGATGTTGCGGATGAGGATGACGCGTTGGCTGTTCATGATCGTACTTTCGGAGAGGGTGAAGAGGATTCGGTGGCCAGGCGCCGGACATGGTCCAGCAGCGGATCGAGATCGGCGGATTTGTCGAACACGTACGAGGCGCCGGAGTGCATCGCCTCGGTCACCGATTGGTCGTCGAAGTAGTTCGTCAGGATGACGAAGACCGTGGAGGGGGACCGCTCCCGGACGGCACGGATGACGTCGATGCCGGATTGTCCGGGCATGCGGATGTCGAGGATGGCGAGGTGCGGCTGGAGCCGGACGATGGTCGATTCGGCCCTCCGGCCGTCCTCCGCTTCGTCGACGACGCGGACGAAGGGAAGGGTGGCGAGAAGCCTTTTCAGACCTGTGCGGATACGGGCCGAATCGTCGGCGATGATGATGTCCATGGTCGCTCCGGATGGTGTGGACCAAGATACGGGAGCGGACGCGGCGGCGGTATCGTCGGGACCATGATTCGTCCGCGTCGTTGCGTCGACACGGATGTCATCGTTCCGATGACAGAGGGGTCATTCGGTCAGCCGGTGGGTCACGGCGTACCGGATGAGCTCCGCCGTGGTGGTCATGTCCATCTTTTCGAGGATGCGCGCGCGGTAGGTGCTGACGGTGGGAACGCTGAGGGAGAGCATGCCGGCGATCTCGGTGACCGTCCGGCCGGCGCCGAGGTGGCAGAGGATCTCGTATTCACGGGGGGAAAGGGATGTGTGCGGTTCGGCGGGATGTCCGGTCGCGACGGCGTCGGCGAGGTGGTCCGCGAGGGACGGGCTGACGTATCGGCGGCCCTGCGCGATGCGGCGGACAGCCTCCACGATCTCGGCGGGCGCGGCGGTCTTGGCGATGTACCCGGCGGCGCCGTTCTTCAGGGCGCGGACCGCGAGGGCGTCGTCGGGATGCATGCTCAGCATCAGGATGCGGAGGGAGGGGAACTCTGATCGGAGGTCGGTGAGGACGTCCAGACCGCTCCGGCCCGGGAGATTGACGTCGAGGATGAGCACATCGGCGGCCGTACGACGGAGCAGCGAGAGGAGCGCCGGTGCGGAGTCCGCCTCTCCGGCGATGCGGATGCCCGGTTCCTCACGGAAGACCTTCTTCAATCCTTCTCGGACGATGTGGTGGTCATCGGTGATGACGACCTCGATAGGCCGTGTGGGATCTGGTCTGGTCATGCGGTGTCAATCTGCAACGGGATGCGGACGGTCAGCGCGGTGCCTCCGCCGTCGGCCCGGAGAATCGAGAGCGTTCCGCCGTACGGTTTCACGCGTTCTTCGATGCCGAGCAGGCCGAACGAGGCGTGCTTTCCCCGGTCCTCATCGGCGATGCCCCTGCCGTCGTCCGTCACCGATAAAATAATGGAATTCTCGTGCAGGGTCAAGGCCGCCGTTACCGATGTCGCATCGGCGTGACGCGCCACGTTCGACAACGCCTCCTGCATGATACGGAAGAGCGCCGTCGAGCGGTGCTGGTCGATGCGGTCCGGTAACGCGGCGATCTCGAGCGCACAGGGGATGTGGTGGCGGCGGGTGAATTCCGCGGCGAGCCACCGGAGCGCGTCGGCGATGCCGAGCGTGTCGAGGACCTCCGGACGAAGGTCCCGGATGATGCGGCGGACGGACCGGACGATGTCGTCGATGAGCGCCAGCATCGCGTCGATCTCCGCCCGGACCTCCTCCGCCGCCGCGCCGGACGCCTCGGCGGACTGCCGGCGGAGCATGCTCAGGTCCAGCCGCAGCGCGGTGAGGGTTTGTCCGAGGTCGTCGTGGAGCTCACGCGCGATGCGCTGGCGTTCGGCTTCGATGGAGGATTGCAGGTGGGCGGTGAGGGCCGACAATTGCTGCTGCGACCGTTGCAGGATTCGTTCGGAGCGTTTCCGTTCGGTGACTTCCGAGAAGAAGACGGTGATGCCCTCGGCGGTGGGATAGATGCGGTTCTCGAACCAGCGGTCCCACGGAACGAAGTGGTCTTCGAAGATCTCGGGAACTCCGGTCGACTGTGCGCGAACATACGCGTCCGCGAACGGTGTCCCTTTCGCTTCGGGGAATTCCCGGAAGTAATTCCGACCCACGAGTGCGGCGGAGGAGCGTCCGAGCAATTCCGCCGCCTTCGGATTGACGAACGTGTAGTTCATGTCGCGGTCGAACGCGACAAACCCGTCGTTGATGCTGTTCAGGACGTTCCGCAGCATGTCGCGGGAGGCGCGGAGCTCCGCTTCGGACCGTTTACGGTCCGTGATGTCCTGCACGATGCCGGCCATCCGGTGCGAGGAACCGTCCGGTTCGACGATGTGGGTACCGGTGGCCCAGATCCACCGGCGCGCTCCGTCGGTGCGATCGATCCGGCATTCGAAATTCCAGTCGGTGCGTTCGGCGATGGCACGGCGGAACGCGCTGTCCACCGCCTCCCTGTCCTCCGGCACGACATGGTCCAGGAAGACGGCATAGGTCCATTCCGGCAGCAGTGACGCGTACCCGAAAATGGCGTCGTGCAGCGGAGTGCGGAGGGCGGTATGGTCGCCGAGATCGAGGTCCCACGCGCCGATGCCGCTCGTCTGCAGCGCGAAACGGAGCCGTTCCTCGCTGCGGTGCAGCAGGCGCTGCGCTTCGACACGGTCCGTGATGTCGCGGATGTTCATGCTCGTCCGTTCCCGTCCCGCATCATCGGTGTAGAGCGTTGTGGTGACCTCGCCGCGGAACCGCCCTCCCCCCTTGCGGATGAACGTGAGTTCGCCCGAGAACCGGCCGGTCCGTCGGCGCTCCTCGAGAGCCGCCGTGAGCCGTGGATCGTCGACATCCACGAGCCCGTTCCGCCCGGCCTCCCGGATCTCCCGTTCGCTCATGCCGAACATGCGGCAGGCGGCCGGATTGGCGGCGAATATGACGCCTCCCGGCTCAGTGAGCAGGAACGCCTCCCCGGAATTGTCGAACAGCAACCGGTAGGCCGTCTCGGTGCTCTGTAGACGCTCTTCCGCGGAGCGGCGAAGTTCGTCCCGATGCCGGATATCGCGCACACGGCCCCGAACGAACGCGTAGAGGGCGGCAGCCGAGAGGAGGACGAACGACAGTCCCTTCCAGGTCTGGAACGTTTCGTACAGTGTGGCATCGGTGACCGCTTCATGCAGAAGCCGGTCGGTCAGCAGTATCCAAACGGTGGCGAGCAGAAGATACACCGCGGTGGTCTGGAGGGGAAGTGTCGATAAACGGGTGTTCATGATCGCTCTCCGGGGCATGGACAAGGGTTGTGCCGGAACAGGGCACGATGGTACAATGGTACATATTTGCGGCGGATGTGTCAATCGGGGGCGTGCACGGGCCGGAAATTCCTCGTGTCCGGTGCAACGAAACCGCCGCCGGGTGATTATATTATTGAATGACCATCGAGAACGAAGAGGCGCTGCTTCAGGCGATACAGGACGATTCGCGGCGGTTCGGAGAGGTGTATGACGCGTACTATGGGGACATCTTCCGGTACGCTTTCCGGAGGACCGCCCAGTACGATGCCGCGCGGGACATCGCCGCCGAAACGTTCCTGAAGGCGTTCGCGGGCATCGGCCGGTTCCGGTGGCGGGGCGTCTCCATCCTGCACTGGCTCTACCGCATCGCCACGAACGAACTGCGCCGGTACGCGACCGCACGCGCCTATGCGCCGTCGTCGCTGAACCGCATCATGGAGGAGTACGGCGTGGACATCGCCGGCTCCGGCGGGGCGGAGGAGGAGCGCATCGCGGCGGAGGAGGAACTGGCGAAGCACGAAGAGTACCGCCGCGTGCACGGCGTCATCGGAACGCTCGACGCGAAGTATCAGGAAGTGCTGGCGCTCCGCTACTATGAACGCCGTAGCGTGGCCGAGATCGCGCTCATTCTGGGGAAGAGGGAGGGGACGGTGAAGTCGCTCCTCTCGCGGGGGATCGAACAGGTACGGAAACGCATCAAGGGATGACATCATGAACACCAACGAGGTCGACGACATGCTCACCAATCTCTCCACCCCCAGTCCCGACGCGTCGGGACCGCAGCAGGAATTGAAGATCCCCCTCCTGAGCTACCGGCGCTCGTCCCGTGCCGGCTGGTGGCTCCTCGCCCTGCCGCTCACGTTCATCACGGCGGCGCTGCTGAAGCGCCTGGGGACCCCGCTCCCCGGAGCCGATGCGGTCACCGGCATGTATCGGACCATCGAAGGGCACGCCGTCCTGACCTATCTGGTCCCGGTCATCTTCCTCCTGCTCCCGCTGGCGTCGATGGTGATCACTCTGCTGTCGTTCGTTCACGTCTCCCGTCCGGCCGGCGCCGGTGAGCTCGTCATCACCCTCAAATACCGTCCGATGGCACTGCTCATCTTCCTGGTCTCGTTCGCCCTGCTCGTCTACGTGCTGACGCCGGACGCGCTGCCGTAGAGGAGGGAACATGATGGTCCATAAAAACAGAAAACGCCCGTTAAGGGCGTTTTTTTGTTGCGATCCCGGCGTGACTCGAACACGCAACCCACAGCTTAGAAGGCTGTTGCTCTATCCAATTGAGCTACGGGACCAAAATTCTTTGATATATTCTTTCCCACTTCCGGACTTAAGTTTCTTTTCCCTCTTCCTCGCTTCTGTTCGAGTGATAAAAGATTCCGAAAACACAATGCTCCAGGGCCGGTATGCTTTAGTGGATTTTGTCCGGCCGGAATTATGTTCGGCGAGACGGCGAGCGACATCTTCAGTCAAACCGACATAGAACCGATAGTGGGCGTCACTCTTCAGAACATACACCCAGAACATACTGAGGCTGTTGCTCCCTGCCTGCCGGCAGGCAGGTATCCAATTGAGCTACGGGGCCAGAATTATTTTCGTATATATCCCGATTCAACCAATGAATTATTGAAGTTGAATCGGGATTCTGAAAACGGCAGCTACCTGCCAACAACGCTCGCTGGCCGTTTTCGAACTACGGGACCGGATCGATTGAAACGTGTGGGTAATATACGAATTCTGCTGTTGGCGTCAAAAACGGGCACCGGTACCACTGCGCTGGCGGCATTGGCAGTGTGCGAATACACGGGGGATGGGTCACTTTGACAGAACGAGTTTACGCGTAGCAGAGAACGGTCCCGACCGCATGGTGCAGAAATACACTCCGCTCGGCAATCCGTCTCCCGAAAACGGCGCGGTGTACGCTCCCATGGGAACATCCCGGTCGAACAATGTCATCACCAGCCTGCCCAGCATATCGTGGACGCGGAGGGTCGTCCTGCCGGCGCTCAATACACGGAAAGGGATGACGGTGGTAGGATTGAACGGGTTCGGGTAGTTCTGATCCAGGCCGTACTCGGTGACCATGACCGGCTCGGGACCGGCGCCGAGGACGATGCCGTTGCCGGCCACGCGGATCGTGTCCGCTCCGCCGGGATCGTTGCTCGTCAGGATGACCAGTCCGGTGTCCGTTCCGGCGGCCGCCGGCGTGTAGCGGAGCGTCACCGGCACGAACGCAGCGGTGGGCGGGATGATGAGCGACGACACCATGGAAGTGAACGCACTATCGGTGCTGGCGATCGAAGAGATCTTCAGCGTATCGTAACCGTTATTGGAGCAGAACACGGTCGCGCTCTTCACGGCGCCGACATTGACGGTGCCGAACGAGACCGACCGGGAGGGGAGCACGAGATTCGGGTACCCGATACCGGTCCCCGCCATCGGCAGCGTATCAGCGCCGGACTCCGTGTTCGAAGTGACGATCATTGTGCCGGCGATCAGGCCCAGACCGGTCGGCTGGAACCGCAGGGAATCGGTGTAGGCGGCTCCCGGAGGGATCGGTGCGATGGCCGTACGGCTCGTGAATGATGACGGAGAGACGTTCTTCGCCGTCATGAACAGCGTGTCATCACCGTCATTGTACACCGTCACGGCGCTGTCCTTCCATCCCGGCCGGACCACGGCGGGGAAGCGGAGCGAATCGCCGGAGAACCGGAGCACGGGTTTCCCGAACCCGAACGCGCGGACCTGCACCGTGTCCGGTTGCGGCACGGCGTTATGGGAGATGATGACGGTCCCGGAATGCGGACCGATGCCCGGCAATGTGAACCGGACGGTGTCACGGTGAACGCCGTAGGGGGGAACGGTGAAGGAGCCGCCGGCCGGAACGAAGGGAGAGGCGGCCGTAAGGCCCGTGACCCTCAGCGTATCCGTCCCGGGATTATAGAACGTCAGCACCGAATCGTTCTGCTGCTTGATACGGCGCCGTCCGAACTCCTGGACCGGTGCGATGAAGAGCGAAGGGAGCGCTGACGGAGCGGTGGACGTGCCGGAACGGTACGTACCGGCTTTCGGAACGATGACGTGCAGATGATCGTCCTTGTCCAGGTACAGTCCGCCGATGCGGGCGCCGAACGATGCGGCGAGCGCCCAGGTCCTTCCGGTGGTGCGCGATTCGTACAGTTCGCCGAGTTCGTTCGACGCGTAGATCCAACCGTTCCGGTTCACGGCGACATGCTGCATATGCGAATTGTTCGGCGCGTCCATCACGTTCTGCCACGTCCTTCCGAGGTCCGTGCTGCGGAAGATCCCGTTGTAGTCGTCCGCCGCGAACTGATGTCCCACGCCGTTCTGCGACAGGTCCGTGGCCCGGTACGCCCACCGGCTCCACTCCGACCAGGAGAGTCCGTCGTCCGTCGAACGGATGATGCGGATGCCGTCGGTGCCGTAGAGGGCGCTGTCCGGACCGGACACGAAAGAGGTGGCGACGCCGGCAGTATTGACCGGCGTCCATGAGCTCCCGTTGTCCGTCGAACGGTACATCGCGTATGATTGCGTTGTGATGAGCGTACCGGTGACGTGCCGGTGGATGGTCTCCGCACTGTTGTCGGAAAGACCGCCGGAGAGAAGCTCCCATGTCCCTCCGTCATCGGTGCTGCGGTAGAGTCCGTTGTCCGGCGAAAGGAAGAGCGTTCCGTCCTCGAAGACCTTCAGCAGATAGACCGATTGGTACAGCAATCCGGCGTTCGTGCCCGTCCATGTCGCGCCGGCGTCCGTGCTTCGATAGACGCCCCCGGCCGTGCCGGCGAAATAGTGACCGTTCGGCCCGATGACGAACGCCCGGGTCTGGATGATACCGAAGCCGCCGTTCGAGGGACGCCATGCGGCGCCGTGGTCGGTCGAGACGTTCACGCCGGTCCGGTTCGCCGTCATGACCGTTCCGGGAACGGGAACGAACAGGTGCTTCTGCGATCGATCGGTCAGTCCGCTGTCGCGGGACTCCCAGGAAAGCCCGCCGTCCGTCGACCGCAGCATCGCGTTGAAACCGCCGGCGTACAGATTGTTCCCGTCCTCCATGACGAGGGAGTAGACGAACGGCGTATCATGGACCTTCGACCATGTGGCGCACCGGTCGGTGGAGCGGTACAGCCCCCCGCCCATCGCAGCGATGAACGCCCCGGAAGCCGTTCTGATGAGCGAATAATTGTTCGGCAAGGTCGTGCCGATGTGCGCCCACGTGTCACCGTGATCGGAGGAGCGGAAGATGCCGGACATGGTGGAGGCGAAATACACTCCGTCCGGTTCGAAGTGAACCCCGTACGTGATGTTCTGAAGGACGCTTTGGAGGAACGTGAAGTTCACGCCGTCCGTGGAACGGTAGAGTCCGGTGTTCGAACCGACATAGATCCGGCCGGCCGGATCGATCGTGATGCAGTGAATGGATTGGCCCATCACGCCGGAGACGTAGTTCCATTCGGCGCCGCCGTTCGTCGACCGCATCACCGCGCCGCCGTTCCCGGTGCCGGCGTAGATCGTTCCCTCCTTCGTGATGCCCACGGCGGACCAGTTCATCTCGTGGGCGATCGGAGTCCAGTGCCCGCCGTTGTCCGTCGACCGGTAGATCCGTGCACCGGCGGCGTACAGATTGCCGCTGGAATCCTTGGCGAGCGCCGCGATGGACGTTCCCTCCGGACCGATGGGAGGAAGGAAGGCCATTTGGGAGACGGATGATTGAAGAACGGCGATGATGAGGAGACTGACGGCGAGCAGGGGTTTCATACAGTTCTTATGGTGCCAGGAAGGAGGGAGGTGATGTCAACATTACAGTGTACTTATTATTTGTTTGAATGACAACCGAGTCATCGCTTTCATTCAAACTCCGAACGGACGAACTGTACGACGTATCGGACCCCTTTCGCAGCACGTATGAGCTTCATGATCGCGTATTGTACCCTTGACCACGTCATCCCGCCCCGCTGAGCGAAGCCGAAGCGGGGCGAGGTCGAAGCGGAGACGGGTCGAAGCGGAGACGGGTCGAAGCAGGCTGGAGTCAAATCGAAGCGGGGAAAAAGAAAGACTGCCTGCCTTCTTCTCACCTCACCGGAAATATACTTGAACCCCCGCTCTGACCGACGAGTATCGCTTTCCGAACGCGTCGTTGGTGTTCGTCATCCCCAAGTCGTATGACACGGCCGGCGCGAGCCACACTCCGTTGACCAGCGGCACCATAAATCCTGCCGAGCAGACTGCACCGAACCGGAGGGCGTTGGAGGACGACACCTCGTCCCGGTCGCTCACGTACTCCCCGCGTTGTTCGAGCTTCGTGTCGATCTTGATGTCGAGCGACGGACCGGCGTTGACGAACAGGCCGTCGAAGAGATACACCTGCAGTTTCGGCGAGAGGGAGAGGTAGCCGAAGTGCAATACGGCTTCGACGGGACCGTCGGCCGGACCGGCCCACTCCGCCTCCACCACCTTGTTCGAATAAACCACGGATGTCTGCACCGCGATGTGTTCAGAGAGCGGATGGAGACTTACCAGTCCGATGTTCCACGAACTCCTGGAACGGAACGCCTCCGCCGCTCCGACGGCGTTCAGTGAGTGCGGCGCCGAGGCGACGGTGCTGATGTTCTGTTCGAGCAGAATCCCGTACCGTGCTTCCTGCGCGGTCAGGAGCATTGTGAAGAACAGCGATAGCAAAAGGAGTGTCATTCTCATATTCGTCTCCTGATGGTAATCATGAATTGGTCCGTCGTTTACTGTAGGGAATGATTATATGGACAACTATCATTTGTGTTATTGTTGAAATATATAATGAGATAAGGCGATATGATTACCGATGCCTGATTTCAATTATTTTATCAGGTTCTGCTGGCCAATCGTTTGGATTACCGTATTGAACTAATTGTTCATTGTAGAAATAGAACCATTGGATGTTCTGTTCCATTCCGGTTAGCGGGTTTCTATTTCGATTTCCGGTTGGTGTAAATGAATAGTACGAATCTGTTACCTCTAAAACCTCTACAATGCCGTTTGGATATTGCTTAGCCCCTCTAGGAATTGCGTTTGAAAACAGATTATAAAATTCCTTTTTGCTCATGCCAATTTCAACTTGCTTCACCTTTGCGGAATACTCCTTTGATACCTTACTTTCTGAAGTACACCCTAACAAAAGACTCATGGACACCAATAATATCGATACAAGTTTTATCATTAAAACCTCAATTTGCCTGTTGACTAATGGATAAGAACTAAATACAGCAATATCACATGGACTCTGTGGGTAAAAGAATCTTTTTGCTCAAAACAGCTGCATATCTCTATTCTGGCAGGTTTGTTGACATAATACCTGTAATCGTTCAATAAAACGTGTGAGTAATTCTGCAGAATTCATGGTAAGATTCGAATAATCTCCTCCAAAATGCTTTACGCCGAGTAGGAATTATCTGATAGAATGCAGGCTACAAAAACTAAGCGTCAATCATTCGTAAAACTGGCAACCCTGGGAACATCGTTTGCGACAACGCATCGATAGCTTTTCATGGTGGCGGTAAAAAGAATTGATCTCCGATGTCGGTTTTGTGGTTCTCACCTCTCTTGCGCCAATCGACATTTCGTGCGAGCAGGGAGTTATCGATCTCTTGTGATGCGCCGTGGGCATCACCCCGCGATGTGTGCGGGGACTTTTTACTTATTAAAAAGGTTAGGTTGCCCTATTTATTGCTTTGAGTGACTAATTGGTAAATATGATTAAATAGATTTTTCATATTGTCGATATCATCTGGACTGTAATCGTCAAATGACCAGGCTTTGTATGATTGAGGAAAAGCATATCGCCCAGACCATAATATTGCACGAGAGAGCCTTTTCAGTAAAACTGATTGTTCGGAGGTAATATTGATTTTGGCATCCCACGCCAATTTTAATAGATCGTGATTACCTTTTAGTATGGCTGGCAACTTCCCATTTTTAAATATCTCTTTTCTAAGGCTACTTTGATTGTATTTTACTATTCTACTTTTTAACAAGTTTTCGATACTTAATCCAAGCAAGAAAAAGAATGTCTTATGAATCATCAACGAACGGACATCACCTTTCATATTATTAAAATTGTCCCACCGATTTCTCACTATCGGCTCAAGAGATTTAATAGAATCCAATAAATCGATTGAGGTATTAACCCACCTCTTGGAATCAAGAACTTGTTGAGCATACTCTTTAATATCTGTGTCTTCTTTTTCTTTGGGGGTCATTTGAGAATAGTTTGGGCAACCTAACGGACTGGAGCTAAGCTGCGTGCAAACCTGCCTGCCGGCAGGCAGGCGCTCCAGCGCGTTGATTAAGTTTATATAATAAAAATGCTGTCTCGTAAAAGATGTTGCATGTTCATTCCACGATAATCACAGACTAAGAGCATCGGCGGTTTGCACGTCAGCTTGAGCGATTGGATATTACCAACAAGGAACTTTCGAGAATGGTATCTTACCGTTACCAATCGAAAGGAGACTTGTTATGTTCTATTCAGGCATCGATCTCCACCGCGATAATTGCTACATCACCACCGTTGATGAC
>WBUG01000110.1 GCA_008933835.1 Bacteroidota bacterium | reverse complement strand
CCCCCCTCACCCCCATCACCGTCGAGACCGTCGTGAACGTGCCGGTGGAAAAAGCGTGGACCGTCTGGACCGAACCGGCGCACATCACCCAATGGAACGCCGCCTCACCGGACTGGCACACCCCGCGCGCGACCAACGACCTCCGCACCGGCGGTTCGTTCCTCGCCCGCATGGAAGCGCGGGACGGCAGCTCCGGCTTCGATTTCGCCGGCGTCTACACGGACGTGAAGCCGTACCGCTCCATCGCCTATACGATGGAGGACGGCCGCACCGTCACCATCCGCTTCTCCGCGCAGGGAAAGGAGACCAAAGTGACCGAGACGTTCGACCCCGAAACGGAGAATTCCGCCGAACTGCAGCGCGACGGCTGGCAGGCCATCCTCGACAACTATAAGCAGTACGCCGAGTCGCTTCCGTGAACGGAACGCCTCCTCGCCCCGAACGACCAACACCCGAAAGGAGTCTCATGAAGAAAGCACTGAAGTACATCGGCCTGGCACTGCTGGCCGGCGTTCTCATCCTCGCCGCGCTGGCGGCCGGACAGCCGGACGAGTTCCGGGTGACGCGCAGCGCCCTCGTTCCGGCGCCGTCCGATTCCGTCGCGGCGCTCATCACCGACTTCCGCCGATGGACCTCCTGGTCCCCGTACGAAGCGATGGACCCGCAGATGAAACGCTCCTACGCCGGTACCGCCGCCGGGGTCGGTTCGGTCTACACCTGGGAGGGGGACGAGGTCGGCTCCGGACGGATGGAGATCACCGGCGTGACGCCGGCCGGGGTCACCATCGCGCTCGATTTCACGGCGCCGTTCGAGGCGCACAACATCGCGACCTTCTCCCTGGAGCCGGAAGGGGAGGGGACGCGCGTCACCTGGACGATGGCGGGGAAGAACTCGTTCATCGGCAAAGTGATGCACGTTGTCTTCGATATGGACCGTATGGTGGGGAAGGACTTCGAAACGGGGCTGCAGAACATGGGACGGACGCTGGGACGGTGATCGGTGCCATGAACTGACGGGACGCACACAAAGACACAAAGGACCAACAGAAAGAAGAAGCAACTGCGTCGTAAGGAACGTGTGCACAGCGGTCTCACGCAAAGACGCCAGGAAGAGAAGAAGGAAACAATGGAAATCGGAGGCCGAACGACGGACGCACAACGACGAAGGGGTGAAGGAGCGATCGAATGAGAACACTGTACATGTTCAACATGGTCTCGCTCGACGGGTACTTCGAGGCACCGGGACGGGACATTTCGTGGCATACGGTGGACGAGGAGTTCGACGAGTTCGCGGTGGAGCAGCTCTGCACCACCGATCAGCTCCTCTTCGGCCGCGTGACGCACGACCTGATGGCCTCGTATTGGCCCTCCTACGAACCCTCCCCCCGCGCTTCGGAACACGACAAGCACGTGGCGCGGCTGATGAACAGCATCCCCAAGCTCGTGGCATCGCGCACCGTGACCTCCTCCCCGTGGGGAGGGACGCGTGTCGTCTGTGACGGCATCGCGGAGGAGCTCCGCCGGCTCAAGCAGGAGCCCGGCGAGAGCATCGCGCTGTTCGGCAGCGCGAACCTGGCGGCGACGCTCATGCGGCACGGTCTCATCGACGAGTACCGCATCATGGTCAGTCCCGTGCTCCTCGGGGGCGGAACGCCCCTCTTCGCTTCCGGTGACCGGCGCTCTCTGGTGTTGATGAGGACCCGTACATTCTCCAACGGCAACGTGCTCCACTGTTACCGCAACGCGCCGTGATGCAATGAGCGTTGCTTCGAGCGTTCGTCGAACGAAGGATGCTCATTCCATGCACAAGAAAAGGATCACATGCGCGCCGACATCGCGAAGTACAATACCAAGCTGACTCCCGTCCATAAGAAAGTGTGCGTTCTGCTGGCGAAGGAGCTCGACGCCGGACTCCCCGGTGCGGAGAACAAGCTGTGGCACGGACATCCCGTCTGGTTCCTGGAGGGGAATCCCATCGCCGGATACAGTCTGCAGAGACAGGGGATCCGGCTGATGTTCTGGAGCGGCGCCGGATTCGATGAGCCGGGACTGAACGTCGTCGGGGGGAAATTCAAGGATGCGTCGGTCTTCTTCGGCGACGCCGCGGATGTGAAGGTGACTTCGCTTCGGCGCTGGCTCAGGAAATCGCGGACCATCCAGTGGGACTACAAGAACATCGTGAAGCGGAAGGGACGTCTCGTACGCTTGAAGATAGAGTGAACCTCTCCACCAGCCCATTGTCATTCCGAACCGAGCCCCGTTTTGTTCTCTCGTCCGCGAAGTGAGCGCCGACGGCGTCCCTTCGGGAGAATCTGAACATAAGATATTATCTTTCAGATTCCTCGTCCCGACAAAGAACATCGGGCCTCGGAATGACATTGTATTCTTTTGCCATTCCGAGCGAGTGAGACTCACTGCTCTTCACGAGCGAGGTTCCGTTTTTGGGAATGCCGCACCAGAGGAATATGAGTAGGCAAATCTGATAGACTTCTCCTTACCCTCAGATTCCTCATCCCTCGCCGATGAGCAACAATGGCTCGGGATTCGGAATGACTGCGGTATGTGCACCTTCATGCCATTCTTGGTCGCCAACATTATATATAAAAGACGTTTCCCGCAGATCACGCAGATGTACGCAGAAAAGATTCCACACTCAAGAGATCATCTGCGGCTTTTTCTGCGGTATCTGCGGGAGACATCTTCTGTTTGTTCAGCGATGCGCTCGCTGTGCAGGGCAGAGCGTGGCCGAACGAGCACATCGCGTACGATAGCGTGTCATGCTGAACGCCCCTCGACAAGCTCGGGGCGTTGGGCGTTGCTCTACGACCGATTCAGCATCTTTTTTCGTGGAAGATGCTGATTCCCCGCACAAGGCAACACCCAGGTAGGCGTACGTATCCCAACGAGAATACGAGGCGGCAGAAAATAAAGAAGGCGGACACGTCCGCCTTCCCTGTCATCCTCGCAAGGGATGATCCGCTGCGCTATTTCACTGCATCACTTCACCAACAACCCCGCACACAACGCGGGACTTCTGCTCAAAAGACTATCGTCATTTGAGCATCAGCATCTTTTTCACCGCAGAATATTTATCCGATACCAACCGGTAGACATACACCCCGCTCGACAACCGTGAAGCATCGAACGAGGCGGTATACCGTCCGGTCGGTTTGAATTCGTTCACCAGTTCGGCCACCTCGCGACCAAGCGCGTCGTACACCTTCAGGGTGGTCAAGCCGTCCTGCGGGAGAGCAAACGATATCGTTGTGGTGGGGTTAAAGGGGTTCGGATAGTTCTGTTCAAGCGAATACTCCGTCGGCAACAGATCGATCGTCGTTGCCCGTTGTCGTATCTCCCGCTTCCCGAGGGCATCGCTCACTGATTCCCTATAGTCGTTCGAAAGCGTGAACGTTGCGGCGACCTTCCCCTTCGGCACGATCGATAATTGGATAAAC